>JADHXV010000084.1 GCA_016782785.1 Planctomycetota bacterium | reverse complement strand
CCGGCCGCCGCATCGGCAAGGCGGCCGACCTGACGCCCGCCGACGTGCTGGCCGAGGCCTCGGCCTGACCGGCGCACCGCCGCGCCGGTGTGGCCCGGCCCGTACGCGCCGGGTTCGTCACCGCGCCTATCGAGCCCGCCGCGCCAACGCCCGCCGCGCGCCGACGCCCGGCCATGAGCGCAGCGAATGGCCGGGACACCCGCGGCGGCGCCCATCCCAGCATGTCATTTCGACCGAGGCCTCGCGCAGCGAGGCCGATCCGAAGTTGGACCCGTCCGGGGCGGAGAAATCTCGCCGTTCGCGCCCGGCGCGGGTGTGGCGCAAAAAAATGGGCACGGTCTGGAGGGGTGACCGTGCCCGTGTTGCGGGGATAGACAGCGCTTTAGAAATTCGCCCCGCTCTGTTTGGGTTTTCCGCACCCTTGGACGCCGCGTCGAGCAGCGCCGTGTGTGGGAACGATTGGCAAGGGTGTGAGATTGACCCTCCTCTAGACCCCGCAACACATCCTTCGTCTATCCCCGCATCGCCCCGAAGGGCGTGATACACAAGATGGCTCGTTCTTTAATATGGGAGTTAAGGGGGTTGTGTGGCAAAGCGCCTGAGGACTCGTCGCACCCGGGGGAGGGCTGTGCTTGAGGTCGCAAGCGATGCCATTAAAGAACGAGCCATATCGTTTCATGGGTTATGCAAGGCCTGTGCCAGAACGCCCGGCTGCGGAAGATTTTTCCCCGGAGAAATTCTAAGTCCTTGTCGGAAAACGGCTTGCGCGAGTGCGGTTCGCGCGCCGTTCTCCGCAGCCGCCGGGCCGTTTGGTGCATTGCGTTGATACGGCGCATCGCCGAGCCCCCTGTCTGGCCGGCAGGATGAACGTAAGTGCTTGTTTCAAAAAGACTTAGCCATTCGGTTGCCCTGCGGAGACGGCGTTGTTTTCCGGAAACGCCGCCGGGCCTCCCGGACGCCCGAGCCGCGCGCGCCCGAGCCCCGACCGTAAGGTCGGGGGTACGCTTGTTCGGCGCCAGACGCTCGGCGCGCTGACACCTGCGGCGCCATAGCATACCCGCGACCTCACGGTCGCGGCTCGAAAGGCGCCCGCCGTTAACCCGCAAAAAAAACGTCCGATAAGTTTCCTAAAGAAGGCGCTGGCTCCCAGCCGACAATTCCTTAAGCGGTCCGACTTTCGGCTTTCCCAGTGTCGGCAAGCGGCATCGCCCGGCCGGGCCGAGGGGGACGGAACCGTTCGGAGGCGCCTCAATGCGGGTCATCGCCATCTTCAACCACAAGGGGGGCTGCGGCAAAACGACCACCGCCATCAACCTGGCCGGCGCCTTGGCCAGGGAAGGCCGCCGTGTCCTCCTTGTGGACCTCGACCCCCAGGCCCACGCCACGGTCGGCTGCGGCGTCCGCGAGGACGAGGTCGAACTCACAACCTGGCACGTGCTGACCGGCGAGACCGTCGGCGACGGTCCGCTGGGCCTGGCCGACATCGCCTGGGAGGTGCTCGAAGGGTTCTACCTGGCGCCGTCGGGCGTCCGTCTGGCCACGCTCGAACAGACCCTTGCCGGGGCCGATGGCCGCGAACGCCGGCTCCGGCGCCTCATCGAGGCCGCCGGCGACCGGTACGACTTCATCGTCATCGACTGCGGCCCAGGCCTGGGCATCCTGTCGATGAACGCGCTGGTGGCGGCCGACGAGGTCATCGTTCCTATCGACATGGGTTTCTTCAGCCTGTACGGCCTTGGCCGCGTGACGGAGACGATGGCAATGCTGCGCGACCGCCTTGGCCGCGAGCCCGCCCTCTCCATCCTGCCGACGATGTACGACGTGCGGGCCCGGACGATGCGGCGAACACTGGCGGCGCTGCGGCAGCAGCACGCCGGACGCCTCTTCGAGACGGTCATTCGCTTCAACGTGGACCTGCGCGAGGCCGCCGCCATGGGCAGCCCCGTCGTCGAGTTCAAACCGCAGTCGCGCGGCAACGAGGATTACCGGGCCCTGGCCCAGGAGATCCTGTCGGCCGACCTCCAGGTGGCGTACGAGGCGCTGGAGCGCCGCCAGGCCGATGCCCACCGCCGCGACGAAGAGGCCGTTGACCGCAAGATCGAGGAGGTCTACGGCGCCATTCCCACCGCCGACGGCGTCCGGTTCCTCTGCCACGCCCCCGACGCCGGCCGTGTCCAGGTGGCCGGCGACTTCAACCACTGGAACGCCGACGCCGCCGACGCCGAGATGCAGCCGACCGGTCGCCCCGGCGTCTGGTGCAAGGAGGTGCCGCTCGGCTCCGGGCGGTACGCGTACCGACTCATCATCGACGGCCGGTGGTGCGCCGACCCGGCCAACCCGTACGTCGAGAGCAACCCGTACGGCGAACTCAACAGCGTCTTCGAGGTGCCGTGAGCCTTCTTGCGCGGCGGGTCTCCTGACCCGCCGTGCGACTCTGGCGGGCCGCGCTACCCCGGCCCGTAAGGGCCGAAATCTCCCGGCCGGACAAGCCGGCCGGGCCACGTGGGCCACGCGGGCACCAGGTAGGCCGCGGCGTGCCGCGGCGTTCCGGCTTCAACCGTCCACAGACGAGGCGCGATGGACACGAGCGACCGACCCCGACGGCGGTTCGCGGGCCCCAGGACCGGGGCGGCCCTGACGGCCGGCATGACGGCCGTGGCCGACGTCCTCTTGTCTGCGCCGCCGGAGCGCGCCGCGGTGCCCGCCGAGCGCGAGGTCGATCGCGGCTCGAATAGCGCCCCGCCCACGGCCCCCGTGCCCGAGGGCCTGTACGTCCTGGTGCCCGCGGGCGTCGACCCGGCCGAGCGGCGCGAGGCCGTCCTCGCGGCCGCCCATCGCCTGGCGCCGCTCCAGCGGCCGGCCGCCGTCCTCCTGCTCGAGGACGGGCACGTCGAGGCCCACATCCTGGGCGAGGTGGCCGCCGGACGCCTGGGACCCGAGAACCGGCTCGGGGCCTCCGACCTTGGCCGCACGTTCATCGAACTGGTCGGCCAGTGCGCGCAGATTGCGGTCGTCCCGCTCGCCGAGTCCAACGGCGCCCTGGCGACCCTGGGGTCGGCGGCCGAGCGGCCCGTCTTCCTGGTCCAGCCGGACGATGAGAGCGTCGTCGAGGCGTACCGTACGCTGAAGGCGTGGCGGCTTGACCGCGGACGGACGCACCCGGCCGTCCTGTTTGCCGGGGCCGACGGGCGGACCGCGGTGCTGCACGGCCGGCTTCGGCGGGCCGCCCAGGCGTTTCTCGGATGCGACGTGGCGGTCCAGCAGGTGGCCCGGCCGGGCGGCGCGGGGCACGAGCCGCCTATGCAGCGGGTCCGCGTGTTCGCGGATGTGCCAGCCGAGGCCGTCTGGCCGGCGCTGCTGGGTGCGCTCGGCGCCTGCGCGCCGGAGCCCGCCCAAGGAGCCGCGCGGCCCGTACGGGCCGCGCCTGACGCACTCGCGGCGCCCGAGCCTTGCGCGCCCTGCGAGCCCGCCGCGGAAGCGGCGGGTCACGTTCCCCCCACGTGGGACGTGCCGCGCGCATCCAACGTGACCGGCTGCTCCCGCAGCCGGCTCGAACAAGTCGGCTCGAACGGTGCGCCAAGCGCGGCGACCGACGTCGCCGGCGGCCAGGCCGTCTGCCCGGCGTTCACCCTGTGGGAACCGGAGGACCGCGGGGCCCTGCTCTCGGCCATCGCGGCCCAGTTGCCCGGCCTGGTGGGCGGGTCGCTGCGGCAGGTGTTCCGCGTGGACGTGGACGAACCGGGCGCGCCGCCGCTGGCGGCCGTCCGCGGCGACGGGGCCCTGGTGGCCATCCTCGTGGTCGAGCCCGGCCAGGCCGTCGATACGCAGGCGGCCGAACGGTGGATGGCGGTCCACCGGTCGCTCCTGGCCCCTGTGTGTCGGGCGACGGGCGGCGAGGTCGGCTCGGCCGTGGCGTCGATCGTGCTGGCGCCGGTGGACCGGGCGGAGCGTCCGGACGGCACCCTGCGCGTGGTGCCCGTCCGCCTGGGCGGGCACAAGGGGATTGTGCTGCTGCCGTGAGCGCCCGGGTCGCGTTCCCTCTACGTGCCGCGCGCCTCCAACGTGACCGGCTGCTCCCGCAGCCGGCTCGAACAGCAGGCCCGCAGCCGGCTCGAACAAGTCGGCTCGAACGGCGAGATTTCTCCACTCGGCCTCGCGGCGCGAGGCCTCGGTCGAAATGACATCGATTGCCCCGGCTCGAACAAGTCGGCTCGAACGGTCGCGGCTCGAACGGCGCCGCGGCGCCGTCGGTTTGCTTGACTTCCGGCCCTTGGGCCGGTACCGTACCGGGCCATGAACGACGGCCGACCAAGTTGGGACGAGTACTTCATGTCGATCGCCGAGAACGTGGCCCGGCGGTCGACGTGCCTGCGCCGCCGCGTCGGGGCGATCCTGGTGGTGGACCGCCAGATCCTCGCCACCGGCTACAACGGGGCGCCCAGCGGCGTGCCGCACTGCTCCGAGACGGGGTGCCTGCGCGAGCAGATGGCCGTCCCTCCCGGCGAACGGCACGAACTGTGCCGGGGCCTGCACGCCGAGCAGAACGCGATCATCCAGGCGGCGCGTCACGGCACGCGGATCGACGGGGCGGCGCTCTACACGACGCATCATCCTTGCTCGATGTGTGCAAAGATGGCCATCAACGCCGGCATCGGCCGCATCGTCTGCCGCCAGGATTACCCGGACGACCTCGGCAAGGCGCTGCTGGGCCTGGGCCGGGTGACCCTGGAGGTCCTGCCGCCGGAAGGGGCGTAGGGCGGCGCGTTTGGATCGCCGCGCCCGAGCCCCGACCGTAAGGTCGGGGGTACGTTTGTTCGGCGCCAGATGCTCGGCGATCTGACACCTGCGGCGCCACAGCATACCCGCGACCTCACGGTCGCGGCTCGAACGGCGCCGCCCCCGGCTCGAACGGTGCCGCCCCCGGCTCGAACGGCGCCGGTCGCGGCTCGAACGGCGCCGCCCCCGGCTCGAACGGCGCCGCCCCCGGCTCGAACGGTGCCGCCCCCGGCTCGAACGGCGCCGCCCCCGGCTCGAACGGCGCCGCCCCCGGCTCGAACGGCGCCGGTCGCGGCTCGAACGGCGCGTGATTCGCCCAGCCTGGTGCCATATGTGGCACAAACGCGGTTGGAACCCCCTGCTGGTGGGGTTCTGTGCGGCCGATGTTGATTGTTGGTGGAAAGAAAATCTTTCCGGTGGATAAGTTTCAGGCGGTCCTCCCCAAGGTATTGTGGTTCGCCGATTTAGCGGATTGTGTAAGCGGTGGAATAAAAATCGGCTGGCGAGCCGTTAAGAAAAAAGGATTGACACCCCATATCCTGGGCCTTACCATTTGCTGTCGCCGATATGGAGTAGAAAGGCGACGGCCCTTTCGCATTTTTCCTGGAGTCGGACGCCGCGGGAATCCGATGCGCACTATCGGGCGGTAAGCCCAAGATGTGGTATGCGGCTGGAGAGATGTCGGCCGCTTGGTGGGCAGGAAGCCGTGCAAGGCGGGGAGCACGCAGCCGTGGAATGCCCTTTCTGTCACGAAGATAACGACCGGGTGGTGGATTCCCGTGCCTCGGGGGTCGCCATCCGCCGCCGCCGCGAGTGCCAGGCCTGTGGCCGGCGGTTCACCACCTACGAGCGGGCCGAGAGCGAGCCGCGCCTGCGCGTCATCAAGAAGGACGGCACGCGGGTGGCGTACGACCGCAGCAAGATCCGCCAGGGCCTGATGCGGGCGCTGCACAAGCGCCCGGTGCCGACGGAACGGCTGGACCAGATCCTCCAGCAGGTGGAGGACGAGTTGACGGCCAAGTACGACCTGGAAATCCCCAGCCGGGCCATCGGCGACCTCGTCATGGCCAAACTGCGGGAGACCGACCAGGTGGCGTACGTCCGGTTCGCCAGCGTGTACCGCGATTTCAAGGACGTGTCGCAGTTCGTCGAGGAAGTGGAACCGATGTTGTCGCAACGGGGAGGTGCGGCGTCAATCGCCCGTGGTCCGGAGGCCTCTGGCACCCGGGGAGAAGCCGGCGGACCACGGGACAAGGATCGGCCGACCGGCGGCGACTGACGGTCGGCCCCCTTCCCAGCACGCCGCGAGGGCGTGGGGGGGCGGTCCCTGGGGGATCGTCCCCCCGATCACGAACGCATCGGCGCGTACGCGTCCCTGGCCGCGTCCCGAGACGGGGCCTCGGGGCCGCGGCTCGGGCAGGCCTGTGACAACGAGGACCGGGGCCGAGGCCAGGAGCGGTCGGCCCGCAGACGCCGGAGAACGAGGGGAGAGGTTAGGCATGCCGACGCGCATTACCCACATTCGCAAACGCGACGGCCGCATCATGCCGTTCGACCAGTCCAAGATCATCGACGCCATCTTCAAGGCCGCCCAGGCCGTCGGCGGCGAGGACCGGTTCGTGGCCGAGGAACTCGCCTCGGCCGTCGCCGATTACCTCGACCGCCATTACGAAGGCGACACGCCGGACATCGAAGATATCCAGGACATGGTTGAGAAGGTCCTGATCGAGACCGGCCACGCCAAGACCGCCAAGGCGTACATCCTGTACCGCGACAAGCGGACGCAGGCCCGGCGGGCGATGAAGGTCCGCAAGGCGGCCCGGTCCCGCGAGGGCCGCAACTCCACCGACACCGCCCTCCTGGTCGACACCGGCGCCAAGGACGCCCTCCTTTCGTGGGACAAAGGCCGCATCGCCGAGGCCCTCGAGAAAGAGGCGCACCTCGACCCGCGGACCGCCCGGAAGGTGGCCAGCGCCGTTGAAGACAAGGTCATCGCGTCGGGCCTGTCGCGCATCTCGACCGGGCTGGTGCGCGAACTGGTGGACAACGAGTTGTTCGAGCGCGGGCTGACGGGCCGGCTCGAGCGCCAGAAGGTGCTCGGCATGCCGCGCTTCGACCTCGAAAACCTCATCTTCTCGAAGAGCCAGGAAAACTCGAACATCTCGCAGAACAACCCCGAGGCCATCAACCTGACCATCGCCGAAACGGTCCTGAAGCAGTTCGCCCTGGACGAGATCTTCTCGCGCGACGTCGCCGACGCCCACCTCCAGGGCCGCCTCCACCTGCACGACCTGGGGTACCCCACGCGCGTCTACTGCTCCAGCCACAGCCTGGAGTACCTGAAGAAGTTCGGGCTGGACCTGGAGAACCTCGACACCAAGAGCGCCCCCGCCAAGCACGCCCGCACGCTCACTGGGCATCTCAATACGTTCCTGGCCTCCATGCAGGCGTATTACGCCGGGGCGCTGGGCGTGGCCCACATCAACATCATGTACGCCCCGTACGTCGAGCATCTGACCGACAAGCAGATGGAGCAGGAGGCCCAGCACCTCATCTTCTCGTGCTCGCAGTCGGCCTTCAGCCGGGGCGGCCAGACGCTCTTCCTCGACTTCAACATCCACACCGGCGTGCCGTCGTACCTGAAGAACGTGCCGGCCATCGGCCCGGGCGGCCAGTACACCGGCCGGACCTACGCCGACTACGAAGAGGCCGCCCAACGCTTCGGCCGGGCCATGCTCGACGTGTGGCGGGCCGGCGACCAGCACGGCCACCTGTTCGCGTTCCCCAAGTGCGACTTCCACATCAACTACGAAACCTTCGCCGACCCGAAGCAGCGCGACCTGCTCGAACACGCCTGCCGGATCGCGTCCGAGAACGGCGTGCCGTACTTCGTCTTCGACCGCGAGGAATGCACCCTCAGCGCCTGCTGCCGCCTCCGCACCACCATCGACGACCGCCACATGATGGATCACCCCGAAAGCATGCGGTTCTGCGGCTTCCAGAACGTGACCATCAACCTGCCCCAGGCCGCCTTCCGCGCCGGGGCCGGACGCTGGGACGACCTGGAGCGCGAAATCGGCCAGACCATGGACCTGGCCATGCGGGCCCACCTCCAGAAACGCGAGTTCATCCGCGACCTCATGGACGCCCCCCACAAGCCGCTGTGGCAGATCGGCAAAACCGCCATGGACGGCCGGCCGTACGTCGACCTCGACAAGGCCACCTACATCATCGGCCTCGTGGGCCTGAACGAGTGCATCCAGCACATGAGCGGCGAGGAACTCCACGAAGGCCCCGAAGCGCTGAAGCGCGGCCTGCGCATCGTCGCTTTCATGTACAAGAAGGCCAAGGAGTACGTCCGCGAGTACGGCTTGAAGGTCAGCCTGGAAGAATCGCCCGCCGAAAGCGCCGCCCGGCGCCTCGCCAAGGTAGACCTCCGCGACTGGCCCCACGAGGCCCGCCAAGTCCTCAGGGGCGACCTGGACGCCGACGAGTTCTACTACACCAACTCGATTCACCTGCGGGCCGACGCCCCCGTCGACCTGGTTACCCGCATCCAGAGCCAGGCCAAGTTCCACACCATGATCGAGTCCGGGGCCATCATCCACGCCTTCGTGGGCGAGCATCTGCCCCCGCCCGCCGGCATCTACACCCTCGTCCAGCGCACCTTCGAGAAGACCGCCGCCGCCCAACTCACCATCAGCCCCGAGTTCACCGTCTGCAACGACTGCCACAAGGCTACCCCGGGGCTGAAGCCGTCGTGCGGCCACTGCGGCGGCGAGGACGTGTACGGCATGACGCGGATCGTCGGCTACTTCAGCCGCATCGCCAACTGGAACCAATCGAAACTCGGCGAACTCAAGGACCGACAGAAAGGCGATTACGTTGTGACCGGAGCGGTCCCGCCCATGCGGCCTGCCGAGGTCGGCACGGCTGCCGGCTGAAGCGCCACCGCGGACCCCCGGCGCTTCAGCCGCGGCGGGACATCGCGTGCGGGAACCCCCTTGTTGACGGAGGAGCCGGGAGCCGAAAGGCCGATTCGCCGCCCCGGCTCCCCGTCATTTTTCCCCATGCCGTACGGGATATGCTGCGCCCTTGGGCCAAAGGGCAGAGGTGTGGCCCGGCCCGTACGGGCAGCGCACGAACGCGACGCGACACGCCGTACTTTTAGCCGCGACGCGAAGCGGAGCGCGTTGTTCAAATCCACAACGCGACGCGACAACCACGAAAATCACGAACCCCCCAGCCACGGGAGACGATGCATGTTGAAGTTCGAAGTCTTCGGCAAGAACGGATGTGCCAAGTGCAAGAGCACCAAGAACAAAATCGCGCACGTCCTCCTCAAGACCGACCGCCAGGCCGATGTCGCCATCGATTACTTCGACCTCGACTCCGTCGGCGGCATGGCCGAGGGCGCGTTCAACGACGTCTCGGAAGTCCCCACCACCATCCTCCGCGACGACGCCGGCCAGGCCCTGGCCCGCTGGGAAGGCCGCCTGCCCCCCTCGGTCGAGATGATGGCCTACTTGGCCTCCGGCGGCGGCGCGTAGAGCGTATTTGCCCCGAGTGGTGGCGCGGTGGTTCTCCGTAACCACCGCGCCTCGCATGTTCTGCCGCGCACGGCCCGTACGGGCCGCGCGAGAACGCCGATGGTGAGGCGTCCCGATGTCTCCGCTCACCCCAACCGGCCTGCCGCCCATCGCCGGGTACCACCCGACGACGCTCCTGGACTGGCCCGGCCGCCTGGCCGCCATCGTCTTTCTGCCGCGATGCAACTTCCGGTGCCCGTTCTGCCACGCCGGCCACCTGCTGGGCGACCCCGCCGAGACCGTGCCGCTGGAGGCCGTCCTCGCCCACCTGGCCGACCGCGAAGGCTGGCTCGACGGCGTAGTCGTCTGCGGCGGCGAGCCGACGCTCTGGCCCACGCTGGGCGACCTCTGCCGGCGGTTCCGCGACGCGGGCCTCCCCGTCAAACTCGACACGAACGGCACCCGGCCGGACGTCCTGGCGGCCCTTCTCGATGCGGGCCTCGTCGACGCCGTCGCCATGGACGTGAAGGCCCCCCTCGACGCCCGCTATGCGCGCGCGGCGGGCGTCGAGGCGGCCGACCTCCAGACCCTTCGCCGCTCCATCGCCCTGCTCATGGCAAGCACCGCCGAGGTCGAGTTCCGGACGACCGTTGTGCCGACGCTCCTGGCCGAGGCCGAGATCCAGGCCATCGGCGAGACACTGGCGGCGGCGGCCGCGAGTGGTGCCACCCCGCCTACCGCGCGGCCCGTACGAGACGCGCCGGGTGCCACTGGCGGCTTGTCCGCCAGTGCGGTTGCGATTCCCGGGCGGCCCGTACGGGCCGCACCCATCCCTGTCGCGCGGGGGGTCTCCGCACCCCCCGCGCTCGCGCCCATCGGGGCGCGTCCGCACGACCTGGCGAAGGGGCTTTGCGGTACGGAAAAGGGTTCCGGGAAGGGCGCTGGGATGGCGGGCACGGGGATGGGTGCTGGGATGCGTGCTGGGACGGGTGCGGGGACCGCCGTCTGGACGCTCCAGCCGTTCGAGCCCGCCGGGGCCCTCGACCCGGCCTTCCGCACGGTCGCGCCGTACCCGCCGGACCGCCTCGCGGCTATGGCGGACCTCGGCCGCCGGTACGTCTCCCGTTGCCGCCTCCGCGGCGAGTCCGGTGCGGACGGCCGTACACATGGAGGCTGAGCCGGAGAAGGCCAGAATGACTTCTCGTTACCGGCTTTATCTTGACGAGTCCGGGGACCATACGTACAAGTTGCTGGACGATCCCTCGCATCGGTATCTGGCCCTCTAAGGCGTCTGGTTCCGCCACCCCGATGACTACACGGCATTCGCCGATGACCCAGAGCGGTTCAAGCGCGATATCTTCGGCCCCCGGCCTGACAAACCGGTGGTATTGCACCGCTCCGACATCATCAACCGCAAGAGGGCCTTCGGTCTTCTCCGAGATCCGGGCATGCAGGAGCGGTTTGATGCCGGCCTCTTGGACGTGGTGAGGCGCGCGAAGTTTAAAATGGTCTGCGTGGTCATCAACAAGCAGGAACACCTGAACCGTTACCGTAGCCCTTTCCATCCCTACCACTACTGCTTGGCTGCCATGCTGGACCGTTACGGCGGGTGGCTGAACTATAAGAACGCCGTGGGCGACGTGATGGCCGAATCGCGCGGCAAGGAAGAGGATCTGCAACTGAAGGAAGCGTACCGCCGCGTGTATCGAAGCGGGACCTTGATGTTTGGCCACGAGCACCATCAGCGGGCACTGACGAGCCAGGATATCAAGATCCAGCCGAAGGTGGCCAACATCGCCGGCCTTCAACTGGCGGACGTGCTGGCGCATCCGGTGAAGCAGGCTCTCCTTGTGGAGAAGGGATGGATTCCTGAGTCGGGCGACGTGTTCGGCAAGCGGGTCTATGAAGCCGCGCAGCGCAAGTTCAACTTGAACGAGTTCCGGGGGCAGGTTGAGGGTTACGGGAAGGTGTTCCTATGATGACGGGGAGAACGCAAACGAAAAGGCCCCTTTCGGGGCCCCTTTCACGCCAGCCCTCACGGGCTGTCCACCTGCGGATTGCCGCATTACTTACTTTATCGCCCACGTTTTGAAAAAAGTCAAGACCAAACCGCTCTTTCTGAGACCGGTAGGGGCTGGCCCTGCTCACGGGCCCGGCCCCATAGGCCCGGCGAAGTCCGTTTGGAGTGCTCGCTCGACTACCCCCACATTTTGGGCCTCGGCGTGTGCTTGACACCGTCCCTGCGGCCGTCTAGAGTAGGCGCGGCCCGACGGCGGGGCAGTGCGGTCGGCCGAGTCGTACGACTGCCGCACGAAAATGCCGTACGACGAGGGGCCAGGGCCTGCGGATGCCCGAAAATCGCCGTCCGCCCTGGCCGGGCCCATGCGGGTCCTTACGGAACAAGGACAGGCCGGCCGCTTTGGCTAAAGTCCGATAACCGGAGAAGCCGATACATTTCCCATTCGAGAGCGGGGGTCGTATG
>JADHXV010000083.1 GCA_016782785.1 Planctomycetota bacterium | reverse complement strand
GCCGGCCGGGCCAACTTCGTGGTCGGCGGCGACAGTTACGGACAGGGGTCGAGCCGCGAGCATGCCGCCCTCTGCCCGCGGTTCCTGGGGGTCCGGGCGGTCATCGCCAAGGCCATCGAGCGCATCCACCAGGCCAACCTGGTGAACTTCGGTATTCTGCCGCTCGTCTTCGCCGACCCGGCCGACTACGACCGCATCGACCAGGGCGACGACCTCCGCCTGGACGGCCTGCGGGCGGCCGTGGCCGGGGGCGAGACGCTCACTGTCCGCAACATCACGCGCGACACGACGCTGGAGGTCCGCCTGGTGGCCTCGCAGGGGCAGCGCCGGGCGCTGCTGGCCGGCGGTGTTTTGAACGCGGCGGGGGTCTAGGCCTGTCGGCACGCCATTTTTTAACGCAGAGAGCGCAGAGAACGCCGAGAAAGGCAAAACAGCAAGAGGCCGAATGCGCCAGAGGCGCGAGGCAGAATTTTTGTCGCGACCCGGTCCTCCGCTGTTGTCAGCCTCTCTGCCTCGGCTGTTACTCAGTTCTCCGTTGTTCTCTGCGTTCTCTGCGTTAAGGCCGTGCTGCCGTATCGGCGAGACGCGCGCAAAAAAAGCCTCCCGGATCATCCCTGTCCGGGAGGCCAGTTCATGCTCGGACCTAAACTGCCTGGCCACCTACCTCCTCAGCATAAGGCCAGGTAGGTCGCGAGCGTTAAGAACACGATCTTGAGCCGTCGGATGAGTTTTTCCTTGTCCATGGCAGGCGTCGCTGTGGGTGCCCATGGAACTATACACGAAAACGCGTCCGAGGCAAATTTTGGGGCCAGAATGGCAGCCTGGGCAAATTGGGGAACTGGCGGGAGGGCTGACAATGCGGATTGGGGATCTCGGATTTCAGATTGATACAGCCGCACGCCAACGCCCGGCCATGAGCCCAGCGAATGGCCGGGACACCCAACCCGGCACCGCGCGAAGCGAGGCGTCGTCGCCATGGCGCGGCCCGTACGGGCCGCGCGGAACGGGGACCGTAGCGGGGCGGCTGACTGTGGCCGCGGCACGCGAAAGGTGCCTGGTACCTTTTCCGGCAGCCGAAAAGGTGCCTGACACCGGGCGCCCGTTTAGATGGTGGACATTCCCGCCGGCCTGGGTATAATTACCGAACTTTGCAGGCCCCCGTTCCAAAGGGGGGCTGCTCAGACGAACATAGGAGTGCCACCATGAGAGAGAAGGTCGAAGCCGTCATCAACGAGATCCGCCCGATGCTCCAGGCCGATGGCGGCGACATCGAACTCGTCGATGTCGTGGACGGCGTCGTCAAGGTCCGTCTCCGCGGCGCCTGCGCCGGCTGCCCCGGCGCCCAGATGACCCTGAAGATGGCCGTCGAACGCCGCCTCAAGGCCCTGGTTCCCGAGGTCGAGCGGGTCGAACCCGTGCCGGCGTAAGTCCCGGGAATCCTTCGTCCCCGTTCTTCTGCGAGAAAGGAGCAAGGCGTGGCGTACAAGATTACCGACGAATGCGTGTCGTGCGGCTCGTGCGAACCGGAATGCCCGGTCGATGCCATCAGCGAGGGCGAGGCCAAGTACGTTATCGACCCCGAGAAATGCACAGACTGCGGCACGTGCGCCGAGGTGTGCCCGACCGATGCCATCGTCCAATCCTAGCATCCGCGCTTCGGGATGTGGCCGGCCGTCGCGCCGCGGCCAGCGGCGGACGGCCTCGCGTTTCCTTCCCCGCGCCCTGACCGGCCGCGCGCGCCCGTGATTCCCGACCACGCCTACCAGACCGCCCTCGACTGCTTCCGGCGCGCCGAATCGGTCGTCCTGACCACCCACGTCAAACCCGACGCCGACGGCCTGGGCTCGGCGTTCGCCCTGGCGCGGTGGCTGCGGGCCGCGGGCAAGGCCGTCCGCCTCGTGGTCCCCACCGCCCCGCCCGAGAAGTACGCCTTCCTGGACCGGGGGGGCCGGCTCGAGGTGGCCGGCCGCGACGTTGAGGTCCCCGCCATCCCGCAGCCGGACCTCGTCGCCATCGTGGACACGTGCACCTGGCAGCAACTGGAGGGCATGGAACCGCTCGTCGCCGAGTCGGGGGCCGAGGTCCTGGTCATCGATCATCATCGCACGCGCGACGCCTTGGCGACGGTGGAACTCATCGACCCGGACGCGGCCGCCACGGTGGTCCTGGTGCACCGGCTCCTGGTGCGGGCGGGGGCGATCATTGATGCCGACACCGCGACCGACCTCTTCGTCGGCCTGGCCGGCGACACCGACTGGTTCCGCCTGCCGAACGTCGAGGCCGACACGCTCCGCCTGGCGGGCGACCTGGCCGAGGCCGGCGCCAGCCCCTGGGACATCCACGCCCGTCTGAACCTCTCGGACAGTCTGTCGAAACTCCGCTTGTGGGGCCTGGCCGTCGCCACGCTCCGGCCGGCGCTCGATGGCCGGGTCACCGTCCTGCACGTCACGCGCGAGATGTTCCGCGACGTCGGGGCCGAGCCGGGCGACACCGAAAACCTCATCAACGTCTGCCTCCAGGTCCGCGGCGCCCTGGCCGGCGTGATGCTCGTCGAGGCCGACCCGGGCGAGGTCCGCGTCTCGCTGCGGTCGGTGCCGGGCGTCAACGTCCTCCAGGTGGCCGAGCGGTTCGGCGGAGGCGGCCACATGCGGGCCGCCGGCGCCCGCCTCGAAGGGACGCTCCGGGAGGTGGAGGCCCGCGTCCTCGACGCCCTCGGGCCCGTCCTGGCCGACGCCGTGACGGCCTCCCAAACCCCGGAAATCGCTTGACATGGCTCGAAAGCGCGGCTACCTTATGCCTTTTACTAACCTGAACAAGGCGTGTGTGCGCGCGGAATGAGGAGAGCCTCACTTGACACAGTTGCAGGTCAGGGACTTGATTGAGGCCGGCATCCACTTCGGGCATCCGGCCAGCCGCTGGAACCCGAAGATGGCGCCGTACATCTACGGACGCCGCAACTTCATCCACATCATCGACGTCCAGGAAACGGTCCGCGGCATCGTCCGGGCCAGGAAGTTCCTCGGCCGCATCGTGGCCGAGGGCAAGGACGTGCTCTTCGTCGGCACGAAGCGCCAGGCCCGGGCCGCCATCGAGCAGGAGGCCCAGCGCTGCCTCATGCCGTACGTCAGTCACCGCTGGCTGGGCGGCGCGCTGACGAACTTCCGCACCATCCGGTCGCGCCTGGGCCGACTGGAAGAACTCGAGACGCTGGAATCGTCCGGCGAAATCAACCGCTACTCCAAGAAGATGATCGCCTCGCTCCAGCGCGAACTCCGCAAGATCAAGCGCAACCTCGACGGCATCCGCAAGATGGAACGCCTGCCGGGCGCCCTGGTCATCATCGACCCCGTCCGCGAAAAGAACGCCGTCCGCGAGGCCGTCAAACTCGATATCCCCGTGGTGGCCCTGGCCGACACCGAGGCCGACCCCGATGACCTGGCGGTGGTCATCCCCGGCAACGACGACGCCATGCGGGCCATCGAAATCGTCGCCAAGCAATTGGCCGACGCCTGCGTCGAGGGCCTGGCCAACCGGGCCGCCCGCGCCGCCGTCGAAGGCGAAGGCCAGGCGCCGACGCGGGGTCCCAGCCGGCCCAAGGCCCGCCGCCAGGCCTCCGAACGCTCGACCCCCGAGATGCCGCTTCCCAAGCCGCACCCCGGCCTCCAGCCGGCCGGCGCCCCGGCAGAGGCCGACCCAGCGGCACCGGCAGCCGCCCAACCCGCCCCGGCCCAAGCCGACGAAGGCGGCGACGCGGCAGACACCCAGGCCGAGAGCGACGCTTCCGCCGGCACGTCGTAGACGCTGACGTGCCGCGCGGCGGGGCTTGGCGTATCGCGCGGCGGGGCTTGGCGTATCGCGCGGCGGGTCGGAGCACCGTACGTATTTAGCGATGTCATTCTGAGGGTCGCCTTTGCGACCCGAAGAATCTCGCCTTGGTCGTTGCCGTTCCGCCGGTCGCACGGCGAGATGCTTCGCCCGCCTCCGGCGGGTGAACTTCGCTCAGCATGACATCGCCTCCGGCCGACAAACGAAACACGATCACCCAACAGCGAGGAGCCGAATCGATGGCCATCAGTGCCGATGAGGTCAGAAAACTCCGCGAACGCACCGGCCAGGGCATGATGGACTGCAAACGCGCCCTGGAAGAGGCGAACGGCGACCCCCAGAAGGCCGTCGAAATCCTCCGAAAGAAGGGCCTCGCCACCGCCGAAAGGAAAGCCACCCGCACCGCTGCCGAGGGACGCATCCACGCCTACATCCACCACAACGGCAAGGTGGGCGTCCTGGTCGAAGTCAACTGCGAGACCGACTTCGTGGCCAAGAACGAGCAGTTTCAGCAATTCCTGAACGACGTGTGCCTGCACATCTGCGCGGTCGCCCCGTTGGCCGTGACCCGCGACGAAGTGTCGGAAGACCTCGTCGCCACCGAACGCCGCATCGCCCGCGAGCAGGTGGAAGGCAAGAAGCCCGACAACATCATCGACAAGATCGTCGACGGCAAACTCAGCAAGTGGTTCGCCGACCGCGTCCTCCTGGAGCAGCCGTTCGTCAAGGACGACGCCCGCACCGTCCATGAGGTGCTGACGGACCTGATCGCGAAGATCGGCGAGAACATCGTCATCAAGCGGTTCGCCCGGTTCGAGGTCGGCGAAGGCAGCGACGAGTAAGTCCGAAGCGGCGGGGACAGGTATGGCCGGTGCCGCCTACAAGCGGGTGCTGCTGAAGATCAGCGGCGAAGGTTTCTGCAAACCCGGCGGTTTCGGCCTCGACCCCGACGAAGTCCGGACCATCGCCCGCCAGATCCAGGAGGTGGCCGACACCGGCTGCCAACTCGCCGTTGTCGTCGGCGGCGGGAACTTCCTCCGCGGCGCGCTCTTCTCGAAAGAGGCCAGCGTCCGCCGGGCCACCGCCGACTACATGGGCATGGTGGCCACGGTCCTGAACGGCCTGGCGCTCCAGGACTGCCTGGAGGCCCTCGGCGTCGACACCCGCGTCCAGTGCGCCATCGAAATGCAGGACGTGGCCGAGCCGTTCATCCGGCGCCGATGCATCCGCCACCTCGAAAAGGGCCGCACCGTTATCCTGACCGGCGGCACGGGCAACCCGTTCTTCACCACCGACACGTGCTCGGCCCTGAGGGCCAGCGAGATTGAGGCCGAGGTCCTCCTCAAGGCCACCAAGGTCGAGGGCGTCTACTCCGACGACCCCCACGTCAACCCCGGCGCCACCCGCTACGACCATCTCACGTACGACGACGTGGTCCAGCAGGGGCTGAAGATCATCGATGTGGCCGCCATCAGCCTCTGCAAAGACAGCCGCATCCCCATCATCGTCTTCAACCTCTGGCGCAACGGCAACATCCGCCGGGTCATCGCCGGTGAATCCATCGGAACCCGAATTGGGGAGCCCTGACCGTGCCCGTGGACGACATTCTTCTCGAAGCCGAAGACAAGATGCAGAAGGCCGTCGAGCACCTGCGAGCCGGGATGCGCACGCTCCGCACCGGCCGGGCCTCGGCCGGGCTGGTCGAGCACCTGCGCGTCGACTACTACGGCAGCCCGACGGAACTGCGCCAACTGGCCACCATCACCGTGCCCGACCCGCTCCTGCTGGTCATCAAGCCGTACGACCCCGGCAGCGTGAACGACATCGCCAAGAGCATCCAGGCCTCGGACCTGGGCATCACGCCGGCCGTGGACGGCAAGGTCATCCGGCTCCAGGTGCCGCCGCTGTCGGAAGACCGGCGCCAGCAACTCGTCCAGCAGGTCAAGGACCAGTCCGAGGAAACCAAGGTCGCCCTGCGCAACATCCGCCGCGACTCTATCAAGCACATCGACGCCGAGGAGAAGGACAAGGCGCTCTCCGAAGACGCCGCCCACAAGGCCCGCGAGCAGGCCACCGACCTCGTCCACACCTATGAGAAACAGGTGGACGAGGCCCTGAAGCACAAGACCGACGAAATCATGGAGGTGTAGCCGCGCAGCGGGTGCTCATCCTCTCATTTCGACCGAGGACCCGAAGGGCCCCAGCGGAGAAATCTCGCTGTAAGACGAACTGCGCGATTCCTCGACTCGCTCCGCTCGCTCGGAATGATACGTCTCAAAGCCACGGCGATCCGCCTGTTTTCCTCAAGACCGCCCTTCGTACGTCCGATAAGTACCCTGAGCGAGGGAACAGTGCGGTGCCGGGCTGCGCCGCTCTTCCCCATCCACGACCGAGCGCAAAGGCAGCGGCATGTCTACAGCGGGCTGGATGACCCGTGTTTGTGCATGGTTCGGGAGAAAGGCCGACGCGCCGGGGGACCTGGCGCCGGAGGCGTCCTGGTCCGGCGGCGGGCAACTGGCGCTGGTCGGCACGGCCGTGGCCGAAGCGGAGCCGCCCGAACATCCCGCCCCGGTCCAAAGTCCGGACCCCTTTGGAGCCGCCCCGCCGGCCGAGCGCGACCTGCGTTTCGAGCCCCCGCGCACCCCCGAGCCCGAACGCGACCCGCTCCCGCCGGCCGTCCACGCCCGGCCGCGCCCGCGCATCGACCCGCTCGACCCGCCGTGGATGAAGGACCTGGCGGCCCTCGAAACCCTCGGCCGCGAACTCCAGGGCCACCGCGACACCGCCCTCGCGCTCCTCCGCACCGTCCGGCAACTGCCGGAACTCACGTCCGACCAGACCGACCACATTGTCCAGACCAACCATCTGCTCCAGCGGCAGGCCACGCTGCTGGGGTCGATCCTCGACAGCCTGACCGGCCTGGGCGCCTCGATGCAGAGCATGGCGGAAAGTTCCCGCCGCAACCTCCTGGCCATCGGACAACTCGAGGCCTCGCACCGCGAGGTCCTGGCTCAGTACCAGCGGCTGCTGCTCGATTCGCATCGCCGCCTGGGCCGGCTGGCGGCCCTCGCGACGATTCTGTCGGCGATCGCCCTGGGCGGCGTCGCCGTGGCCGTCTACCTCGTCCTTACCGCGCTCTAATCGCCGCACGCCGCGCGCCAAAACGCCCCGGCCTCCCAAGGTCGGGGCGTGCGCTTTAAGAATAGAATGGCCGCGGCCTACGGCCTTATCCGTTTTCCTTCGTCATTTCTCATTTCTCATTTCTCATTTCTCATTCTTTCTCCGCCAGTTTCTGCGGGGCTTCCAGCAGGTCGCGGATCATCTCCAGGAACTGCGCCCCCACCGCCCCGTCGACGATGCGGTGGTCGACCGACAGCGTCATCGTCATCATGTGCCGGACCTGGATGCCCCCCTGCCGAAAGACCACCCGCTCCTGTATGACCCCCAGGCCCAGAATGCAACTCTCGCCCGGGTTGACGACCGCAATGAAGTTGCGGATGCCGAACATGCCCAGGTTCGTCACGGTCAGGCAGCCGTCCTGGTACTCGTCGGGCGTGAGCCGCTTCGACCGGGCCCGCTGCGCGAGGTCCGAGGTCTCGGCCGCGATCTGCCGAAGGGTCTTCGTGTCGACGCTTCGGACCACGGGCACCATGAGGCCTTCGTCCAGGGCCACCGCCAGGCCCACGTTCACCTGGGCCCGGCGCTCCAGCCCGCCCTCGGCCCACCGGCTGTTGACGGCGGGGAACTCGCCCAGCGCCCGCGCGCACGCCTTGATGGCGAAATCGTTGAACGAGATCTTCGGCTGGCCGTTCGCCCGCTGGTTCAACTTGGCCCGCAGGCAGGCGGAATCGGTCATATCGACATCCATGCTCAGATAGTAGCACGGGATGGTCTGCTTCGACAGAAGCATCCGCTCGGCCACGATCCGCCGCATGGCCGTCAGCGGCACGACCTGGCCGGGCGCGCCCGCCGCCACCGCGCCGGCCGCCGGCAGGCCGCCCGCCAGCACGTCGGCCTTCATCACCTTGCCGCCGACGCCCGTCCCGCGGACCGACGCCAGGTCCACCCCCTCGGCCGCGGCCACCTTGCGGGCAAGCGGGCTGGCCTTGACCGCCGGTCCCGCTGCGGCCGCTTCCACGACATCGGCCTCGACGATGCGCCCGCCGGGGCCCGTCCCCGCCACCGTTTCGAGCGCGACGCCCAGTTCCCGCGCCCGCCGGCGTGCCCGTGGCGAGGCGACGATGCGTCCGCCCGGCGTCCGGCTGGCCCGGACCGGCGCGGCCGGCGCAGCCGGCATCGGCGCAGGTGCCTTGGCTGGCGGAGCCGCGGGCGGGGCCGCCTCCGTCTTGGCGAGCGGCGCCGGGGCCGTCCCGACCAGCATCGACGCCGGCACCTCGGCCCCCGCTTCGCCGATAATCGCCATCATCGCCCCGACGGGAAGTTCCGCCCCCTCCGGGGCCAGGATCTTCAGGAGCGTGCCGTCGTGATAACTCTCGACCTCCAGCGTCGCCTTGTCGGTGGTGATTTCGCACAGGACCTCGCCGCGGCGGACGGCGTCGCCCTCCTGCTTGATCCACCGCTCGATGGTCGAGGTGTCGACCGTCTCGCCCAGGGCCGGCATGGTCACGCGGTGAAAACCTTCCACCTCGGCCACAGCGGCCGCCGGCTTGGCCGCGGCCTTGGACGCGGTGGTCGTCGCAGCCTTAGCCGGCGCGGTCGGCGCGGCCTTGGCCGGCGCGGCGGCGGGCCTCATCTCGGACTTCGGCGCAGCCGCCGGTGAAGGCGGGGCCTTGGCCCGGCCCGCCTCGGCCGCGAGGTCGGCCGGTATCTTGTCGCCCGGGTCGCCGACGACGGCGATGACCGCCCCGACGGGCAGTTCCACCCCCACCGGGGCCAGGATCTTCAGCAGCGTGCCGTCGTGATAACTCTCGACCTCCAGGGTGGCCTTGTCGGTGGTGATTTCGCACAGGACGTCGCCGCGACGGACCGCGTCGCCCTCCTGCTTGATCCACCGCTCGATGGTCGAGGTGTCGACCGTCTCGCCCAGGGCCGGAAGTGTGACTTTCTGGATCATGAACGTTTCCGCCAGTCTAGGATACCGTTCAGCCGTACGAGTATGATGCTGTCATTCCGAGCGAGCGAAGTTTACCCGCCGGGGCGGGCGAGTCGAGGAATCTCGCCGTCCGTGCCTTTCAAGCGGCGAGATTTCTCCGCCCCATACGGGTCCAACGTCGGATCGGCCTCGCCTGAGGCGAGGGCTCGGTCGAAATGACATGCCTTTTTACCGCTGCCGGGCCAGCGTCCGCTTGGCCGCCGCCACGATCTTCTCGGTCGACGGAACCGCCTCCTTCTCCAGGACCGGGCTCATCGGCACGGGGCAGTTCAGCGCGCACACCCGCTCGATGGGCGCGTCGAGGTCGTCGAACGCAAACTCCTGGACCTTCGCCATGATCTCGCAGACGAAGTTCGCCTCCTGGTACCCCTCCGAGCACAGCACCAGGCGGCCGGTCTTGCGGACCGAATTGAGGATGGCATCGACGTCGAGCGGCTTCAGGCACCGGAGGTCGATGACCTCGGCCTCGACGCCCTCCTCCGCCAGGGCCCGGCCGGCCTCCTCGGCCAGAAGCGCCATCCGCGAGTACCCGACGAGGGTCACGTCACCGCCGGCGCGGCGCAGGGCCGCCTCGCCCAGCGGGATGAGGTACTCCTCCTCCGGCACCTCGCCCTTTTCCTTGTAGAGCATCTTGTGCTCGATAAAGAGGATGGGGTTATCGTCGCGAATGCATGTTTTCAGCAGTCCCTTGGCGTCGTACGGGGTGGCGGGCATGACCACGAACACGCCCGGGGCGTGGCAGAACCACGCCTCCAGGCTCTGGCTGTGATGGGCGGCGATCGAGCGGCCCGCCCCGCCCTCGGTCCTCAGGACCATCGGCACGGTCGTCTTGCCGCCGAACATGTACCGGTTCTTGGCGGCCTGGTTGACGAACTGGTCCATTGCCAGGGTCATGAAATCGACATACATGATTTCTGCCACCGGCCGCATGCCGCACATGGCGGCCCCGGTGGCGGCCCCGGCGATGGCCTGTTCGCTGATGGCCGTGTCGCGGACCCGCTCCTCGCCGAACTCCTCCACGAGGCCCTGCGTGGCGCCGTACGCGCCGCCGTAGATCGCCACGTCCTCGCCCATGACGAACACGCGCGGATCGCGCCGCATCTCTTCGGCCATGGCGTCGCGGACGGCCTCGCGATACATGATCTGGGGCATGGTCGGCTTTAGCCTTTCGTCTCTATCCGCACGAGTCCCTTGTCGGTCTCCACCCAGCCGCAGTACACGTCGTCGAGGACCTCCGACGGATCGGGGTACGGGCTTTCCTCGACGGCGAACCGCTCGGCGGCGGCTATCCCGGAGTCCACCTCGGCCTGGAGTTTTTCGAACGCCTTGTTCGTGAGGAGTTTCTGCCCGATGAGTTCATCGCGGAAGAGCGTGATCGGGTCGCGCTGCTGCCAATACTCCTCTTCCTGCTTGGTCCGGTAGACGCGCGGGTCGCTCCGGCTGTGGCCGCGGTACCGGTAGGTGACGGCCTCGATGAGGGTGGGCCCGTCGCCGCGGCGGGCGCGCTCGATGGCCTCGAGGACGGCCTCGCGGACCTCCAGCACCTTCTGGCCGTCCACCTTGGCGCCCATCATGCCGTAACACCCCGCCCGGCCGCAGATGTCCGTCACGGCGCAGGCGCGCTCGATGGACACGCTCATACCGTACTTGTTATTCTCGCAGATGTAGATAACCGGCAGTTTCCATTTGCCGGCCATGTTGAGCGACTCGTGGAACGTGCCCTCGTTCGAGGCGCCGTCGCCGAAGAAGCAGAGGCAGACTCCAGTCTTGCCCTGCATCTGGATGGCCAGTCCCGCGCCGGTGGCGACGGGCAGGTTCCCGCCGACGATGCCGGTGGCGCCCAGGTTGCGGTTCCTGACGTCGGCGATGTGCATGGAGCCGCCGCGGCCCTTGCAGTAGCCGGTCGCCTTGCCGCACAGTTCGGCCATCATGAGGTTGAGGTCGCCGCCCAGGGCCAGGCAGTGGCCGTGCCCGCGGTGGGCGCTGGTGGCGTAGTCGCGCTCGGTCATGGCGGAACAGGCGCCGACGGCCACGGCTTCCTGGCCGGCGTAAACGTGGCTGGCGCCCTGGAGGATGTTGCGGCCCAGGAGTTCGAAGACCTTGTCCTCGAATCCGCGGATCTCCATCATCCGCCTGAGGAGGTCGATCTTCTCCTTGTTCGTGAGCGTCTTCTTGGCGCCCTTGGGCGCGGCCTTCTTGGCGGTCTTGGCGCCGGTCGCCTTGGCGGGCGGCTTCTCCGCGCCCTTGCCACCCACCTTCTTCGCCGCCGGCGCCTTCCTCTTGCGCTGAGTCTTACCCATCCTGACCTCCCGAAAACAGCATGTGGGTTACCACGCGAATACGGGTCGCCAAAAGTCGCGGCATTATACCCGCAGGGCTTCGGGGACGCAACCCAGGATGTCCGTTGCGGTCAAGCCCAGGAGGCCCAGCCGCTCGGCCGCCAGGTCGCCCGCCCGTCCGTGGGCCCAGACGGCGAGCACGGCGGCGTCGAACGCCTGCATGCCGGCCGCGACGAGGGCCGCCATGAGGCCGGTCAGCACGTCGCCCGCGCCGGCCGTCGCCATGCCGGGGTTGCCCGTCGCGTTCACATAGAGGCGCGACCCGTCGGTCACAACCGTGCCGGCGCCCTTGAGGACGGCCACCTCGGCCATCTCGGCGAGGGCCGTGGCCGCGGCCTCGCGGTCGGCCTGGACGTTCTTGGCCGATGTGCCGAGCAGGCGTGCGGCCTCGCCGGGGTGCGGCGTGAGGATGACCGGCCCCGGCGCCAGGCCCAGGGCGGCCCGCGCGTCGCCCGCCAGGACGTTCAGGCCGTCGGCGTCGAGGACGATGGGCAGGCGGACGGCCGCCAGGACCTCGCGCACGACCGCCGCCACGCCGTCGGTCCGGCCCAGGCCGGGGCC
>JADHXV010000082.1 GCA_016782785.1 Planctomycetota bacterium | reverse complement strand
ACGCCCGAGCAGCGCGAGAACCTCTCCAAGAAGGGCGAGAAGCCCGAAGGCGACAAGAAGGGCAAGAAGACCGAAGAAGCCGGCGCCGAAGGCTGAGTGCCCATGACCCGGACGCCTCGGGCGGCGGCCAGGCTGCCGGCCGAGGCGGGCCTCCCTCGCCATTGCGAGAAGAACCCCCACTCGCGCGGCGGCCTTCCCAGGCCGCCGCGCTTTCTTTAGGTCTCTATAACCGTCAATCTTTCCGGCCGCCGGCGGCGCGCAGCGAAGCCACGGCCGGTATCGACCGTGGCTTCGGGTGTGTCAAGGGGCGCGGCGAACCGGGGAAGTCCGCCGCGCCGTATGAATCCCCTACTCGAACTGGACCTCGACGAGGTGGGTCGAGCAGGAGATGCAAGGGTCGTACGCCCGGACGAGCATCTCAAGGGCGTGGCGGACCTCGTCCTCGGACTTGCCCTCGTCCAGCAGCTGCGGGATGTAGGCCCGGAAGTCGGCCTCGATGTTCGCCAGGTTCTGGTTGGTCGGGATGACCAGGTTCGCCCCGGTCACGATGCCGTGCTCGTCGTACTCGTAGTGATGGACCAGGGTGCCGCGGGGCACCTCGACGATGCCGACGCCCTCGCCGCTTCGGCCTTCGGGCCACTGGAGCGGGGGCTTCTCGTCCTGGATGCCGGCCTCGATGAGTTCGTCCATCAGCCGCAGCAGGTCGTAGTAGCAGTGGACCGACTCGACGATCTGGGCCGTGTTGTTGTGGAACGGGTTGAATTCAGGGGCCGAGAGACCGAGTTTGTCGGCGGCCTCCTTGGCCTGGCAGCCCAACTGGGCGTGGTTGTTGTTGAAGCGGGCGAGGGCCCCGACCATGAGACTCTCGCGCTTGTTTCTAACGTGCTTGGCGCTGCTGTGCTGGACGATCGACTCGTGGATGATCCGGCGGTAATCGTGCTCCTCCACCCGGTCGCCGTCGCTGGTCATGAGGTCGCCCTGGAAGAAGGCGTACTCGTCCGGGTGGGTGATGGACTCGTACTCGGTCTCGCGCGCAAACGCCGGCGGCGTGAGCGTGGCGAAGAGGTCGACGGTGGCCAGGACGTCGGCCTCGAAACTGGCGATGCGGTCGCGCAGTTTCTTCAGGCCGCGCACGCTCGGCAACTTCATGTACCCGCCCGGCACCATGCTGATGGGGTGCGTGTGCCGGCCGACGAGGACCTCGCAGATCTCGTGCGAGAGCCCTTTGAGGCGCATGGCCCGCAGCACGACGTCGGTGTGCGTCTTGGCCATCGGAATGACGCTGGGCGCGCCGAAGAAGTCCGGCGCCACCAGGAAGTAGCAGTGGAGCCAGTGGCTTTCGAGTTGTTCGGCGTGCAGCACGATCTTGCGGAGCCGCTCGGTCTGCTCGGAAATCTCCAGGCCCATGGCGTCTTCGGTGGCCCGGAGGCTGGCCGTGCCATGCCCGCACGCGCAGATGCCGCAGATGCGGGTCACCAGGAACATGGCGTCTTTCCAGGACCGGCCGCGGAGCATCGCCTCGAAGAAGCGGGGCGACTCGGTGACCTCGAACTTCGTGTCGACCAGTTGGCCGTCCTCGACCTTCGCGACGATGTTGCCGTGGCCCTCGACGCGGGTCACGTAGTCGACGCGGACGTTCATGGATTTGGTTGCTTCGGCCATGCGCTTGTCACTCCCGTCGTTTTCGCCTTACGCGACATTCGAGCCGCGGTGCTATGCGTGCGTCGCCATTCGAACATCTCCGCGACCTTCCGGTCGCGGCTCGAAAGGCGAGCGCCGTTGTCGTTCAATCCGAAATCCGAAATCCCAAATCCGAAATCGCTTTACTTCATCTTCGCCACGTCGTCGTAGATGCCCTGGAACAGGCTGAACTCGCGGAAGACTTCCTCGACCGTCAGGCCGAACTCGGCCATGACGTCGGCCGCCGCCTCGGTGTTCGGGTTATCCACGAGGCCCCGGCAGCCGATGCACTTATGGCCCGCGCTCGGGCACAGGAACGGCTCGCAGCCGGCCCGCGTCACCACGCCCAGACACGGCACGCCCTTGTGCCAGAGGCAGACGTTGCCGGCCAGTTTGCACGGCACGCACACGGGGTAGTTGGGCTGGCGGTAGGGCTTGCCCATCAGCAGGCACTTGGCCACCTCGAGGAACTCGCAGGTGTTGATGGGGCAGCCGTGGATCTCGACGTCGACCTGGACCTCGGCCTTCAGCGGCCGCGTCGGGATGTGCGGGAACCAGTCTTTCTTGTCGCCGTAGACGTACTCGGCCACGTCGTCGCTTTCCTGGAAGTTCTTGATGACGTTGACGCCGCCGATCGTGGCGCAGGCGCCGAGGGCCACGAGGACGTCGGTCTTGGCGCGGATGGCCTTGGCGCGCTCGATGTCGTGCTCGGTGACGATCGAGCCTTCCAGGAACGTGACGTTGTAGTGGTCGGCGTCGCCGTCGGAGGCCTCGCGGAAGCGGACGATGTCGGCCCGCTCGAGGATGGGCAGCAGTTTCTCGTTGGCGGCCAGGACCTGGAGTTGGCAGCCCTCGCAGCAGGCCAGCGAGAAGAACGCCAGTGTGGGCTTATCGGCCATGCGTGTATTCCCTTCGTACATCCCCGCGTGCTTCCGCACGCGGCTCGAATAACCAATCCGATTTCCGCGTTCCGATTTCCGATTTCGTCAGATGCCTTCCCTGAGCCGTTTCACCTGCTCGTAGGTGAACACCGGCCCCTCGCGGCAGACGTACACGCCGCGGATCTGGCAGTGCCCGCACTTGCCCACGCCGCACTTCATGTGCCGCTCCAGCGAGCAGATGATGCGGTTCTCGGGGACGCCCTCGGCCAGGGCCTCGAGCACCGTGAACTTGAACATGACGGGCGGCCCCACGATGACGGCGTACGTGGCGGCCGCGTCCAATTGGATCTTCGCGAACAGCCGCGTGATGACGCCCACGTTGCCGGACCACGCCTTGTCGGGCCGGTCCACCGTGACGAGCGTCTCAACATCGTCGCGCCCGGTCCAGGCCTCAAGTTCGTCGCGGAAGAGCAGGAGGCTCGGGTCACGCGCGCCCACCAGGATGGTGACCTTGTGGTAGTCGCCGCGGTTGTCCAGCACGTAGCGGATGAGGCTCCGCGTGGGCGCCAGGCCCAGGCCGCCCGCCACGAACAGGACGTCCTTGCCCTTCATCTCCTCGTACGGGAACGTGTTGCCGAACGGCCCGCGGATGCCCAGGCGGTCGCCCTCGCCAAACTCTTTCAACTTGTTCGTCACCAGGCCGACGCTGCGGACCGTCAGTTCGAACGCGTCGCCCTGGGTGGGGCTGGAGCAGATGGAGATGGGGGCCTCGCCCACGCCGAACACGGTGACCCCGACGAACTGGCCAGGCTGGTACGCGAGCGGTGCCTCTTCCATCTCGATGCGGAAGAACCGCTCGGTCTCGGTCATCTGCTCGGCCGAGAGAATGCGTGCCATCTTCGGCACGTAGGGGCTCTCGGCCTCGGCGCCTTTGTGGATGTCGATTTGAGTCACGGCTCTCGGCTCCTCGCTTGTTCACCCGGAAAGGCGAGCGTTTCTCCGCAATCCCGCCTGATGGCCTTCCCAGGCCACCAGGCCTCGGCCGGCAGCGTCTCCGCGGCGGCCTGGGAAGGCCGCCGCGCCAAAGCGCTCCGCCGCGCGGAAACATCGCGCCTTACCGCGTGCCGGCGATCTGGACGTACGTGTCCTTGATGCTGATTTTGGCCACGCAGGCCCGTTCGCACCGGCCGCAGCCCACGCAGCCGACCCGGCCGGTCTGCTCCAGGATATACTTGCCCTTGCGGAACATCCGGTGCCGCAGGCGGCTCGAGCGCTCTTCGCGGAAGTTCTCGCCGCCCGCCACCTCGGCGAACGTGTCCAACTGGCACGAGTCGTACCGGCGGGTCCGCACGCCGCCCGACAGGTCGTCGGCGATGTCGTCGGTCACGTCCCAGCAGTAGCACGTGGGGCACGTGGTGTTGCACGACCCGCACGAGAAGCACCGCCGGGCGATCGCCTCCCACACCAGGCTGTCGTACGACTGCTCCAGGACCTCGGGCAGGTATTTCAATTCGTACGGCAACTTGTAGTGGAAATTGCTCCGCTTCTCCTCGGCGAACTTCTGGCGGGCCTCCATGTCGTCCTTGGTCGCGGGACGGACCGCCGCCGACTTGACCAGCGCCCGGCCCAGGTCCGTCGCCGCCTCCACGAAAATCACCTCGCCCATCGGCGTCAGCATCACGTCGAACCCCGAGTCGGGGTACAGGCTGCCCATGTCGAGGCAGAACGACGACTCGTGACACGGGGCCGCGCAGTCCAGCCCCACGATGGCCGTGTCGGCCCGCCGGGCCAGGTAATGCGGATCCGGGATGTCCTTGCCGAACGCCGTGTCGAGCGTGGCGATGGCCGTCGCGTCGCACGGGTGCACGCCCAGGAGGACGGTCGGCTCGTGCTCGATGAGCGGCTGCGGGTCCGGGCCGTCGTCCAAACGGTAGGCGACCAGCTGCTGGCGTGGCGGCCAGAGGAACGACTTCGGGCCCAGCACCGTCAGGTTGTAATCAAGCCGAAGGTCGCCCGCGTCCTCCAGCACCGTCCACTCGAACTTCTCGTCGCTCGGGTCCGAGACGTTCGTTTCCTTCAGGACGGGCCCGGCGACCGTGCGGTCGGCCATGAGGGCCTCGACCCAGGCCGCCAGATCGTTTCGCTTCAGAACCTGTGGCAACATGCGCGTTCGCCCTTTATTGCTGCCCGCCCATGGCTTCTTCGATGACCTCCAGCAGGCGGTCGGGGTCCACCGGCTTCTCCAGGAACGCCTCCACCGGCAGGTAGTCCTCGTCGGTCTCGGGCGAGAATTCGAACCCCGTCTTCTGCCCCACGCTGGTGAGCATGACGATGGGGATGCCGGCCGTGGCCGGGTCGCCCTTGAGGTCCTGGGCCACGCGGAACCCCTCGGTGTCGCGCACCATCATGACGTCCAGGAGGACGCAGTCGATGCCGCCCTGCCGGACCCGCTCCACGCCGGCCGTCCCGTCCAGGGACGACGCGACCGCGTAGCCGGCCCCTTCGAGGACGGCCTGGGTGGCCGCGATCAGGTCGGGGTCGTCGTCGATGATCAGGACCGTCTTCTTCTCGTCTGCCATGGCTGAGGCTCCCGTGCGTCCGGCCTTTGCGTTCGCGTGCGTCGGTGTTCCGTGTCGGCGAGGGACCGGCCTTCCGGCGGGCTGTGAAAGGTTTCACAGGCCGCACCAAAAATATATAGCCCCGCGCAGGCCCGGATTGTACGCCAACCTGCCCCGCTTGTCAAATATTTCAGCCGGCGTTTTTTCGCGCCGCCGGGCGAGCTCACGGCGCACTGCGGCCACACGTACCCGCGTGCTACCGCACGCGGCTCGAACGGCACAGCGTCAGCAGATCCTCGGCAAGTCCTCGCCGTAGGGCATCTCCAGCACGCGTTCGCCGCCGATGCGGGTCCGCAGCGTGACGCGCGGCCCGCGGTCGGGCGGCGGGAGGACCTCGCCTATATCGGCGGCCTCGCGCCCGAGCGGACTCTCGCGCATCGCCGCCAGCGCGGCCTCGGCCTCCGCTGCCGCCACGATGACGACGAATTTCCCCTCGTTCGCCACGTTCAGCGGGTCCAGGCCCAGGGTCTCGCAGGCCCCGGCGACGGCCGGACGGACGGGCAGGCGGGCCTCGTCGATGCGCATGGCGACGCCGGCCGCCCCCGCCAGTTCGTTGACCGCCGCCGCCAGACCGCCGCGGGTCGGGTCCTTCAGCACCCGCAGGTTCGGGCACGCGGCCATCAGGGCCCGGGCGAGCGGCCAGAGCGGCGCGGCGTCGCTCGTGACGGTCGTCTGAAACGCCAGGCCCTCGCGGCGGCTCATCACCGCCACGCCGTGATCGGCCAGCGTGCCGGAGACCAGCACGCGGTCGCCCGGCCGGATGCGGTCGGCCGAGAGGCGCCGGCCCGCCGCGATGCGGCCCACGCCCGCCGTCGTGATGAAGATCTGGTCCGCCCCGCCGCGCTCGACCACCTTCGTGTCGCCGCAGACGACGGGCACGGCCACCTCGCGGGCGCAGGCGGCGGCGGAGTCGAGGATGCGGCCGAGGACGGCCCGCGGCAGGCCCTCCTCCAGGATCAGCGCCAGCGAGATCGCCACCGGCCTCGCCCCGACGCACGCCAGGTCGTTGACGGTGCCGGCGACGGCCAGCCGGCCGATGTCGCCGCCCGGGAACTCGATCGGCCGGACCACGTACGAGTCGGTCGTGAAGGCGATGTCGCCCTCGCCGGCGGGCAGACAGGCGGCGTCGGCCAGGCGCGCGAGTTCACCGCTGGCGTCGGCCGGGGCGAAGCGCGTGAGGATCTCGTCGCGCACCAGGTCCATCATGCGTTCGCCGCCGCCGCCGTCGGCCAGCAGAATCAGGTCGTCGTCCATCGGTCTATCCCCGTCAGAGGAGCGGTAGCCAGACGGTCATCTCCGTCTCGTCGCGGTTGTTCCAGGCGTAGTACGGGATGAGCCGCAGGCGGATGGGCCGCGGCTCGCCCTCTGGCAGCCGGCGATAGAGCCCCTGCCACGGGCCGCCGCCCGGCACCGCCGCGGCCTCGGTCTCGAGCACCGTGACGCCGGCCAGCAGGTCCGGCTCGTGGCGGACGGTCCACCGGGGCCGGCGCGGCAGGCGGACGTCGGCCATCGCCACGCCCTCCGGCAAGTCAATCGATTCCAGGCAGTAGACCACCGGACCCCGCATGACCGCCACCTGGTCCACCTCCGTCTCGACCAGCGGGTTCGCCTCGACCAGCACCGGCTCCATCGGCAGGTCCAGCGTGAGCACGTCGCCGGCGGTCCATCGGCGGCGGACCTCGGCGTACGCGCCCGGCTTCGCGGGCACGTCGAGCGGCTCGCCGTTGACGCGGACCGTCGCCCCGTCGGCCCAGCCGGGGATGCGGAGCATGACGGCCATCGGCTCGGCCGGTGCGGCCCGGACCGTCAGCGTCACCTTGCCGTCCCACGGGTAGTCGGTCGCCTGGGCCAGCGCCACGGCCGAGCCGTCCGGCAGGTGCGTCTCGAGCGTGCTGCCGCCGTACAGGTTCACCCAGACGGCGGCGTCCGACACGGCGTACGCCCAGGAATGGACCTTGGCCAGGGTCCGGGCGACGCTCGGCGGGCAGCAATAACATTTGTGCGTGAACCAGCGGCGCGGCGTGTCGTTGTTCAAGAGGGGCACGCCCGCCCGCCGGGCCAGCGGGTTGCAGTAGCAGAACCGCGTGCCGTCCACGCTCATCGGCGCGAGGCCGCTGTTGTAGAGCACCCGCTCCATAACGTCGGCGTAGCGGGCGTCGCCCGAGAGCAGGAGCATCCGGCGGTTCCACATGGCGTTGCCGATGTTGGCGCACGTCTCGTTATACGCAGTGCGTTGCGGCAGTTCGAACTCGTGGCCGAACGCCTCGTGCACCTTGTCGCCGCGCGGCGAGACGCCGTGATGGTACGCCCCGATGGCCCCGGTCACGTACATCCGTTTGCCGGTCACGTCGGTCCAGAGGCGGACGAGGGCGTCGCCCAGGGCCTTCTCGCCCGTTTCGGCGGCCACGTCGGCGGCCCCGCACCAGAGGTACGCCGCCGTGACGGCGTGGCCGACCGCCATCGTCTCCTTGCGCAGCGCCATCCGGTCCTGGTTCTGATCGCCGGGGTTGGGGTCGGCGGGCGTGGCGGCGATCCAGGGGTTCGGCCAGGGGACCGACCCGCGCATATCCACGAAGATGCCCGCCAACTCCAGGTACCGCCGCTCGCCCGTTACGCGGTACAGGTCCACCAGGCCCATGATGTTCGACGGGTTCCAGCCGAAATGGGCCAGGTGCTTCGGCCGCGGCTGGAACACGCCGTACAGGTAATCGGCCAGTTTACGGGCCACGGCCAGGAAGGTGTCTTTGCCGGTGGCGCGGTGATGGACCGCGGCCGCGGTCATCAGGTGGCCCATGTTGTAGAGTTCGTGGTACGAGCGCTGGCCCCACCGCTCCTTCTCGGGGTTGAGTTGCGTCTGCGTGCCGATGTAGCCGTCGTCGGCCTGGGTGCGGGCGATGAGGTCGATCCAGTGGTCCATGGTGCGGTCGAGCGCCGGGTCGCGCGTGACGGCAAAGAGCCAGGCCTGGGCCTCGATCCACTTGTAACAGTCGCCGTCGCCCCAGTTCGTGCCGCGATGCGGGCCTTCCTCCAGGCCCGCGCCCACGCGGAAGTTCGCCAGTTGGGCGCTGTTCGACGGGTCCAGCAGGGCCTTCGTCATCTCCGGGATGACCACCTCGTGGCACAGGCGGAACCGGTCGGCCCAGAAGCCGGCCGTCCATCGGGCCTCGGCCATGCCGACCGGTTGGAGCCGCACGTGCGGCGCCGGCGGCGCCTCCGCCGCGGATGCCGCCGCAACGAACAGGAACACCGGCACCGTGACCATCGCCACGCACACCACGAAGCCGCAGAACCGCATGATTGTTCCCTCCAGGGCGGAAACCGTTGGGCGGCCGCCCGTCCGTCAGAGTTTCTCGTACCGGACGACGGCCCGGAAGATGCACGCGATCTCCGCCGGCCGCACGACCGTTGGCGCGTGCCGCTCGTTGAGCGGCTGGAGGCGGACCTGGTCCGGCCCGTCGAAGAACACCCGCTTGAACGTGCTCTCGTCCGCGCTGGCCCGGCTGTCGGGCGCGAACCGGACGAAACAGTCGTCGCCCGACGCCACCGACGCCGCCGGCGAAAAGATCACCACGTTGCCCTCCGCGTACTTCGGCGCCATCGAGTCCCCCACCACCCGCAGCCCGAACGCGTTCGGGTCGGCCAACTCGGCCGGCACCGACACGTAGTCGTCCGCAATGCCCACCGGGTACCCCAGGTCCGTGAACTCGCGCGGGTACCCCGCCGCCACCTTGTTGATGATGGGGACGGCCCGCAGGCGGGCGGCCCGTTCGTGCTGGGCGTCGTCGGCCCGCGCCAGGTGATGCAGCAGGCCGCTCTTGTGGAGCGCGTCGAGGTCGAGCGCCACCGACCGCCCCGTACGGGCGGCCTGGCCGTCCGGCGCACCATCGGCCCCCTCCGATTCGGCGGCGCCGGCCGGCGCCGCTTCCGCCGCGTCGGCCGCGGCGTCGCGGGCCGCCAGGAGCGTCCGGATGGCCTCGTCGGTGGCGTCGAACATCCGGGCCAGCCGGCGCTTCACGTCCTCGGGCAGTTCCGACAGATGGGCCCGCGGCAAGAGGGCCTGGGCGTCCAGGCCGAGGGCCTCGGCGATCTTGCGGACCTTGTCGTCGCGCGGCGGCGAGGCGTACCCGGTCTCGATCTGCGACAGGTACGACTTCGCCATGCCGGTGGCCGCCGCCAGGGCGTCCAGCGTCATGCCGCGCGCCTGCCGCGCCCGCCGGACCTCCTCGCCGAACGACCCGCCCTTTCGGCTGACCGCGAGCAGCCGGCGGACCATGTCGAGTTCCCTGAGATTTTCGTCGAGCCCCATACCCTTCCTCCAAACGCTCGCGGGGACCCGTGCCGCCCACCGCCGGGCGGCGGAACGCAGGCCCCGGAAGCCTTGGTCACCCGGCCATAGTTTACTCTCCAGCGAACTCACGTCAAGGGTTTTTTCGGTTTATCGGCGGGGCGAGTTTAGGGTTTTTCAAATTTCCGCACGAGGTTTACTTGACAACAAACCGCCCCCGGTCTATAATCGAGTCGTCAGATAGCACCGGGATTCCTTCGAAGGCCGAAAATGCCCCCAAGAGCCCGCCCAAGAGAGTCCGTGTGCCTGTTGGGTTTGTCGGAGAGCAAACTCCGGTGCCTCGGCCTCCTGCCACGGGACCTCCGCCGCCTCCTCCGTCTCCTCCCGCCGCGCGAGCGGTACCTCTTGCGCCTGTTCTACGTTCGCGGGGCCAGCCAGCGGGAACTGGCCGGCCTGTTGGGCGTGGACCCCCGGACGGTCCGCCGGACGCTCGCCAGGGCTCGCGAGCGGGCCCTGGACCCGCTGAACCTGGCCATCGTGGCGGCCTGGCGCACGCTCGACGCCGACGAACGACGGCTGGCGTGCCTGCATCGCCTCATGGGCCTGCCGCTCGGACGGATCGCCCGGATGGGCCTGGTGCCCGCCTCGGCCCGCGGCGGGCCGCCCGGTAAGGCCGCCGACGTGGCCGACCTGCGGGCCCTCTTCCGCCGCATCCGGCGCAAGGCCCGCCGGGCCGAGCGGCGACGGGCCCGTCAGGCGTCCCGCGAGCCCTCGCCCGCGGGCGAACCGGTGCCGGACACGGCGGCGCCACCCGAGGCAGCGTCGGCGTCGGCGGAATCCGCCGCGTCGGCCGGATAGGTGAACCGGATGCGGAAACACGGCACGTCGTCCAGCCGGTCGCCGTACAGCGCCCGCAGTTCCGCCAGCAGCGCCTCGCGCGAGGCGAAGCCGTCGAGGCGGGCGTCCTCCTCCGTCAGGTCGGCCGGGGCGACCCGCTCGAACGCCGTGATGCGGATGCGCCCGAGGCCGGGGATGTATTCGTTCTGGCCGGCGCGAAGCCGCCGCTTCGGCCACACGCGGACCGTCTGCCGCTTGGCCCCCGTCCGGACCAGGTCCAGGAATTTCTTCTTCAGCAGGATCATCGAAAGGAGCATACGCATGGGCGCGTACACCATCAACGAAAAGTTCCAGGCGGTGCCGACCCCGTCGGCCGAGCGGCCCCCCACCGACCGCCAAGTCCGCCTGGCCGAGATGTTCGGCCTGGGCCTGGACGACACCACCGAGGTCACCCTGTACGACGGCCTGGCCCTGGACGTACAGCCGGGCGACCTCGTGTTCATCACGGGCCCGTCGGGCAGCGGCAAGAGCGTGCTCGTGCGGGCCCTGGTCCGGGCGCTGCGCGACGGCGTGCCGGACGGCGGCCGCGTGGTCGACCTGGCGGCCCTGCACGTGGCCGCCGACCGGCCGGCCATCGACCTGCCGACCGCCCCGTTCGAGACGGCCCTGGCGCTGCTGAGCGCGGCCGGCCTGGCCGAGGCGTTCGCGCTCCTCAGGCCGGTGGCGGACCTCTCGGACGGTCAGCGGTACCGGCTTCGGCTGGCCCTGGCGCTCGACCGCCTGCTGGCCGACAGCGAGGAGGGCACGCGCGGCCTGCGGGTCCTGGTGGCCGACGAGTTCTGCTCCACCCTCGACCGCTGCTGCGCCCGGGCGGTGGCGTACCGCGTCCGCCGGCTGGTCGACCGACACGGCGTGACGGTGGTGGCGGCGTCGGCCCACGACGACCTCGTGGACGACCTCGCGCCCGACGTGCTGGTCACGAAGCATGCGGGCCCGGGCGCGGAGGTCCGCTACGCCGACCCGGCGCGCGGCGCGAGCCGGGGTGAGGCGCCGCGCGGTGGGTCTCCGGACCCGCCGCGCGACAAGCAGCAAAGGTCACGGCGAGATTCTTCGCTCGCTACGCTCGCTCAGAATGACAAAGGCGGGCGCGGCCCGTACCCGCCGCGCCACGCAAGCCGGGAGGGCGCCCGATGACCGCCTCGCCGCCCGTCCGCACGTGCACGCTCGACGCGCATCTCCGTGTCGAGCCCGGCACGATGGCCGACTGGCACGCCATGGCCCCGCTGCACTACCGCAGCCATCACGCCGGGGCCGTGACGAACGTGTTTCGCCTGGTGTACGCGCCCACGGCGCAGGCCCCGAGCCGCGTGCGGGAACACGCGGGGACGCCCGATGCACAGCGAGCGCCCAGCGCGCCCAACACGAGCCGCGACCGGAAGGTCGCGGGGACGCCCGATGCACAGCGAGCGCCCAGCGCGCCCAACACGAGCCGCGACCGGAAGGTCGCGGGGACGCCCGATGCACAGCGAGCGCCCAGCGCGCCCAACACGAGCCGCGT
>JADHXV010000081.1 GCA_016782785.1 Planctomycetota bacterium | reverse complement strand
CATGCCGCCGGCCCGCAGGCGGTCGATGTTAGGCGTCCGGATGTCCGGCGACCCGAAGCACCCCAGGTCTTGGTACCCCTGGTCGTCGGTAAAGATGAGGACGATGTTGGGCAGGCGGTTGGGCGACGCCTGCCTGGGGCCGGCGGCGGCACAACTCGCGGCGGCGGGCGCGAGGCCCGCGCACGCCCCGGCCAGGGCAACCTGACCCGTCATCCGGAAGAAATCGCGGCGGTTGATCGTCGTCTGCGGCATCGTCACTCTCCTTGCGTATGTGCCATGCACGGCCGGGCGGCGCCACCGCCTGCACCAGGATGTTCCACGTATAGCCCGCGGGTGGGCGAGCGTCAAGGACCACATCCGGGGGGACCGCGCAGCGGCCTTCCCAGGCCACCCGCTCTTGCCGCAATCGAAATGCCGTGATGCGGGCCCCTGCCGGTCGCCGAATAAGAAATAGGTTGCCGACCCTTGCGGTCCCGCGTAGTAAAGGGGCCGAGGGCACGGACAAGGAATCCGCGCATGGCCGAGCCGCACGACACGCCGCCACCGCTCCGCTCGCCCGTGCGTGCGGCCGTGGCCGTCCTGCGCGTGCCGCACTGGATCAAGAACGTCATCGTTCTGTTCCCGGTGATCTTCGCCGTCCGGATGGCCGACCCGTCGGCGTGGGTCCGGGCGGCAGCGGCGGCGCTGGCGTTCTGCTTCGCCTCGAGCGCCGCGTACATCCTGAACGACATCCGCGACCGCGACGCCGACCAGCATCACCCGCGCAAACGGCACCGGCCGATCGCGGCGGGACAACTGGGCCTGGGGGCCGCGTGGACACAGTGCCTGATCCTGTCGGCCGCCGGCCTGGCCGTCGCTTTCGCCGTCAACCGCGGCGTGCTCGCGTTCGTGGCGGCGTACCTGGCGCTGACCCTGGCCTACAGCCTGGGCCTGAAGCACAAGATGCTGCTCGACGTGATGCTGGTGGCGGCGGGGTTCGTGCTGCGGGCGGCGGCCGGAGCCGTGGCCATCCGCGTCATCATCAGCCCGTGGCTCGTGGTCTGCACGTTCACCATCTGCCTGTTCCTGGGCTTCTGCAAACGGTACAACGAGGTGGTGACGCTGTCGGGCGGCCCGGACGAGGCCCGCCGGCACCGGCCCACGCTGGACGGTTACACGCCCGGGCTGCTGACGCACCTCATCACGCTGAGCGCCGCCATCGCCATCGTATCGTTCCTTCTGTATACCACCAGCCCCATGACGCTGGAGCGGTTCCACACGATCGGCCTCCTGGTCACGCTGCCGCTGGTCATCTACGGCGTGTGCCGGATGGCCATGCTCTCGATGATGGGCCGGTACGCCGACCCCGTCGAGATCATGCTCCGCGATTGGCCGTTCCAGGTGACGGTGGTCCTCTGGACGGCGCTGGCGGCCGTGGCGGTGATGTGGGGCGAGGCGATTCAGACGTGGCTTGCCGAGGCGCTCTGACGGCTAGGCTCCGGCGCGGAGCGAGGCCAGGCGGCGCGGGGACGGGTACGCGGGGTACAGGCAGCAGTTCCGCCAATACCACTCAGGTACCCTACCCTCTCGTGCCGCGCCCCGAACCGGCAGACCCGAGGCGCGCTCAGCACCGCCGGCACCGCTGGAGATCGGCACTGACTGCCTGGACCCGAGAAGAGGCGGCTTCAGCCGCCTTGGTCGCTTCGTAGCCCAGGGCCTTGGGCCCTGGGTTATCAAGATGTGCGAGATCGGTTTTTCTTTGCCCCCGGCGACTCGCCAGAGGCGAGTCGCCGGGGGCAAAGAACCTATCGCAAATCCACCACCGCTTCCCCGGCCCAAAGGGCCGGGGCTATGCCGCCTTCGGCGGCCGAAGGCCCATGAATGGGCCTGAGCACTCCCGCACTCGCCAACCACACCCGCACACCAGGACTCTCCAAGCATACTGCCCATTGCCCGTTATTTCATACCGGCACGGCCTCCTCCATGACACGTTCGCGCATGCGCGGCTTGAGCGCCTTCTCGGTCGCCAGGTCCACGCGGCAGCCGAGCAGGTCCTGAAGGTCGAGGAGCAAGCCGCCCATGTCGAACAGGCTTCGGTCGGGGTCCATGTCGACCAGCACGTCCACGTCGCTCTTCTCATCGGCTTCGCCGCGGGCCACCGAGCCGAAGAGGCGTACATTCCGCGCCCCGTGCCTGGCGCAGATGGCCAGGATCGCGTCGCGCTTCTCGTGAATGCGGGTCTTCAGGTCCACGCCCCTACCCTTCGCCGCTGCGGTCCGTGTCATTATGCTCGGCGAACCGCCGCTTCGCCAGCCCTTTCGGTCCCAGCCAGCGCATCGGCCAGCACCTCCATCGGGTGGACCACCGGCAGCCCCGTGCCGTGGGCCAGTTGGGTCCGGCACATGCCGCAACTCGTGACCACGGCCTCGGCCCCGCTCTCGCGGATGCGGTCCAGCACCGGCTGCGCAATGGCCTCGGACACGGGCGCGTTCTGCGCCTTCAGGCCGTACGTCCCGCCCATGCCGCAGCACTCGGCATTCGCGAGGACGAACCGGATGCCCAGGAGCCGCTCCAGAAGCCGCCGGGGCAGGTCGCCCCGCCCCGCCGCCCGCAGATGACACGGCGCGTGATACGCCAGCCGGCGCGTTCGCCAGGACGAATCGGCCGATACGTCCGGCGGCGCGGCTCGCCCGGCGGTGATCTCGTCCACCAGCGCGTGGACGTCGCGCGTGGCCTTGGCCACGAGGCGGGCGCGGTCGTCGCCCTCGGCCATCTCCGGATAATCTTCCGTCAGCGTCAGCACGCACGACGGGCAGCCGGAGACGATGGCGTACCCGGCCTCGGCCAGCGGCGCGAGGACGTCGAGGTTGAATCGCATGTCGCGCATGGCCCCGGCGGCGTCGCCCGCCGAGATTCGCGGAATGCCACAGCACCGCTGCTCGGGGATGAAGACGCGGCAGCCGAGGGCGTCGAGCACCGCCAGGGCCGACCGGCCGATGGGCGGCTCGTTGAAGAGTTCGAAACATCCCGCGAAGTAGGCGACCTTGCGGCCGGCGCCGGTCGCGTCCACCGCCGCATCCGCGACCGCATCGGCCCGCGCTGCGTCCGTCGGCGCCGCATCGGCCCGCGCTGCGTCCGTCGGCGCTGCGTCCGCGTCGGCGTCCGTGCCTTCCTTCAGGCGCGGGCGGCCGAAGCGCGGCATGGCGGCGGTCCGGCTGACGCCGCCCAGTTTCTCCATGAGCCACCGCGCGGGGCCCCACCCGAGGACCCAGTTCGAGACGGGGGCGGCGGCGCTGCCCGCGCGGCCCATCGTGCGGACGTTCAGCATCTGCCGCTCGGCCAACGTCAGGCCGCCGCGCGACGCCAGGTGCTCCTTGTGAAGGAGGACGAGGCCCGGCACGTCGACGCGGCTGGGGCACTCCACGAGGCACGACTTGCAGTTGTAGCACAGGCGGGCGACCTCGCGCATCTTCTCCGCATCGAGGTCCGCCAGGTCAAGCCCGCCGCTGAGGATTTCGCGCAGCAGGTTCGCCTTGCCGCGGGGCGTCGCCGCCTCGTCGCCGGTCACCTTGTAGACGGGGCAGAAGCCGCGGCACGTGCCGCAGCCGTGGCACCGGACGAGTTCGGCGGCCCATCGCTCGCGGTCGAACGCCTCGCCGGTGGGCTGAAGGGCGAAGTCCGGGCCCATCCGCAGGTCGTCCAGGTGGACGTGCCGCTCCTGTGTGATGATCTTGCCGGGGTTGAGGAGGCCGGCCGGGTCCCACACGCGCTTCACGTCGGCCATGGCGCGGTAGAGGTCCGGCCCGAACTGGAGTTCCAGGTAGCCGGAGCGCGTCAGGCCGTCGCCATGCTCGCACGAGACGGTGCCGCCCAGGCGGACGACGAGGGCCGCGACGTCGTCGGCGATGGCCTGCATCTTCGCCACGTCTTCGGCCCGGCGGGTATCCAGGATCGGCCGGGCATGGAGGTTCGAATCGCCCGCGTGGCCGTAGATGGCAGCCTCCACCCCGTGCCGGCCGCAGATTTCCCGGATGCCGCGGATGTACTCGACCAGCCGGTCGGGCGGCACCGAGACGTCCTCGACGAACGGCGTGATGCGCTTCGGCCCGGGCAGGCGCTGGAGAATCTGCACGGCGCGCTTGCGGACCAGCCACAGCCGCTCCTGCTCGGCCGGGTCGTACGCCTCGATGCAGCCGAACGCCAGCCCCAGGTCGTCGACCACGCGCTGGCGCACGCGGCGGATGAACGCCTCGTTCTCCGCGCGCGAATTGGAGAGTTGCTCGACCAGCAGGACCGTGTCGGCCTCGGGCGGCAGGTACTTCTCGGGGACCGACCCGTCGGCCCGGACGATGTCCAGGAACCGCCGCTCCATGACTTCGCAGGCGGCGGGGCCGAGGTCGAGGATGGGGCGGACGGCCTCGCCGGCCTTCTCCAGGTCCGCGAACCAGAGGAGCAGGCTCGCGCGCTCGCGCGGCTTCTCGACCATGCGGATGGTCGCCTCGACCACGATGGCCAGCGTCCCCTCGCTGCCGGTCACGAGGCGCGTGAGGTCGAACCGGCCGCCGTCCAGCACGTCGAACAGGTTGTAGCCGGCGCTGTGCTTGCTGGTGTACGGCCGGTTGGCGCGGATGAGGTCGGCGTGCTCATCCAGGACCTGCCGCGTGCCCGTGACGATGCGGCCAAGCAGGTCGCCGCGGTCGGCGAGTTCGCGGTACGCCGGACTGTCGGCCTCCACGCTCTCCAGCCGCACCTGCGACCCGTCGGCCAGGACCACGTCGAGGGCCGCCACGTGCTCGCGGAACGAGCCGTACCGGATGCCGCGGGCGCCCGACGCGTTGTTCCCCAGGTTGCCGCCTATGGTGCAGAACGGTTCGCTGGACGGGTCCGGGCCCAGCATCAGGCCATGCGGCGCAAGGGCCTCGTTGACCTTGCCGGTGACGGCGCCCGGCTGGACGCGGACGCACCGGCCGGCGACGTCCACCGCCAGGACGCGATTCATATATTTCGTGAAGTCGATGACGATGCCGCCGCCGAGGGCCTGCCCGGCCAGGCCCGACCCCGCCCCGCGGGCGGTCACGGAGATGCCCAGGCGGGCGGCTGCGCGGACGGTCTCGGCCACGTCGTCGGCCGTCTTCGGCACCACGACCGCCAGCGGCGGGATGCGGTAGATGCACGCCGCCGTCGCGTACGCCGACCGGCTGAACCGGTCGGTCAGCACGTCGCCCTGGACGCGGCCGGCCAGGGCACGGGCCACGTCGTCGCTCGTCACGGGCTTGGGCGATGCCTGGGTCATGCGTGCGTTCCTTGAGCGTTCCGCGCGGCCCGTACGGGCCGCGACACACGCGCCGGACAAGTCCGGCGGCTAAATGTGTCGCACCTGGCGTGCTTCCCCGGCCGGGCCACACACGGTCAGCCCGCTTGATTGCCGTCAAGCCGCGTCATACTATACCGGGTGAGGGGCGAAAGCAAGGTGACCGCGATGGCCAAGGCCGTGGGATGCGTGTCGGGCGGGCTCGACTCGATGCTCACGGTGCGCCTCGTCCAGCGGCAGGGCATCGAGGTGCTGGCCCTGCACGCCGTGCACCTGTGGCATCCGCACACGCCCGCCCCCGGCGAGAAGCCCGAGGCCGTCCGCCGCGTCGAGGCCCTGGGCGCCGAGGTCCGCACCGTCGACGCCACCGAGGCCGACCTCGCCATGGTCCGTCACCCGAAGTTCGGCATGGGCAAGCGGATGAACCCGTGCATCGACTGCCGCATCTGGACGCTGCGCCAGGCCAAGGCGCTGATGGAGGCCGAGGGAGCGGCGTTCGTGTTCACGGGCGAGGTGCTCGGCCAGCGGCCGATGTCGCAGCGGCGGCACGTTATGCAACTCGTCGAGAAGGAGTCGGGGCTGGAGGACCTGCTCGTCCGGCCGCTCTCGGCCAGGTGCCTGGCCCCGACGAAGCCCGAGCGCGACGGCCTCCTGGACCGCGACCGCCTGTGCGGCTTCGCGGGCCGGTCGCGCAAGCCGCAGATCGCCCTTGCGGCCGAACTCGGCATCACCGAGTACCCGACGCCGGCCGGCGGGTGCCTGCTCACTGACCCCGGCTTCGCGCACCGGCTGCGGGAACGGATGCGCGCGAAGGACGTGACGCCGGCCGACGTGGAACTGCTGAAGGTCGGCCGGCACTTCCGCCTGGACGATGGCGAGTGGGCCGTCGTCGGCCGGCACGAGCGCGACAACCTGCGCCTGGCCGACCTCATCCAGCCGGGCGACGTGCGGCTGGAGGCGACCGATATCCCCGGCCCGACGACGATCGTCCGCGGCCCGGCCGACGCCGACACCCTCGCCCAGGCCGCCGCCATCACGCTGCGGTACACCAAGACCCCGCCGGGCGAGACGCGCGACGTGACCGTCCAGGCGGTGGGCGAACTGCCGTGGACAATCCGCGCGGCCCCGGCGTCGGACGAGTTTTGCCGCGAACGACTTGTCACAATCGAGGAGAAGTCATGAGCGACGCACCCGCACTGCCCGTGGGCCTCGATGCCAAGCGCGAGCGCCTGCGCGCGATCCTTACGGAGATCGGCTCGGCCGCCGTCGCCTTCTCGGGCGGCGTCGATTCGACGCTCCTCCTGACCGTGGCCCGCGACATCCTCGGCCGCGAAAACGTCCTGGCCATCACGGCCGACAGCGAGACGTACGTCTCGGAGGAACTGGATCGCGCCCGGCAACTGGCGGCCCAACTGGACGTGCGGCACGAGGTCATCGAGACGCGCGAACTGGACGTGCCTCACTTCCGCAACAATCCGCCCACCCGGTGCTACTACTGCAAGCACGAACTGTTCTCGACCCTCATGGCGATCGCCCAGGCGAACGGCCTGGCCGCCGTCTGCGACGGCGCCAACGCCGACGACGTGCACGCGTGGCGGCCGGGCCTGAAGGCGGCGGCCGAGTTGGGCGTCCGCAGTCCGCTCAAGGAGGCCGGCTTCACCAAGGACGACGTGCGTGCCCTGTCGCGCGACTTGGGCCTGCCGACGTGGGACCGGCCCGCCATGGCGTGCCTGGCCAGCCGGTTCCCGTACGGCCAGCCGATCACGGAGCAGAAACTGAGCCGCGTCGCAGCCGCCGAGAAGTTGCTGCGCGAACTCGGCTTCCAGGGCTGCCGCGTCCGCGACCACGAGACGATTGCTCGAATCGAGGTGGCGCCGGCCGACATCGGCCGACTCGTCGAGCACCGCGAGCGGCTCGTGCGGGACTTTAAAACCCTCGGCTACGCGTACGTGACGGTGGACCTCCAGGGCTACCGCGCGGGGGCGATGGACGAGGTCCTGCCGAACGCGGAACTGCCGAACGCGGAACTGCCGAACGTGGAACGCGGAACGGGAAAGGCGGAATAGACGGCCGCACGCCGCACGGCCCGTACGGGCCGCGCAATGAAGCGGCCGGCTCGGCCATCGAGAACCCTTGACCCGAACGGCACTCGTGGTAGTCTAACGGAGAAGCGATCAGCGTTCCGAAATCGACGCCGGGGGCAAGGCATGGCATTGGATCCGCTTGTAGCCGAGAAGCGCGAGGGTATTCTCCGCCTGGCAGACCGCCACGGGGCGCGGAACGTGCGGGTCTTCGGCTCCGCAGCCAACGGCAACGTCGGACCAGACAGCGACGTGGACTTCCTGGTGGACCTGGACCCGGACAGGTCGCTGCTGGACCTGGGCGCCCTGCTGATGGACCTTCAGGACCTGCTTGGCCGCAAGGTTGACCTGGTCACCGAGCAGGCGCTGCACTGGTACATTCGCGAGCGGGTTCTCCGCGAGGCGCAGCCGCTATGACCGATGACCGCCTTTACCTGATTCATATTCAGGAAGCCGTCGCACGCATTGAGGAGTACGTGCAGGGCGGCCGCGAGGCGTTCATGCAATCGCGGCTCATCCAGGATGCCGTTATCCGCAACCTCCAAACGCTCGCAGAATCGACGCAGCGATTATCCGGCGAGTTTAAGCATCAACATCCGGATATGGATTGGCGAGCCATCGCCGGGCTGCGGAACGTCCTGGTCCACGATTATCTGGGCGTTGATGTGGCTCGCGTATGGAAGATCGTGCAGGAGCAATTGCCCCGCCTGAAGCAGCAATTGCCCGAACTGCCGTCTGGCCCGAACACACCTCGGCCTTAGGCTGCCTGAGCCTTACGCTTGCGGCCCTGAAGTCCTCGTTCCCTCGCCGAACGTCACGCTCGGCGCCGCGCGCTCCAGGGCCGATTCCACCTCGAAGAACTCGGCCGCCTTGAAGCCGAACATCGACGCCATCATATTCGTCGGAAACATCTGGCACCGGTCGTTGTAGTCGCGGACGTTCGCGTTGTAGAACCGCCGGGCCGCCTGGAGCCGGTTCTCGGTCTCCACGAGTTCCCGCTGGAGGTGGAGAAAATTCTCGGACGCCTTCAGGTCGGGGTACCCCTCGGCCAGGGCGAACAGGTTCTTCAGGGCGCCGATGAGGATGTTCTCGTCGCGGGCCTGGTCGGCGGGCGACCCGGTCGACGCCACCGCCTGCGTCCGGGCCTGGATGACGCGCTCCAGCACCTCGCGCTCGTGGGCGGCATAGCCCTTCACGGTTTCGATGAGGTTCGGGATGAGATCGTAGCGGCGCCGCAGTTCCGTGTCGATGCCCGCCCACGACTCCTTGACGTGGTTCCGGCCGCGCACCAGGCTGTTGTACATGCCGATGAGGACGATGCCGATAATCAGGATGGGCACGGCCACGCAGGCGCACAGCGGCAGCACGGCGAACAGGGCCTCCTCCTGAGCCAGGACATGGACATTCATCGTGTTCCTCCGGGGGCCGACGCGCCGGTCTGCTCGACGCCGCGGGCCTTCAGCACGTAGTCCGGGATCATGGCGACGACGGTCTGCCCGATCGCAAGGAGCCGCTCGAAGTTCGCCACCTGCCCCGAGCCGCTGTCGTACACAATCAGGAACACCCCGCTCATCTCCATGTTCGGCGTCTGCCGGCATTGGAGCAGGTAATCGATGAGCCGGGCGTGGAAAATGTCGTACGCGAAGCGGCGGTCGTCGCTCGCCACGTGGTAGCGTCGGCTGAACTCGTCGCTCTCGAAGTCGATGTCGTCCCAGCCCACCCACGAGGCCATGCGATCCAGCACGTTCTCCTGCCGGAGCCGCAGCCGCGGCGCCTGGATCGGCAGCAGGTAGACCACCGCCTGGAAATGGTGCGTGGACCGATTCTTGCCGCTGCCCGTCACGTAGTAGTAATCGAAGGCGACGACCGTCCGGCCGTCCACCTCGCCGCTGAGCACGTTCGACGCCTTCTTCGAGTGGCCGTGGTTGAACAGGTCCAGCCCGCCGTACCACGTGGGCAGGCCCCACGGGTCGTCCGGGTAGTAGGCGAGGCCCCACTTCTGCGCCAGCGCCAGCATCTCCTGCCGGCGCTGGCGGGCCTTCATGATGCCGAAGACGATCAGCACTGCTGCGATGGCGGCGAACGCCCCGAACGCCAGGCACGGCACCGCGCCGGCCGCCGCGCCGAACAGGGCCTCCATCGTCGTCTCCCACCAGGGCGGCCGGATTATAGCCCCCGCCGCCGAAACCGGTCAAACGAAACGCCGCGCCGAGTGTCTGGCGCCTTCTCCTTGAGCCCTGTGTGTGGCCCGGCCCGTACGGGCCGGGAAGATGCCGCACACATTTCCCCGGCCCGTACGGGCCGGGCCACACGGACATCTGCTGGATGCTCGCCGCAGGGACCCGATAACCTCCAAACGAGGCCAGCCACCCGTCGTGCCCTTCCCTCCCGGAATCCTTGCGGGATTCCACGCCCCATGCCGACACGATTATGGGGGCCGGACGCTCGCGTGCAAGCCGAATGCGAGGCGCGGGACGGCGGAAAGGGACGGGTGCGGTCCCGCGGGTCCGCCCCGCCGGCCCTCGCGGCTTGATTGCTCGCCGGCCCCGCGATACCATACTACCGGCATGAACGAGATATTCAGCGACATCCCAAACATCCTGGCCGACCTGCGGGCCGGCCGCATCATCGTCCTCGTGGACGACGAGCAGCGCGAGAACGAGGGCGACCTGGTCTGCGCGGCCGAGAAGGTCACGCCCGAGATCATCAACTTCATGGCGGTCCACGGGCGGGGCCTCATCTGCCTGCCCATGGCCGAGGAACGTATCGACCGCCTCAACCTGCCGCCGCAGACCCCCGCGAACACCGCCCGCTTCGGCACGGCGTTTACCGTGTCGGTCGACGCGCGGACGGGCGTGACGACGGGCATCAGCGCGGCCGACCGGGCCCGGACCATCCGCCTCGCCGTCGCCGACGAGACGCAGCCCGACGACCTGGCCCGGCCGGGGCACGTCTTTCCGATCCGGGCGCGTGCGGGCGGCGTCCTGGTCCGCGCGGGCCAGACCGAGGGGGCGGTGGACCTGGCCCGTTTGGCCGGCCTGCGGCCCGCCGGCGTCATCTGCGAAATCATGAAGGCCGACGGCACGATGGCCCGCGTGCCCGACCTCGTCGCTTTCTGCCGCGAGCACGGCCTGAAGATGTGCACGGTGGCCCAGATCATCGCGTACCGGCACCGGCAGGAACGGCTCATCCGGAAGATCACGCGCGTGCGGCTGCCCACGGAGTTCGCCACGTTCGACCTGCACGCCTACGAGAGCGTGGTGGACGCCTTGCCGCACATCGCCCTGACGCTGGGCGGCATCGGCGTCGAGGACGCAGGCGGCGTTGTGCCCGTCCAGGACGGGCCCACGCTCGTCCGCATCCACAGCGAGTGCCTGACGGGCGACGTCTTCGGCAGCCGCCTGTGCGACTGCGGCGACCAGTTGCGGCACGCGCTGGCGCGCATCGCCGAGGAAGGCCGCGGAGCGGTCATCTACATGCGTCAGGAAGGCCGCGGCATCGGCCTCGCGAACAAGATGCGGGCCTACCGCCTCCAGCAGGAGGAGGGCCTGGACACCGTCGAGGCGAACGTGCGCCTAGGCTTCGAGCCCGACCTGCGCGATTACGGCATCGGCGCCCAGATCATGGTCGACCTGGGTCTGCGACAGGTCCGCCTGATGACGAACAACCCGCGGAAGGTGGTGGCCCTCGCGGGCTACGGCCTGACGATCGTCGAGCGCGTGCCGCTCGTCATCCCGCCGCACGCCGACAACGAACGGTACCTGCACACCAAGCGCGTGAAACTGGGCCACCTGCTGGACGAAGCGGAGGCCTGACAGGCTGTTTCGATTCCCTCTCCCCTCGCGGGAGAGGGTAGGGTGAGGGGGCATTCGCGGGTGCTTCACCCTCACCCCGGCCCTCTCCCATCAAGGGAGAGGGAGGTTGTGAAACAGCCTCTGAACACTGAACGGGGAACGCGGAAGGGCCAACGCGGAACAACTGGACAGTTGCACGTCGCGCACCGGGGCGGAAGGGCCGCGGCGCTACCGCACGCCCTCCTCCACCGTCTCGGGGCTCATCAGGCCGCGGAGTTTTCTCAGGGCACGGGTTTCGATCTGCCGGATCCGCTCTTTCGTGACGCCGAAGTGTTTGCCGACCTCCTCCAGCGTCTGCGGGCCGGCCACGTCGCCCAAACCGAAGCGGCGCATGACAATCTCGCGTTCGCGCGGCTGGAGTTCCCCCAGGACCCGCTCGATGTTCTCGCGGACGGTGACGTCCGGCTCGCGGTACGGCTCTTCGCCCTCGAAGCGGAGGTCCTCGGTCATTTCGAGGAGTTCGTCGTGGCCGGTCATGAAGCGTTCGCGCCGCTTGCCCGCCTTCGGGACGGTGCGGGCGAAGTTCTTCATGATGGCCCAGGAGGCGTACGTCGAGAACTTGAAGCCCCGCATGTAGTCGAACTTGTCGACCGCGCGGATGAGGCTCATGTTGCCGTCGGAGATGAGTTCAAAGAAGTTG
>JADHXV010000080.1 GCA_016782785.1 Planctomycetota bacterium | reverse complement strand
ACGTCCGTGCCGCAGATGCTGCTCTTCTTGATGCGGATGCGGACGTCGTTCTTGCCCGGCTCGGGCACGGGGATTTCCTGGAGCACCAGGCCTTCCTTCGGCTCGGCCTTGACGAGGGCCTTCATCGTCTTCTTCATGCGGAGGGTCTCCTTGGAGGGGGTTGCGGCAGTGCGAAAAGGCGGGTTCTCCGGACGTTCACCACGGCAAGGGCTCCAGGACACGCGCACCCGGTCCGTGTGGCCTCTGTCCTGGGACCTGAGAGATCGGCCTGACGGCCTTGCCCCTTCGGTGTCCGGAGACTCTCCAGAGGTCCGTCGCCGACGTCCGTTTGCCTGAGAGTTTCGGCCGTACGGCCTTGCCCCTTCGGCGGCCCAACTGGGCGCTCTCCGCCGGCGCCCGCCACCTTACCGCACCTGCGCCGCGCCGTGCAACGGAAAAAGCGGGCGTGGCCCTACGTCCCCCACGGCCAGAGGAACGCGAGGCCGAAGATATGGACCAGCGTGTAATACACGCCGACCAGGAGGAACACCACGCCGGTCGTGCGGCGGGCCCAGCGTTCCACCTTCTGCACCACGCCGAACGCCTTGGCCATCTGCCGGGCCCCCAGCGCCACCAGCGCCGCGAAGACGACCACCGGCAAGGCCGTCCCGATGCCGTACGCCGTCGGCATCAGGACGGGCGACTCGGCCTTCAGGGCCGACGGCACGAGGCTCCCGAAAAAGAGGGCCGCCGACACCGGGCAGAACGCCAGCGCAAAGAGGATGCCCAACAGGCCCGCGCCCGCCAGGCCGCCCCGCTCGGCCAGGCGTCGCGACCGTTCGCCCGCCGAGAACGTCGTGAACGACACCGGCACCAGTTCCAGTAGGAACACGCCCGCCACGATGAGCACGGGGCCGAGGACCTTGTTCATCGACGACTCGAGGAACCGTGCCACGGGCGGCACGGCCAGCAGGCCGCCCACCGTCACCAGCGCCAGGGCGACGTACGCCACCGTCCGGCCGAGCGTGTAGGCGAGCCCCGCCAGGACCACGGCCGCCGGCCGGTCGAGCCGCCGACCCAGAAACGAGATGGCCGCGATGTTCGTCGCCAGCGGGCACGGACTGATGGAGGTCAGAATCCCCAGCCACAGCGCCCACGCCGCGCCGGCCGCCAGGGCACCCATTACGATTTCTCCAGGTACTCGACCACGGCGCCGCGGACGTAGGCGAGGAAGTCGTCCTTGTCGCCGACGCGGGTCCATATTTCGTCAAGCGATTCCCAGGTCGTCTCTTCGCCGCCGACGCGCCGCGCGATGATGAGTTTCTTCGCGAACAGGTCGTAGTGCTCGACGAAGTGTTGGTTCTCGTCGCGGTCGGTGTCGACGGCCCGCCAGACGACCCGGCCCGCAGCCACCTCGGCCGGGAAGCCCTGCGAGACGGCCTCGCCGGCGTAGGCCTCGATGCTGATGCAGGTGGGGCACCGCTTCCCGCCGTAGAAGTACGTGACGACGACGCCGTCGGCGGGCAGGGCGGCGTCGGCGGCGGCCGCGGCGGACGGGTCGGTCGTGGCCTCGCCGCCGCTTCGCACCTCGTTCGCCACCAGGTACCCGATGCTGCCGGCCGCAAAGACCAGCAGGACGATGCCGAGGATGCTCTTGGGTTTCATGAGACCAACTCCTTTCCCAAATTCGGCCCGGGCGCGTTCTGCCGCGTCCGGCGGACCGTCAGGCGGCTGTTTCAGTTCCCTCACCCCGCCCCTCTGCCCTGCCTGCGGCAGGCAAGCATCGAGGGAGAGGGAGTTACTTACGCCAGGCGCAGGGCGACCTCGGCCACGTGCCGGCCGAGGTTCTTGGCCGTCTGGACGCCGAACTCGTCGCCGGAGATGTCGTCGGTGCCGGGGTTGACAAGCGTGGCGCCGGTGTGGGCGGTAGGCCGGCCGTCGCCCACGATGACCATCTCCTGGCACATGAGGGCGGCCTGGACGCCCTCGATGGCCAGTTCCTGGCCGCCGTTGCGGGCGCCGCCGACCGCCAGCACGCCGGCCACCTTCCCGCTGAGGGCAAAGCCGGCCTTCCTGAGGGCCATGCAGTGGTCCAGAAACGCCTTGCAGAGCGACGACATGCTCCCGAAGTAGACGGGCGTGCCGATGATGATGCCGCGCACCTTCGGGTCGCGCAGCACCGCTGCCACCTTCTCGAAGTCGGCCGGCACGGGCGCCGCCGGGTCGAAGATGGGGATGGCCAGGCCGGCAAGTTCCACCAGTTCCGTTTCGATGTTGGGCCCGGCCTCGCGCGCCGCCTCCAGGCAGATTTGCAGGCCCTGGGCGGTGGTCTTTCCGCGGCGCGGGCTGCACGCGACGGCCACGATCTTGATCGGCCGGTCCTTCGCCTCCGCCGCCCCCGCCTCCTGTGCCTGCGCTGCGCCGCCCGCGGCGACTGCCGCACCCGCCGCTCCGAGAAAACCTCGCCTGCTCACCGTCGATGCCATGACCGTTCTCCTTTTGCCTGGGACGCTGCTGCCGTTCGTTCGCCGCACAGTCGGCCGGAAGCCATCGCCGGCCGGTTACGGTTGGAGCATGGCCTTGATGGCGTCGGCGTCGGGCACCTTGCCGGCGGCCTTCACCTGGCCATCCACCACGAGGGCCGGCGTCATCATGACGCCCATCGCCATGATCTTGGTGATGTCTGTGACCTTCTCGAGGTCGTACGCGATGCCGAGGTCGTCGGCGGCGGCCTTGGCGGCCTCGGCCAGCTTCTCGCACTTCGGGCACCCGGTGCCCAGGATCTGGATCCTCATGATCGGTCAACCTCCCTCGTGAGCGCGCACACGTCCGGGGCGGACGGCTCGGCGCAGCGCCACGTATACGACGCCCGCAAGCACCAGGACCAGCGCCAAGTCAAAGACAGTGTACGACGCCCGAGTCGGCGTATCCAGGCCCGGGACCTTCAGGAACATCAGCAGGCCGGAGACGGCGGCCAGGCCCAGGGCGACGAGCAGCCAGACGGCGGCCCCGGAAGCGCCCGATGTCCGCCGCGAGCCGGCGGCCGCGGGCCGATGCAGGCCCACCTCGCACAGCAGGGCCGCCACGCCCGCCACAAAGACGAAACCGGCGACCAGGGTGTGGTTGGCGTCGAGTGCGAACCGCGTGGTCAGCATGTATCCCATGAGGTCGGGCTGCCACGCGAGGGCCGCGGTCGCCACGGCAATGGCCAGGGCGGCGGCCCATGGGATGAGCCGCAGACGACGCCGGACCGGATGGTCGCCGAACACCCACGCCAGATGCAATTCGCCCGCCAGGACCACCAGCGAGCACACCAGCGCCACCAGCAGGCCGTAGAGGACGGGCTTCAGATACGCTTCACGCCATGCCCCGACCATCGCCCAGAAGCCGTTGAGGCCCAAGGGGCGATACTGCGGCTCGGTGACGGGCTCGCCCTGGGCGTCAAACGGGTACTTCACGGTTGAGGCGAAGAAAAAGTCCGCCGACGGGTGGTGGCAGTCCGTACACCCGTTGACGCCAAGCGCGGACCGGGCCGGGTACACGTCGTGCGCGTACTTGTGCACGTTGCCGTAGGGCGAGGCCTCCCACTCGTGTTTGGGGATCGTCCGGTACTCGGTGCCGGAAGTGTACACGCGGTCGTTGTACGCCCACACGACGCGTTTGCCGTCCATCGGGTAGTGGATGCCGTTCAGCATGGCCGTGACCGAAGCGATGAGCGCGTCGATCTCCTCCGGACGGTTCACCTCGATGACGCCGTCGCCGTTGTCGTCCGCGATCTTCGCCAGGTCGGGGAACTTCGCGGGATCCTGCCGGTGCGCCGACCACATGGCGTAGACATCGCTCATCTTGGGCTGCATGAGGCCCGGCTTGCCCTCGATTTCGATGCCCGGCCAGGCGGTGTGGACGCGGTTGACGGGCCAGATCTTGCCCTCGTAGCGGGCGAGGAACGGCTTGAACGGCTCGGTCGGCTTGTCGTCGAAGCCCATCATCTCCAGGTAGCCATAGTGATTCCGATAGGCCCCGTCGGGGCCGTAGAAGGTCCAGAGGTGCTTGCCTTTGCTGGGGATCTTGGTGCCGGGGTTGAAGACGTCGCTCGCCTGAAACTGGATGGGCTTGACGAGGCGCTCCGGGATGTGGCAGGTCTCGCAGGCGATCGTGTCGAGGTGCAGCGGCGGCAGCCAGCGGTGCTTGGCCACCGGGGCGCCCAGGCGGCCGGTGCTGTGGCAGTGGGCACAGTCGCGCATCGTGTTGTTCAGGTCGTTTCGGACCTGGCCGCCGGGGTCGTCGCCCTTGCCGATCTCGTGGAGTTCCTTGCCGCGGATGCGGGGGTCGTCGGCCGAGGAGCCGGCGGGGTGGCAGTCGACGCACCGCAAGCCGGCCCGCAGGTGCACGTCGGTCCGGGCGCGGAAGTTCGCCCCGCGCTTCTTCCAGCCCGGCTGCTCGTGGCAGGCGAGGCAGGCTTCATTGCGGGGCTCACGGATGATGTGGGGCGAGAGCGTGCCGTCGGGGTTGAACCGCGACTTGTCGTAGACGACCGTGACAGGCTCACCCTTCTCGACGGAGCCGGTCACGTCGGCGACGCCGGCGCCCGCCGTGGCGGCCCAGCGGAAGTTCAGGGCGGCCAGTTGCTTCTTCCGTTCGGTGAAATCGTATTCGGGCAGGTGACAGAGGAGGCAGTCGGCCTCCAGGACGCCCGTCTCGCTCCAGCGGGCCTTGGAGTAGTCGCCGTCGAGGCCGTTCTCGCCGCCGGGCGACAGGCCGCTCGCGGGGTCGGCCATCCAGCGGTCGTACCGCTTGCCGTCGCGGTCGTATTCCGCCGAGCCGCCGCCCGGGTGACACGCCCCGCAGCCGGCCGTGATGAACGTGAACGAGGTCATATCCATCGTAGCGGGGGACTCGTTCTTCTTGGGCGAGAGGTACCGGTACAGCGGCGCCGGCGAACACCAGGTGCCGCCGTAGTTCCCCGGCGTCAGGGCCCACTGGCACCGGGCCGCCTGGTCGGCCGTCGGTTCCTCGCCCTTGCCCTGCATGAAATGGTAGGCCTGGGTGATCGTCTCGTAGTCGTGGCACTTGCCGCACGTCTCGCGCGGCGAGTAAGGCTTGTCGGCGTTCGTGCCCGCGACGGGATCGATGATATTCCCGTCCTCGTCCAGGAGGTGGAACGGGGGGCAGACGGTGCCGGAGGGCTGGCGGGGCGAAAGCGGGGCTGGCGGCCCATCGCCGGCGACAGCCAGCACCGCGACCAGAAGCAGCAGCGCCGCGGCTATCCCGCACCCGGCCGCCCTTGCATGCAGGCAGGGCTGACGAAGGCTCGCGCTCAGACCCGGGGCCGAGCAACCATCGCGACGAGGCATCCCGGTCATCGTGTTGCCTCGCTTCCCAGGCGGTCGGCGGCAGTGGCGGCGGACGACGCATCCCCTCCGCCGGCGAACCAGCCGCGGGTCCGCAGGCAGATGCGGACGAGCAGCAGCATGACGGGCACCTCAATCAGGACGCCGACGACCGTGGCCAGCGCCGCCCCGCTCGACAGACCGAAGAGCATCACCGCCGTCGCGATGGCCACCTCGAAATGGTTCGAGGCCCCGATCATCGCCGCCGGCGCCGCGTCCGCGTACCGCAGCCGCAGCAGGCGCGCCAGGCTGTACGCCAGCCAGAAGATCAGGTTCGTCTGGATGAACAGGGGCACCGCAATCCAGAGGATCGTCAGCGGGTTGGAAAGGATCACGTCCCCTTTGAACGAGAACAAGAGCACCAGCGTCGCGAGCAGGGCCACGATGGTCACGGGTGTCAAGAGGTGCAGGAACCGCTCGCGGAACCAGCGCTCGCCCTTGGCCTTGATGATCCACCGGCGCGAGGCGTACCCCGCCGCCAGCGGCAGGGCCACGTAAATGCCGATCGAAAGGAGCAGCGCCTGCCACGGTACGGGCAGCCGGCCCACGCCCAGAAGAAAGCCGCCCAGCAGTCCGTACAGGACGAGCATCGTCAGCGAGTTGATCGCCACCATCAGCAGCGTCAGCCCGTCGTTGCCGCGGGCCAGGTTCCCCCACACCAGCACCATGGCCGTGCACGGCGCGATGCCCAGCAGCACGCAGCCGGCCAGGTACGAGCGCCACAGGGGCACCTGGAGCATCTTGGCGCCCTCGTGCAGGACGACGGTGCCGGCCCCGTGGGCCGCGCCCAGCGGCAGGTCCAGGCCGAACGGCATCTTCACGTGGTCCACCGCCTCGGGACCGATGACGCCGTAGAAGATCGTCCCCAGGAACAGCACCGCGATGGCGTACATCGTGAACGGCTTGACGGCCCAGTTGACGAAGAGCGTCAGCAGCACCGGCCTGGCGCTGCGGCCGGCCCGGACCACCTGCCCGAAGTCGATCTTCACCATGATCGGGTACATCATGAAGAAGAGGCAGACGGCGATGGGGATCGAGACGACCGGCGCCGGGCCGACGTAAATGGCCTGGGCGTCCAGCCACCGGGCCACGCCGGGGGCCGCCTTGCCCAGCAGAATGCCTGCGCCGATGCACAGGAGGACCCAGACGGTCAGGTACTTCTCGAAGGCGCTCAGGCCCTTGGGTTGTTTGGTGAGGCAGGCTTCGGTTGCCACGGTCACGCTCCGGGCTGTGCGCTCGGCTTGCTTGCTGTGATGTCGAGGCTGGTCAGAAAGTCGCTCGGCTTCGTCCCCGGCGGCAGTTTGGCGGCGATCTCGCGGTACAGCGGGTCGGACACGTCGGCCAGGGCGTCGATGTAGTCCGGACGGGTCTCGCAGGCCGTCTCGACGAGCCCGGCCGAGCGGACCATCCTGCGCGTCTCGTCCACGAGCACGGCCCCGGCGACGCAGCCGACCAGCGCCTGGACGGACTCGCGGACGGCGTCCGGCAGCGGCTGCCACAGCGCCAGGTCGGACACCGACACGCGTCCGCCGGGCCTGAGGACGCGGGCAATCTCGCGCCATACCTGCTGCTTGTCCGGCGACAGGTTGATGACGCAGTTCGAGATCACGACGTCCACGCTCGCGTCGGGCACCGGCAGGTGCTCGATCTCGCCCAGCCGGAACTCGACGTTGTCCAGGCCGGTCGTGGCACGGAAGGATTCGGCGCTGCGCCGGGCCTTGTCCACCATGTCGGGCGTCATGTCGACGCCGATGGCGCGTCCCGACGGGCCGACCTTGCGGGCGGCGATGAAGACGTCGAAGCCGCCGCCCGCGCCCAGATCAAGCACCACGTCGCCCGGCCGCAGCGACGCCATCGCCGTCGGGTTGCCGCACGAGAGCCCCAGGTTCGCTCCCTCGGGAAGGCCGGCCAGTTCGTCGCGGCCGTAGCCGACCGCCGCCGCCAAGGAACCGGGAGATGGTCCGCCACAGCAGGAAGCGGGGCCGCAGCACGAGCCGCCTTCGCGGGCGATCTTGGCGTACGCCTCACGGACCGTGCCGTGCACGTCCCGGTTCTCATCGCGCTCACGTTCGCAGTCCATGTCCTGACTCCTCAGGGTCCGGGGACCGCGGGCGATGCCCCAGCCGCGCCGCGCGCTACGAAACCAGCATACCGAACAGCCACCCGACCAGGGTCGACATAACGACCGCCAGCAGGCAGAAGGCCAGCGTCTTCTTCGCGCCGACCACCTTGTAGATGACCAGGATGCTGGGCAGCGACAGGGCCGGACCCGCCAGCAGGAGCGCCAGCGCCGGCCCTTTCCCCATGCCGAGGCGCGTCAGCATCTCGACGATCGGAATCTCCGTCAGCGTGGCGAAGTACCAGATCATCCCCACGAACGACGCCACGAAGTTCGAGAGGATACCGTTGCCGCCCACCAGGCCCGCCACGGCCTTCTCGGGAATCAGCCCGCCCACAAAGCCCGTGACGAACACGCCGACAAACAAGAGCGGCACGATCATCAGGCCGAAGTCCCACGTCGCCTGCATCCACTGGTTGACTTCCTCGCGGCGGAACCACCGCCAGACCATCGCCAGCACGGCCAGGCCCATCGCCCCCGCCAGGTACCACTTGTGCCGGTGCACGGTGGTGACGAAGCCGGCCTCGGGCGCGATGTCCGCGATGTTCGCGCGGTCGAGCCGGCGGATCTCCGGCCCCAGGCGCCCGTCGGCCTCGTACGCCTGAATGTCCACCGCGTCGCGCGTGCTGTACCGGACGTTGGCCTGGAGGACCGTCCCGTCGTCCATCGTGATGGCCACGTCGTTCGTGTTGTACCAGTCGCTGAACACCAGGAACAGGATCATCGCCAGGAAGAAGAGGGCGGTTTTCCAGAGCGGCCGGGGGCTGGGTTCGGCCTCGGGCATCTGGATGGCCGTCTCGGCCCGCTTCTTCTCGCTGCGACGGAACAGCACGGCCATCGCCAGGCCGATGACGAAGGCGAAGACGACCGCGCCGACGGCCCGGGCCACGCCCAGGTCCAGCCCCAGCACCCGGGCCGACAGGAAGATCGCCATCACGTTGATGGCCGGGCCCGAGTAGAGGAACGCCGACGCGGGGCCCAGGCCCGCCCCGATGGTGTAAATGCCGGCGAACATCGGCAGCACGCTGCACGAGCACACCGCCAAAATCACGCCCGCCACCGACGCCACCGTGTACGCCAGCGGACGGTTCGCGTTGGGCCCCAGGTACCGCATGACGGCGGCCTGGGAGAGGAACGTCGAGATCGCCCCGGCGATGAACATGGCCGGCACCACGCACGCCAGCGTGTGATGCAGCGCGTACCACTGGAGCAGCCGGAACGCCTCCAGGATCGAGGCGCGGACCTTCTCGTTGCCCAGGGGCAGGAAGTAGGCGACCAGGAACACCGCCGCCAGGACGGCGAACTTTTTCCAGTCTTTCATGGGCGGCCTCGTCTGATGCTGTCATCCTGAGCGAAGTTTACCCGCCGGAGGCGGGCGAAGGATCTCGCCGTGGTCTTTGCCGTTCCGTGTGTCGCACGGCGAGATTCTTCGGGTCGCCCAGGCGACCCTCAGAATGACAGCCCGAACACGTCCATCACCTCGCCGCTTGCCGCATGGCCGCTTGGCCAACTCGCCAAGTGCGGCCCGCAGGAGAAGGCGCCGAGCCTTGCCGCCTCGGCGCCGCTACCGTGCCGCCGCCGCCCGGTCGCGGGCGTCGGCCTTCAGGACCTTCTCGGCGCACGACAGGAAGTTCAGCACGCACGACATCCTGAGGGTATAGAAGACCTGGCTGCCGCGCTTGTCGTCCACGATGATGCCCGCGCGCTTCAAGAGCGCCAGGTGCTTCGAGACGGTGGACATGTCCGCCCCGACCATCTCCGTGAGTTCGCAGACGCACCGTTCGCCGCGCGAGAGTTCCTCGACGACGAAGAGCCGCGTCGGATGCGCGAGGGCCTTCAGGATGTCGGCCCGGGCCTGGTACCGGGCGCGCTGCCGGTCGTTCATGGTCTGCTGCCTCCTTCGGTCGGACCGACCCGGTCGGTCGGGCCGGCCCATCCCCCTCTCCCTTGACGGGAGAGGGAGGGGGTGAGGGTGAGCCGTTGTGATGGTTTCCCGGTTCCCCCTCACCCTACCCTCTCCCGCCGGGGGAGAGGGATGTTGTGGTCGTCGCTGCTCACCCGTGGCCATTTTACCAAGTCGCCAAGTGCGGTCAAGGGGCAAAATGCGCCCCGGCGGGTGACGTTGCTGTTCGAGCCCCGACCGTAAGGTCGGGGGTACGTGAGAATTGGCGCCGAACGCCCGGCGCGCCAGGCTCCTGGACGTCACAGCGTACCCGCGATCTTACGATCGCGGCTCGAACGGCGGCGCACTCGGCGCGCGGCCCGTGAACAGCGCCCCCCGCTTGACACGCCCGCGTCGGGTTCCTAGACTACCGCTCGAACGAGGGGACATTTCCCGGGGCCGCGGATGGACCTGTTCCGCTACCGCCAGGGGCGCCTGTTCTGCGAGGACGTGCCGGTGGCCGACCTGGCCGACCGTTTCGGCACGCCGCTCTACGTCTACAGCGCGGGCACGCTGCGGCTGCATTACGAGAAACTGGCGAAGGCGTTTGCGGCCCTGGAGCCGCTCATCTGCTACTCCGTCAAGGTCTGCTCAAACATCCACATCCTTCGGCTGCTGGCGGAGATGGGCAGCGGGTTCGACATCGTCTCGGGCGGCGAACTGTTCCGCGTGCTGGAGGCGGGCGGCGACCCGGCCACGTGCTGTTTCGCGGGCGTCGCCAAGACCGACGCCGAGATCCGCTACGCCCTCGAGGCCGGCATCCGCATGTTCAACGTCGAGAGCGAGCAGGAACTCCAGAACCTGGCCCGCCTGGCCCGCGACACCGGCCGGCGCGCGCGGGCGGCCCTGCGCGTCAACCCCGACGTCGACCCCCGCACGCACCGCTTCATCACCACGGGCAAGAAGGAGACGAAGTTCGGCGTGGACCTGGAACGGGCCGAGTGCGTCTGGCGCACCTTCGCCGCCTCCGACGGGGCCCGCTGGGTGGACCTGGCGGGCGTCCAGGCCCACATCGGCTCGCAGATCACCACCGTCGAGCCGTACGTCCAGGCCCTCGGGAAGATCGTGGCCCTGGTGGACCGGCTGGCCGAGGCGGGCATCCGGATCGCGACGCTCGATTTCGGCGGCGGGTTCGGCGCCGAGTACGAGGGCGGCGAGGCCCTGGCCGCCGAGGCCTTCGCCGGTGCCATGATCCCCATCCTCGAAGGCCGCGGCCTGGAGATTCTCATGGAGCCCGGCCGATTCATCGCCGGCAACGCCGGCATCCTCCTCACCCAGGTCCAGTACGTCAAGCCCGCCGGCGACCGGACGTTCCTGCTGTGCGACAGCGGCATGAACCACCTGATCCGGCCGGCGCTGTACGGCTCGTACCATCACGTCTGGCCGGTGGACCCGGGCGAGGACTTCGCCCCCCGGCAGCGGATCCGCGACGAGGCGTTTCCCGGCACGGTGGTGGTCGACGTGGTCGGCCCCATCTGTGAGTCGAGCGACTTCTTCGGCAAGGACCGGCACCTGCCGCCCGTTGTGCGCGGCGACCGGCTGGCGGTCTTCAGCGCGGGGGCGTACGGCATGTCGATGGCGTCGGAGTACAACGCGTTTCCGCGCCCGGCCGAGGTGCTGGTCCACGGCAGCGAGGCCCGGCTCATCCGTCGTCGCGGCACGTACGAGGACCTGGTGGCGCCCGAGAAGGATTTGTAGCGCCGCCGCGGGCGTCCAAGGCCCGTCACTTCCCCGGCGGCAGGGTGACCTCGACCGTGCCCGGCCCGCCCTTGCCCAGGTGCACCTGGAGCGTCGCCTGGCGTCCGTCGGCCCGGGCGGCGACCTGGTAGGCGCCGAAGAATACGCGGGCCCGCGCGGCGCCGTCCGCGTCGGTCCGGCCGGCCGCGTTCGTCCGCCACCGGAGGTTCAGCAGGTCGTCCAGGACGCGGTACGCCGGCTTGGGCGAGAGGTCGGCGCGGAGGAGGCCCGCGGGGGCGTTCCGCCAGGCGAACCGGTCCGACAGGTCCCACCACGTGATGCTCGCCACCTTCGGATGTGCAAATGCCGCCGTGTAGAAGTGGCGGACGGCCTCGGCCTGCTCGGCCTCGGTCTCGGGGTCGCCCACAATCGTGACGGCCGCGATGTGTACGGGCCGGCCGGCGGCGGCGGCCCGGCTGATGCGCTTGCGGAGTTCTTCCACCGACCACACGCCCTCGTGCTGGTGCGCCGTCAGGCCCACGCCCGCCACCGCGGGACCGTCGTCGCGGACCTGGCGGACGGCGGCCACGAGGGCCTCGGCGTCGTCGGCCACCATCAGCAGGCCGCCCGTCGGCGAGGCGCCCGCCGACCACGCCAACCCCTCCGCCGGCGACACGCGGCCCTCGCCGACGGCCACGGCCTCGGCCGGCCCGTACAGCACAGCCCACCAGGCCACGCCGGCACGGTACCGGCGGACCGTCC
>JADHXV010000003.1 GCA_016782785.1 Planctomycetota bacterium | reverse complement strand
TGTTGACCAGGACGTCGAGCCTTGCCCATCGGTCGCGCACGGCCGCGAACAGGGCCCGGACGGACGCCTCGTCGGCGAGGTCCACGGGGTGGGCCAGGGCCTGGCCGCCGGCGTCGCGCACCGCCTTCGCCGTCGCCTCGATCTCCGCCCGCGTTCGGGCGGCGGCGACCACCCGGGCGCCCGCATTTCCCAGGGCCAGCGCCACGGCCCGGCCGATGCCCCGCCCCGCCCCGGTGACCACGGCCACGCGGTCCGTCAGGTCCGGCTGCTGCATGATCCCTGGCTCCCTGTTCGGTCGGCAAGCCCCGTTCTGCAGAGACCTTACCGCGTGAAGCCGCGCCGTGCAACAGGAGTTCAGGGCCGGTTGCGCGGCTGCAAGGGATGTGGACGGTGGTGCCACCCGGCCCGTACGGGCCGGACCACACGCGCGCCGTGTGCCACTGGCGGGTGACCCTACCCGCCCTGCCGGCCGCAGCAGTGCTTGTACTTCTTGCCCGAGCCGCAGGGGCACGGCTCATTGCGTCCGACCTTGCGGTCAAGTCCCGCCGCGTGCGGGCCCGCCCGGGCGGCCGGCAGCTGGGCAGGAGGCGGCTGGGCGGCGTCGCCCCTGGTGGGCGGCAGTTCGCCCCGGCGGATGTACTCCGCGATCCGCCGCAGTTCCGGCAGCGCCCGCGAGAAGAACATCTTGTACCCCTCGCAGAAGTGGTTGACGCGGGCGGCGTCGCGGCCCATGGGCCGATGATGCTTCGGGCACCCGCCCCAGCAGAACGGCAGGTGCTCGCAGTCGCGGCAGGCGGCGGGCAGGTCGGTCTTGAGGGCGGCGAACTCCTCCAGCCTCGGGCTCTTCAGCAACTCGACCATCGGCGTGGCCATGATGTTGCCGATGAGCCACTCCTTGTAGACGAAGTGGTCGCACGCGTACAGGTCGCCGTTCCACTCCACGATGTACGCCGCGGCGCACCGCTCGCTGTGCACGCACGTGGAAGAACGCCCGTACAGGATGCCGTGAAGGGTGTCGTCGATGAAGCGGACCGAGACGCGGCCGACGTCGCGCTCGGCCCATTGCTCGAAGACCTCGAGCATCCACCGGCCGAGTTGGTCGGCCGCGCACGAGAAGCCGGTAGCCTCGTCCTCGCCCGACCGCCGCTCCAGGATCGGGATGAACTGGAGGTACCGGATGCCGCGGTTGACGAAATAGCGATAAATGTTCCCCGCGTGGGGCGCGTTGGTGCTGTTGAGCGTCACGAGGATGTTGAACTCGACCTCGTGCTTGCGCAGGAGTTCCACGCCCGCCCACGCCCGGTGCCAGGTGGGCCGGCCCTGGTGGTCCACGCGGTTCGCATCGTGGACCTGCGGCGGCCCGTCGATGCTGACGCCCACCAGGAACTTGCTCTCGGCCAAGAACGCGGCCCACTCGTCGTCGAGCAGCGTGCCGTTGGTCTGGAGCCCGTTCGAGACGACCTGCCCCGACCGGCCGAACTCGCGCTGACAGGCGACGGCGCGGCGGAAGAAGTCTTTGCCGGCCAGGAGCGGCTCGCCGCCCTGCCAGCCGAATTCGCACCGGACCGGCATCGCCGACAGATATTGGCGCGTATATTCCCGCAGAATCTCGTCGGTCATCTGGAACCGCGTGACGCCAGGGTACAGTTCGCCCGGCTTCATGGTGTAGTAGCAGTACCGGCAGTCGAGGTTGCAGACCCCGCACACCGGCTTGCACATGATGTGAAACGGTCGGACGACGTCGCTCACGGTTTCTCCGAAGAAACGGCCCGCGTGCTTGTGCGGGCCTTTCCGCCGGTCCGATGCCGGCTCATCGCCCGCGCCGCGGGCGGCGGCCTCAGTCCTCGCTGATCCGTCCGCCGACCATCCGCACCGCGCGGTGGGGGTACTGGGCCGCCCGTTCGTCGTGGGTCACCAGGAGGACCGCCCCGCCGGCGTCGGCGAAGTCGGCCAGATGCCGAAGCACCACCTCGCTGGAGGCCGGGTCGAGGTTGCCGGTCGGCTCGTCGGCCAGGAGGAGTCTCGGCCGGTTCAGCAGGGCCCGCGCGATGGCCACCCGCTGCCGCTCGCCCGTGCTCAGTTCCCCCGGCACGTGATGGGTCCGCGGCCCGAGGCCCACGTGCTCGATGAGGTCCACGGCCCGCTGGCGGACGCCGTCGTCCGACGGCTTGGCCAGCGACGCCGCCAGCACGTTGTCCAGGACCGTCAGGTACGGCATCAGGTGGAACTGCTGGAAGACGAAGCCGACGAGGTCGGCCCGGAGGCGGGCCCGGTCCTCCGGGGCCAGGTCGTAGGGACGGCGGCCATCGACGGCCACCTGCCCGGCATCCGGCCGAAGCAGGCCGCCCGCGATCAGCAGGAGCGTCGTCTTGCCGCAGCCGCTCGGTCCCTGGACCGAGACGAACTCGCCCGGCTGGACGGCCAGCGAGATGTTCTCGAGGGCCTGGACCCGTCCGGCGCGTCCACGATACATCTTCGTGACATCTTGAAGTTTCAGCACGGTGACGCTTACTCCTCACGCAAGATTGTGGCGGGGTCTTCCTGCGCCGCCAGCAGCGCCGGAACCAGACTCGCCGCCGCCGACAGCACCGGCGCCAGCGCCAGGACCGCCGCCAGAAGTCCGGGGCCGAAGAGCGCCGCCGTGCCGGCGGGGCCACCGGCCAAGGCGCCTTCGCCGACCTCGCGGGCGTCCCACACGGCCGCCACCGCGAAGCCGAGTCCATAACCGATCACGGCCCCGATGAGTCCGACCATAACGGCCCGCCCAAGAAAGATGGCGACCACCTGCCCGCCGCGGACGCCCATGGCCCGCAGAATGCCGATCTCCGGCCGCCGGGCCCGCACGTTCCCCAGCGCCATCAGGCCGACCCAGACGATGCACCCGATGACCACCAGGGGGATGACCCAGGTGGCCAGGGCCTCGCGTTCGGCCCGGAGGCTTTCGCGGCCGGCCTCGTCGAGGGCGAGGAACTCCTCGGCCCGCTGGCCGGCGGAGGCCCGCGTCGCCCGCCGGATCGCCGCCTCGTGCTCCAGGCTGATGACACGCGTGTCGGGCAGCAGGCGGGTAATCTGCTCGTCCATCGTGCCCAGGGTGGCGTCGGCGCAGAAACAACTGAGGGCCAGGATCGTATCGATCTCGCCCGGCTGGTTGAACATCGCCTGGGCGTCGGCCAGGTTGATCCAGGCCGTGTAGTCGTCCTCGTCGCCGCGGCGATCGTGAATCTTGGTGACCTTGAACTCGCGGCCGAGCAGCGAGACGGTCTGCCCGACCTCAAGCCCGGCCTCGGCCGCCAGGACGTCGCCCACGATCATCTCGCCGGGCGGCACCGGCTGAATCAGCGGCTTCTTCGGGTTGACGTGGCCGCGCTGCACCTCGCCGCGCGCCCCCACCAGGATGATCTGCTTCTTCTTCTCGGGCCACTCCATCCGCCTGTGGAGGCTCGGCAGCACATGCTGCACCAGGATGATGTTCGACTGGGCCAGCCGGTCGGCGTACGATTCCGGAAACGTCTGGGACGCCTGCCCCCGGGTGTAGAATTCGCCCAGGTCCTGGTTCTCGTGAAGGATGAGGACGTTGTACCCCAGGCCGAGCGTGATGCGCCGCGCGTCATCCTGGAGGCCATTACCGATCTCGCCCGCCCGCTCGGACTGGACCTCGGCGATGCCCTCGGCCCGCAGGTCGTGGCCCTTCAGCAGCGTCAGGACCGCCACCAGCGACCCCACAGCCACAAGGACCGCCAGGGCCGCCAGCGCGAAGTTCAGCCGGCGATACAGGATCTCTTTGGCAATCAGTCGCCAGATGCTCATGTGTTACACCTCTGCGCGTTTGCCACGTTTCCAGATGACCATGGAGACCAGCGCCACGATGGCCAAGCCCGCCACACCCGCGGCCGAACCGATGACGACCGGCCGGCTGGCCAAGGCGGCCAAGACGCCGGCCGGCGCCCCGGCGTCGGCCTCGCCGGCGCCCGCCTCCGGCGGCACCTTCTCGCCGGCCGCCTCGGCGAACTTCGCCAGGCCCGTCAGCGGCGGGACCGCGACCTCCGGAATGGCCGACGGCTCGCCCGCCAGGGCCGCGTCCCAGTGCACGTCCATCAGCATGTCCACGCCCGGGTTCTGGTACTTCACCTGGCACGAGCACGGCGCCGTGAGAAACGCGCAGATTTCCTCGATGTTCTCCCGGCCGATGCCTTCGCCCACGAGGGCGCACAGCAGCCGGCCGCGGCCGAAGATCGGGAAGACGACCGGCTCGGCCTCGTCCTTCAGGTCCGGCTCGCAGCCGAGCAGCATGTCCAGGAACGCCCGCTCCGCCGGGTCCTTGCGCGACAGGCGGACCACCGAGAACGCGACCTTCAGGACCGGCGCGCCCTCGGTGTCGTACACGGGGTCGTCCCACTGGCCGTCTTCGACCTCCGGCAACTCGATCAACTTCTCCATGCGGGCGAGTTCCTCCCCCAGGAGTTTCTGGGCAGCCTCGTCCTTTGCGGCGTCGCCGCTGTCGACCATGACGAAGACGGTCGTGTCGCCTTCCAGGAGCCGCTTCGCCACCATCCGGCGGGTCGGCGAGTCCAGAAGCAGCGTCACCGTTTCGTCGGTCAGCGGGCCCCAGAACACCTCGACGGGCATCCCGATCATGCGCGGGTACTGCACGACGATCAGGGGGTCGCCCTTCTCGCCGTACTTCTTCCACACGTCGGCCGCCAAGTCCTCCGGCTCGCCCTTCGCGAGGTCCGTAATCCAGAGGTCGACCACGCCGTCCGGACGCTTCACCACCGAGGCGTCTTTCAGCCGGTCGAGCGCCTGGTTGGCCTCGGCCGACAGGTCGCCCCGCTGGAAGACGTACACCAGGTACGGGTCGGCCGGCCAGCGCTCCAGGGCGTACCGGAACACCGGGACCATGCACGCCCAGGCCGTGCCGGCGCCGGCGGCTATAAGGAGAAGCCCCACAAGTGGGGCAACGAGTCGCGTATATCGTCGCATAGCGTCATCATCTCCAAGCGAGCCTGCACACCCCCCCCCTCTATGCCGAAGGATTATACGCCCGCCGGCCGCGGATTTGAACCCGCATTCCGCCCGGCCCTACCGGAGCCACTTCGCCTCGCCGTGTGGCCCGGCCGGCTGTTGTGTGGCCCGGCCCGTACGGGCCGGGTGGCACGGCCACGCTGTTTGTTAGCGTAGCCGTGGCAACGGCCCCCCACGGCCGCGGCCACGCCGCTGCCGTGCCACCCTCGATGGCGGGCGGCCGTGCCCCTGCCGCCCGCGAACCTGACTTGACGAAGGGCCGGAAATAGGACATAGTACACGCATGGCCGCGTTGCCCTCAAGCCAGGATCGCCGTCCCGCCGCCGCCCGGGCCACCACGTCGCTGCTGGTCAAGCAGCGCGGATCGGCCGTGGCCGACGGGCTCGAGCGCAGCCTGCGGGCCCTGGGCGTGCCCGTCACGCTCGTCGCCACCGCCTACGACGCCGTGACCGAGGCGGCGGGGCGGGCCGAGCCCGTCGACCGGCTGATCGTGGGCGTGGATTTTCTGGGCCCCGACGAGTTCCGCATCCTCCCGCTCTTTCGCCGCGAGTGGCCCGACACGTACATTGTCGCGTACCATTCGCCTGGGTTCGAACACAAGGGCCGCATCGCCGAACTGGTCGGCGCCGACCTGGTCATCGCGGGGCCGGCGGACCTGTCGCGGTTCCTTCGGATGGTCGTGTCGAGCAGAACGCCGGCGCGGGCGGCCGCTGCGCCGCCTCGGCCGTCGCCCGCCGCCCCATCCGCCGGACCGGCCGGGCCCACCCCTGCCCGCCCGCAACACGTGGAGGCCGAGGCCGCGTTGGCCCGGCCGGCGGAACGCTCCGCGGCATCGCGGCGCCCGTCGCTCTCGCCGGCGGCGCCTTCGACAGCGTCCGCCGAACCGGGCGCCAGGGCCGATGTGCACCCGGCATTCGCCGAGGTCCTGCGCCAGGGCCCGGTGCCGTCCGAGGCACCCGCCTCGGTAGCACCAGGCGGCGTGGCCGGAGCGCGGACCGCCCCGGCGCCACGCACCCCTGCCCCGGTGCCGCCCCCGCTCGAGCAGGCCACCCGACAGGCGCCCGCCCCCGCTGCGGCCCCGCCCGCGCCGGAGCGGACTGCCACGGAGCGAGCCGCCGCGACGGCGCCCCCGCCCCAGCCGCCGCGCGACGCCATCGAGAACCTTGACGCCGACGAAGACCTGGCTCGCGGCCAGGTCCTCGGAACCGTGGAGTTGACCGAGGAAGAACTTCGCCTGCTTCTCGGCGAGGACGACGACCAGTGACCCCGCCCCCGACCAGGCCCGCGCCCACGCCACCGGACCGGCGGGTCCTGTGTGTCTGCCGCGACCCGGCGTCGCGCGCGGCGGTCCAGCAGAACCTGAATCGGTGCCAGGTGTGCTCCTCGGCCGCCGAGGCGCTCCTTCAGGCCGCCCGGGTTCCCCCGCGGGCTGTGGTCATCGGCATTGAGAACGGTGGCACTTCGACCCGACAGGTCCTTGCGGCGCTCGCGCGATCGCTGCCGGCGGTCCCGGTGTACGCCGTGGTGCCCCCTGAGAACGAGCCGCTGGCCGCCCGCCTTCTCGCGGAAGGGCTGGCGGACTACTTCGTCCTGCCGAACGACGTGCGGCGGCTTCCGGAGGTCCTGGCGGGCCGGGCCGATCCGACGGCCGGCGCCTCGCCTGCCGTCGGACCCGATGCGGAGCGGCTGGCGCGCCGGTTCGACGCGGCCTGCCGGCTGGCCGGCCTCGCCCTCTCGCAACCCACGCCGCTGTTCTACGACGGCGCCCGGCTCATCTTTCAGGCACTCGGCGCAGCCGAGGCTTGCGCGTTCTGGTGGTCGGCCCAAGCCGGCCGGCTCGACCTGGCGGTCATCGTCGGCGGGTCCGAGTCGCTCAGGGCCGACGACCGCGAAACGGTCCGGTCGGCGGCGTCGCGGAGCCTCCGGACGGGCGAGACGCTGCTCCTGGCGCCCGGTTCGGCCGGCGCGCCGCCCGACGGCCTTGTGTGCGTGCCGGTCCGCGACGAGTCGGCCATCCACGGCGTGCTGTGCCTGCCTGCGCGGAGCAAGGGGCAGGCCTTGTCGGCAGAGGATCAGCGGGCGGCCGAGGCCCTGGCGAACGCCCTGGCCCACCTGGTGGCCGCGGCCCGCCGACGCGAGGAGTACGCGCGGCTTGCCCTTCGCGACACCGAGACCGGCCTGCTTCAGGCGGACCCGTTCCTGACGTACCTGGAGAGCCAAATCGCGTGCGCCCGCGATCGCCAGACCGACGTCGCCCTGGTGCTGGTCGAGACCGAGCCGGGCCCGCAGGCCCGCACCGCCGACGGCCCGGCCCGCCTCGGCGCGGCCGTCAAGGAGGCGCTGGCGCGCGGCTGGGAGGGCGGGCGTCTCAGCACATGCCGATACGCCGTTGCCATTACCGCGCCGCAAGGCTCGGAGGGCTCGCCGGCGGCGGCGCAGACCGCCGAGGCCGCCGCCCGCCGGCTGGCGGCGGCAGGACCCCGGGCGGAGCCCACGATGCGGCTGCGGACGGCCATCGCCCGGTTCCCCCAGGACGGCCCGACGGCCCAGGCGCTCGTGGCGGCGGCCGAGCAACGGCTCCGGCCGGCCCCTGACCCGGCCACCTGACGCCGCCATGCCGTCCATCGGAGGGCGGAACTCATGCCCCGCGACGTGCCGGTCGGCAACGGCAGCCTGCTGGTGTCCTTCGACCGCGCCTATCGGATTCGCGACCTGTACTTTCCGCACGTCGGCCAGGAGAATCACAACCAGGGCACCCTGTCGCGCTTCGGCGTATGGTGCGACGGCCGGTTTTCGTGGATGGGCGAGGAGTGGGACATCCGCCTCGACTATCAGCCCGAAACGCTCGTCACGCTTGTCGTCTGCGTCCACCATGACCTGGGCATTGAACTCCAGTGCGCCGACTGCGTGGACTTCTCGGAGAACGTGTACCTGCGCCGCATCCGGGTGACCAACCAGGCCGACCGCCGACGGCCGATACGCCTCTTCTTCAGCCACGACTTCAACCTCTACGCCACGAAGGTGGGCGACACGGCCTTCTACGACCCGGAGACCCGCAGCGTCATCCATTACAAGGCCCGCCGGTACCTGCTGGTAAACTGCTCGGGCCCGGACGGGGCGGGCGTGGGCGAGTTCTCCTGCGGGACGAAAGAGGTGAACGGCCTGGAGGGCACGTGGAGGGACGCCGAGGACGGCCGCCTGGAACACCACACCATCGCCCAGGGCACGGTGGATTCGACCGTGGCCGTGCCGCTTGACCTCGGCCCCTCACGGCACGCCATCGTCCATTACTGGATTGCCGCCGGCCGCGCGTACCAGGAGGTCCGCCGCCTCAATGCCGCCGTCACGGACATGGATCCCGATGCGTTGATCGAACGGACGCGCAACTACTGGCGCCTGTGGGTCAACAAGGAGGAGTTCAACTTCGAGGGCGTGCCGGAGGACCTCGTCCGCCTGTTCAAGCAGAGCCAGTTGATCCTGCGGACGCAGATCGACAACGACGGCGCCATCCTGGCCGCCAACGACAGCGACATCATCCACCTCAGCCGCGACACGTACTCGTATTGCTGGCCGCGCGACGGGGCGCTGGCGGCCTACGCGCTGCTGAAGGCCGGCCACAGCGGCGTCGCCCGCCGGTTCTTCGAGTTCTGCGCCGACGTCATCCACCGCGACGGCTATTTCCTGCACAAGTACAACCCGGACGGGTCGCTGGCGTCGTCGTGGCACCCGTGGCAGACGGAGGGCACGCCGCAGCTGCCCATCCAGGAGGACGAGACGGCCCTGGTCATCTGGTCGCTGTGGCGGCACTTCCAGAAGTTCCGCGACATCGAGTTCATCGTGCCTCACTACCGCCCCATGATCACGATGGCCGGCGAGTTCCTGGCCAGGCACGTCGACGCCGACACCGGCCTGCCGCTGCCGTCTTACGATCTGTGGGAGGAGCGGTGGGGCGTGCACACGTGGACGGTGGCGACGGTGATCGCCGGCCTGAACGCCGCCGCCCGCTTCGCCGCGGCCTTCGGCGAACTCGACCTCCACCGGCGGTACCAGCGGGTGGCCGAGCGGATGGCCGAGGCACTCGGCCGCCATCTCTGGAGCGACCGCGCCGGGCGCTTCGCCCGCGCCGCCACGCGGTCGCGCGACGGCTACGACCTGGACCTCACGGTCGACGCCAGCCTGTGCGGCCTGGTGCTCTTTAACGTGCTCGACCCGTGCGACGAGCGCGTCGAGGCGACGCTGGCGGCCGTCCGCGAGCACCTGACGGTCCACACCGAGGTGGGCGGCCTCGCCCGCTACGAGGGCGACGCCTGGCACCGCGTCGTCGACGACCGAGAGCGCGTGCCGGGCAACCCGTGGTTCATCACGACGCTGTGGATGATGCGGTGCGAAATCGCGAGGGCGCGAACCACCGAGGAACTCGAATCGACGCTGAAGTGGATGCAGTGGGCGGCCCGGTGGGCCCTGCCCTCCGGCGTGCTGGCCGAGCAGATTCACCCCGAGACCGGCGAACCGCTCGGCGTCTCACCGCTGGCCTGGAGCCACGCCGAGGTCGTGGCCGCCATGGTCGAGTACCTGGAGAAACGCTGCCGGCTGGTCGAGGAGAGCGGCCGCATCCAGCACATCCACCAGCGCGGGAGATATGCGGATCGCTACATGGCTCCGCACTGCTGGGAAACCCGCGAGACGGCCGGCCTCCCGCCGCGCCCGCCGTCGACCGAGGACCAAGGCTAGCGCCTTCGGGGCGTCGGCGGCGGGGCCCCGCCGGCCACGTCAATCGTGCTTGCTGTGATGCCGTTCGACAAGTCCCTTGACGGCCTTGCCCACGCCGTCGGCCAGTTCATCCAGGCCCGTCCGCACGGCGCTCTTGACGGTACCGGTGACCATGGCCATGCCGATGACCTGGTTCGAACCCGCGTCGACGAGTTCAATCTGGGCCGTCAGAAACGGGTCGACGCCGAAGCCCATGGCCCTGAGCGCCGAGCCGCCGGGGTCGAAATCCATGAACTTCCCTCGGACGAGCAGCCCGCCGGCGGGCGGCGTGCCGGCCGTCACCGCCGGGAACATCTTCGACTCGGTCAGGTGCTTGACGACGGCGGCCTGTACTTTCTGGGGGATCGCGGCGGGCACCGCCCCCTGCATCGGCGACGGGTCGAACGCCGCCACGCCGACCGCGTTGAAGCGATCCAGCGCCGTCTCGCCGCCCGCGCTCTTGATCTCGTAGTACCGGGCGCTGGCGCCCGTTACGCCGTACACGGCCTGCTTGGCCGCCGTGCCGATGCAGCCCGTGCCAACCACGAGTGCCAGCACTCCCACCAGAGCCGCTCGTCTCATTGGTTTCTCCTTTGTCCGGGTCCTTGCATGGTCCTGACGAGGCCATTGTAGCGGTCGCCGGCCCCGCACACAAGCGCACGGCACATCCTGTACAACCGCCGCGGAAACTCTATAATGCTCCGGTCCAACGAGGCACAGGGGCACTATGTCCGACGACGAGGCCAAGTACGTTACCCGGTCGGGCCTGAAACTCGAACACGCGCTGCGGACGTTCGAGGTGGACGCGGCATCGGCCGTCTGCGCCGACCTCGGCAGCCACCAGGGCGGCTTCGTCGACTGCCTGCTCGCGCACGGCGCCGCCAAGGTCTACGCGGTGGACACGTCCTACGGCACGCTGGCGTGGAAACTGCGAAACGACCCCCGCGTCGTCGTCATGGAACGCACCAACGCCATGCACGTCACCCTGCCCGAACCGGCGGACCTGGTCACGATCGACGTGGGCTGGACGCGTCAGCGTCACGTGCTGCCGGCGGCGGCCGCGCTCCTCCGGCCCGGCGGACGCATCATCTCGCTCGTCAAGCCGCAATACGAAGCCGCCGAAACCGAACGCACCGACGGCGTCGTGCCGGAAGCGAACCTCGACCCCGTCCTCTCGAGGGTCCGGATCGACGTCAAGGAAGCCGGCCTGCGCCTGCTGGCCGAGACGCGGTCCCCCATCCGTGGCGGCGGCGGCAACGCCGAGTTCCTCTTCCTGCTCGCGCCGGCGGAGTGACGTGCAGCCGGGTCTGCCAATTTCCCGCGCGATTTCCCGCGCGGCGCGTCTCCCGACCTGCCGCGCTGAACCCCCGTTTCCCGCGCGCCGGGCTCCCGGTACTGCGCGGTGGGTCCGGAGACCCACCGCGCGATAGGACGCAACACGTGACGCATCGGCTGTGGCCACCGTCAGTCGGCCTCGCCGGACCCGTCCGGCGCGTAAGGTTCCTCCAAGAGCGTTTCGATCTCCTCGGCCAGCGTCTGCTCGCTTCCGGGCGCCAACCCCTCGAACACGTGCCGAGCCACGCCCCGCCGGTCTACCAGCACAAGCGTCGGCAGGCGCCGCGACACCTTGGCGTAACGCTCCAGTTCCTGCCACAGGACTTCCGGGCCGATGGCCAGACGGTACGGGATACTGAACTCCTCCCGGTACACGCTCACGGCCTGGCGGGCCTGATCCGCGTCGTCTGTCTGCTCGTACGCCAGGCCGATGATTTCGAAATCCTCGCCATAGTAACGGTGATACAGGCTCACCATGATGGGCGCGGTGTCGCGGCAGTCAGCCGACCACGTGCCGACCAGGTTCAGCAGCACCACGCTGCCGCGAAGCGAGTCCAGCGCGACCTCGCCGCCCTCCACTTCCTCGGCCGTCTTGAACGCCAGGAACCGGAACCGCGCGACATCGGTCCCGTCCGGCAGAACGTACGGGACGGGGTCGTCGCTGTCGCAGCCGGCCACCAGCGCCGCCAGCAGGACGCCGGCGGCCAGCGGCCCGAGTTGTGCACCTCTCCGCACGGTCACGCGTCCTCGGAACTGCGAACCTTGAACACGCAATAATCGCCGCACATCGAGCACACGTCGCCGTGCTCGGGGCGCCGGGCCTCGCGCAGTTGCCGCGCGCGGACCGGGTCAATCGCCTCGGCCAGTTGACATTCCCAGTCGCGCCGGCCGCGGGCTTCGCTGATCCGGCGGTCCCACGCCAGGGCGTCGGCCCGGCCGCGCGCCACGTCGCCCGCATGGGCGGCGATGCGGGCCGCGATCACGCCCTCGCGCACGTCCTCCGGCCGCGGCAGGCCCAGGTGCTCGGTCGGCGTCACGTAACACAGGAAGTCCGCACCCGCCATGGCCGCCAGCGCACCGCCGATCGCCGCCGTGATGTGGTCGTACCCGGGCGCCACGTCGGTCACGATCGGCCCGAGCACATAGAACGGCAACCCGCCGCTCACCTCTTTCTGGAGCCGCACCTGCGCCTCGACCTGGTTGAGCGGCACATGGCCGGGCCCCTCCAGCATGACCTGGACGCCCGCGGCCACCGCCCGCCGCGCCAGTTCCGCCAGGAGCGTCAACTCCTCCACCTGCGGCGTGTCCATCGAGTCGGCAATCGCGCCCGGCCGCAGGCCGTCGCCCAGGCTCAGCGTGACGTCGTACTCCCGCGCGATGTCGATGACCTCGTCAAACCGTTCCAGCAGCGGGTTTTCCTGCTTGTGCCGGCGCATCCAGTGCGCCAGGAACGTGCCGCCGCGGCTCACGATGCCGCACACGCGGCGCGCCAGCGCGTCGGACTCGGCGATCCGTCGAGCCACCCCGCAGTGCACCGTCACGAAGTCCACGCCGTCCTCGGCGTGCCGGCGAACGGCCGCCAGCATGTCGTCGGCGGTCATGGAGGCCACGTCACCGTGGGCCCGCGCCGCGGCGGCGGCTGCCTCGTAAATAGGCACCGTGCCAAGAGTTACGTCGCACGCGTCCATCAGGCGGCGGCGGATTGCCGGCACGTCGCCGCCCGTCGACAGGTCCATGACGGCATCGGCCCCGGCCTCCTGGGCGACACGGACCTTCTCAAGTTCCATCTGGATATCCGCATAGTCCGGGCTCGTGCCCAGGTTCGCGTTCACCTTCACGCGCAGGCCCAGGCCGATGCCCGTCACCCGGGAGGCGGCCCGGTTCTTATTCAGGGGAATCGCGACGCGGCCTTCGGCCACGCGGCGGCGGACCGTCTCGGCGTCGAGGCCCTCGGCCTCGGCCACGGCCCGCACCGCGTCCGTGATCTCCCCCTGTCTTGCCCGTTCCAACTGAGTCATGCTTGCGATCGCCTTTTCCTGGTCGCTTGCTTCCGGTCTTGCGTGCCGGCGGCCGGCCCCGCGCCCGGCCCGGCGGCCGACCGCCGTCGGGAGGTCCGGCCCCGGTCCGGCGAGGACCCCGGCCCCGGCCGGGCCCCGCCTCTGCGCGTTCCTCTTCCGCCGGCGGCGCGTCCGGAAGCCTTTTCAGGTATTCTATCTCGTCCGCGGTCAGGCGTCGAGCCTTGCCGGGACCGAGCCCGCGCAGGCTGATCCTGCCGAGGCGCGTTCGCACGACTTCGCGCACGGGGTGCCTGAGCCGTGCGAGCATGCGGCGAATCTGCCGGTTCCGCCCTTCGCGAATCGTGATCTCGAGCGTCGACCGCGAACGGCTCCGCTTCAGCACGGCGACCTTCGCCCTCTGCGTCTTCCCCTCGGCCAGGTACACGCCCTGAATCAGGCGCCGTACGTCCTCGCGGGTCACCGGGCCGGAGACCTGCGCCAGGTACGTCTTCGGCACCTCGTACCGAGGGTGCATGAGACGGTTGGCCAGGTCGCCGTCGTTCGTCATCAGCAAGAGGCCCTTGGAGTCGGCGTCGAGCCGGCCCACGGGGAACAGCCGGCGGCCGCTTTCCGGGATCAGGTCGACGGGGCGGGTGCGGCCGGCAGGGTCGACGTTGGTGCAGACGACGCCCTTGGGCTTATTGAGGATCCAGTATTCGAACGGTTCGGGGCGGACCGGCCGGCCGTCGAGACGGACATCCTGCCGCTCCGGGTCGGCCTTCGTGCCCAGCTCGGTCACGGTGCGGCCATCGACGGTCACCCGACCGTCGGCGACGAGGTCTTCGCAGGCGCGCCGCGAGCCGATGCCGGCCCGCGCCAGGATCTTCTGTAGCCGTTCCAACGCCATGACAACCTTACCGAGTGGGGGCCTTGCCGGGCGGGGCCGCTACCAGGCACACCAGGTTATCCGCGTCCGTGAAGGCGTATTCGCCGGCGTCGGCGGGCACGAGCAGCGTCGCGCCGGGTTCGAGCGCCGCTTGCCCGTCGTCGGCGGCCAGCGTCGCCCTGCCCTCCAGGACGATCACCGCGGCGTACGTCCCGCCGGTCCCGGCCGCCCACGGCCGGCGGTCGAGCCGCACGCGGCTCAGGCTGAAGGCGTGGCAGTCGACGAGGTGCTCGATCTCCAGGCCGGTCTCGCTGATGGTCCGCCCTCGCCCGCCCGACGGGGTCGGCTCGCCGTCGAACACGATGGTCTCGAGCGCGGCCTCGACGTGCAGGTCGCGCGGTTTGCCGTCCAGGCCCGCGCGGTCCCAGTCGTACAGGCGGTACGTCAGGTCCGAGTTCTGCTGGATTTCGGCCAGCAGGACGCCGGGCCCGGCAGCGTGCACGTGCCCGACCGGAATCCAAATCACGTCTCCCGGAGCCACTTTCCGGAAGATCAGGAGGTCCTGCACGTTACCCGCGCGGATGGCCTCTCCGAGCGCCTTGCGCGTGACGGCCGGCGCGAGGCCGTCGACGACCCAGGCGTCGGGCTCGGCGGCCAGGACGACCCAGCACTCGGCCTTACCGCTCTCGCCGCCGTGCCGCACGGCCGCGGCGGCGTCGTCCGGATGGACCTGGACGCTGAGCCGGTCCGCGGCATCAATAAACTTGACGAGCAGCGGAAACCGCGCGGCGGCCCCGCGAGCCCTCTCATTGCGGCCGACGACCGCGTCGGCGTGGCGATCGAGGAGCCAGCGGAGGGTCTTGCCCGCGAACGGCCCGTCGGCAATCAGGCTCCGGCCCTTCGGATGGTCAGCCAGTTCCCACGACTCGCCGATGGGCCGGTCGGCCGGCACATCTTTGCCGAGCAGGTCGGCCAGGCGATGCCCGCCCCACACGCGTTCCTTGTAAATCGGCTGCATCCGCATTGGCAGCACGACTGCCTCCTCCCGGGAGCGGCCAGCACACCTGCAATCGTATCAGTGTACCACAGAATGACGCAGAACAGCAACGCGGAAACCCTCACGCTCCCCGGCAACTGGACACCCGTCGAACGGCCTGCTATAGTGGGGCCTTCCGATGAACTCTCAGCGAGACGGCGAACGATGGACATGCTCGACGACCTCACGCCGCCGCAGGTCGAGGCGGTTACACACGTGGACGGGCCGCTGCTGGTGCTGGCGGGGGCCGGCAGCGGGAAGACGCGCGTCATCACGCGGCGGATCGCGTACCTGATGAGCCGGGGCATCCCGGCCGGTCAGGTCCTGGCCATCACGTTCACGAACAAGGCGGCCGGGGAGATGCGCGAGCGGACCGAGGCCCTTCTGCCGGGCGTCCGGCCGCCGCTCGTGACCACGTTCCACACGTTCTGTGCGCGGATGCTGCGCGAGTACGCCGAACTTCTGGACCTGGACAGGCGGTTCACCATCTACGACGCCGACGACCAGAAGGCGGCCGTCAAGCGGGCGCTCGTGCGGCTGAATCTGGACCCGACCCATTTCGATCCGTCGCGCTGCGCCGACGCCATCAGCCGCGCGAAGAGCGCACTTCAGCGGTCGCGCGACTACCGCGACACGGGGCAAGCCGACTTCTGGGCCCGGCACCTGAAGCAGATTTACGAGGCGTACGAGGGCATCCTGAAGGAATCGAACGCGCTGGACTTCGACGACCTGCTGCTGGAGGTCGCCCTTGGGCTGCGCGAACACCCCGACTTCCGCGACCACCTGCGTGACCGGTTCCACTACATCCTCATCGACGAGTACCAGGACACGAACCACGCGCAGTACGTCATCGCGCGGGACCTGTCCGGCGACCGGCGGAACCTGTGCGCCACGGGCGACCCGGACCAGTCGATCTACGGCTGGCGCGGCGCGCGGCTGGAGAACATCCTGGACTTCGAGAAGGATTTCCCCGACGCCCGCGTGGTCCGGCTGGAGAAGAACTGGCGGAGCACCAAGACGATCCTGGCGGCGGCCGACGGCGTCATCCAGCAGAACCGCCGACGCAAGGATAAGCGCCTGTTCACCGACAACGCCGCGGGCGAGCGGGTCCGCGTTATCCTGACGGACGACGAGGAGGCCGAGGCCGGCGCCCTGGCCCGCGGCATCCGGCGGCTGCGCGAGGCGGGCCTGGCCTTTCGTGACATCGCGGTGTTCGTCCGGACGGTGGCGCAGACGCGGGCGATCGAAGACGCGTTCCGGCGCGGCTCGCCCGCGATTCCGTACGAGATCGTGCGCGGCACCAGTTTCTACGAGCGCCGCGAGGTGCGGGACATTCTGGCGTACCTGGAGGTGCTGCACAATCCGCAGGATATGTTAAACCTTCGGAGGGTCATCAACACGCCGGCCCGCGGCATCGGCGACAAGACGCTGGACGTGCTGGCGGCGTGGGCCCGGCAAGAGGGCATCTCGCTCTGGGACGCCCTGCCCCACGCGGCGGACATTCCCGACCTCGGCTCGCGGGCCCGCGCGGCCGTGGTAGCGTTCCGTCAACTCATGGACACGCTGGCCGAGGAACCGCGCGATGCGGTCGAACATCTCGTCGACGCCGTCATCACGCAGACCGGTTACATCGACAGCCTTCGGGGCGACGATGCGGTCGACCGCAAGGCGAACCTCGATGAACTGGTGACCGTGGGCGCCGCGTTCGACCGGGCGGCGGCCGAGCACGCCGACGACCCGGAGGCGCCGCGCGGTCTGGAGGCGTTTCTCCAGACGGTCTGCCTGGCCAGCGACCAGGACGGCTACGACGAGCAGGCCGACCGCGTGCCGGTCATGACGCTGCACGCCGCCAAGGGTTTGGAGTTTCCGGCGGTGTTCATCGCGGGCTGCGAGGACGGCCTCTTGCCGCACATCCGCAACCGCGACGACCCGTCGGCCGTGGAGGAGGAGCGGCGGCTGTTCTTCGTCGGCATGACGCGGGCCAAGCAGCACCTGACGCTGACGTACGCGCGGTACCGGCGGCTCCGCGGCCGGCTGGAGCGCGGAGCGGCCAGCCCGTTCCTGGGCGAGCTGCCGCGCGAGACCGTCCAGCCGGTCGACGAGACGACGGGCACGAGTCCAACGGCGTTCGACACGGGCCGCGGGTACCGTCCGCCGGGGCCGGACCGCGTGGTCCGGCACGAGACCGACGAGGCGACGGGCCTGGCGATCGGGCAGGTGGTGCGACATCCGACATACGGCCTGGGGCGGGTGGCCCGGTTCGCCACGGCGGGCGGTCGGCGCATGGTCCGCATCCGGTTCAACACGGTCGGCGAGAAACTGATGGACCCCGCGTTGGCGCGGCTGGAAAAGGTCGCCGAGGCATAGGGAGCGGCGCGTGGCGGCGGGCAAGCCGCCGGTGGCACCCGACAGCAAGGAGCCAACGATGGCCAGAAAATCGATCCAGTTCAAGATCCACGGCGCCACGGCGGACGTGGTCGGCAAGACGCACGGCCTGACGCCTAAGGAGTGGTCCGCCCTGAGTCGGGAGATCGCGGGCATCGTCGGGCGCCTGAACCGCGAGCGCGACCGGACGCCTTACCGCGACGTGCCGCATCGGCAGGGTCTCTCGCAACTCGGGGCCGTCCTCGCGAGCGCCCGCGCGAAGGCCGGCCTGTTCGACGACGTGGTCATCCTGGGCATCGGCGGCAGCGCGCTGGGCCTGACGGCCCTGAAGACGGCCCTCCGAACACCGTACTGGAACAGCCTGCCGCGCGAGAAACGCCAGGGCTTGCCGCGCGTGTGGGTCATGGACAACGTGGACCCGGACGAGTTCGCCACGATGCTGGACCTCATCGACCCGAAGCGGACACTTGTCAATGTGATCTCGAAGAGCGGCAGCACGGCCGAGACGGTGTCGCAGTTCCTCCTGGTGATGGAACTGCTGGAATCGTGCGTGGGCAAGAGGAACTTGCGGAGGCACGTGGTCGTGACGACCGACGCGCGGGCCGGCCTGCTGCGGCCGCTGGTCAACGAGATGGGCCTGGAGAGTTTCGTCGTGCCGGACGGCGTCGGCGGGCGGTTCAGCGTGATGACGCCGGTGGGCACGTTTCCGGCGGCGATGATCGGCATCGACGTCCGGGCGCTGCTCGCCGGCACCCGCGCCATGGACAAGCGGTGCACTGCCGGCCGGCTCGACGATAACCCCGCGGCCGCCGGCGCGGCCGTCCAGATCGGCCTCTACCGCAAGGGCAAGACGATGAGCGTCATGATGCCCTACGCGGCGGCGCTGCGCGACGTGGCCGACTGGTACCGGCAACTGTGGGCCGAGAGCCTCGGCAAGACCACGGCCGGCGGCGAACAGGTCGGCCCGACGCCGATCAAGGCCCTGGGCGTCACCGACCAGCACAGCCAGGTCCAACTGTACCGCGACGGCCCCAACGACAAGGTCTTCACCATCCTCTCGGTGGACCGGTTCGGCTGCACCCTGCCGCTGCCCCAGGCCCCGGCCGGCCTGGGGGGCGCCGATTACCTCGAGGGCCGCACGATGAAGGACCTGCTGAAGGCCGAGGAACGGGCGACCATCTGGGCGCTGGCGGCGGTGTCGAAGCGTCCGACGACGCAGATCGTCCTGCCCCGCGCCGACGCGTGGAACGTTGGTGGCCTTCTCTATATGCTGATGGTTGAGACGTCCATCGCCGGGGCGATGCTCGGCATCAACACGTACGACCAGCCGGGCGTCGAGGCCGGCAAAGAGGCCGCGCGGGCGCTGATGGGCGTCCACGGCGACATCTCCTCGCCCACCGCGAAGGGCCTGCCGGCCGAAGCCGCCTCGTACGAGGGGCTCCGGCGGCTGATCGACGACGCCGACGTGTAGCGAGGCCGCCGCGTGCCCATCCTCCTGGCGAACCAGGTGACCGAGGTCGGGCCCGACCAGATCCGGTTCATCGCGTACATGGGGTGCATCGTGGCGGCGATGGCCGGCGGGTACGTGGCCCGGCGGACCGGCCTGGCGAAGCCGGGCTGGGCCCGGCCGGTGATGAGTGCCGCCATCATCGGCTGCGACGCCCCCATCGCCGGCCTGGCCGTCTGGCACCTGACGATTCGCGAGGGCATCTGGAAGGTGCCCGTCCTGGGCGGGATGGTGGCGGTGGCCACGTGCCTGGTCGGCCTGGCGGTGGCCCGCGCGCGGCGGATGCCACCGGGCGACGCCGCCGTCTTCGGCCTCCAGAGCGGCATGGGGAACGTCGGGTACACGCTGGGCGGGAGCTTGGCGTTCGCCCTCTGGGGCGTCCAGGGCTTGGCCGTCGAGCAGATGTACTGCCTCATGTGGCCGTTCTTCGCGTTCCTGTTCTGCTTCCCCCTGGCCCGCCACTACGGCCAACGTGCGGCGGGCGAGGCGGCGGGCGAATCCGGCCTCCACTATGCCGGGCGGATTCTGCTGCGAAGTCTGACGGACCTCCGGAGCCTGCCACTGTACACGGCAGCCCTGGGCCTGACGCTGAACCTGCGGGCGGTGGCGCCGCCTGCGGCCATCCAGCGATGGCACGTGCTCGACGCGTTGATGGTCATCGGCATCGTCGCGCAGTTCGGCGGCGTAGGGATGACGGTGGTCGCCCGCCGGCTGCCCGTCTTCTGGAAGAAGGCGATGGGGACGGCGGCGCTGAAGTTCCTCGTCAGCCCCGCCCTGACACTGGTGCTGGCCCTCGCGATGGGCCTGACGGGCATGCCGCTGGAGGTCTGCCTGCTGCTGGCCGTCATGCCGTCGGCCCTGTACTCGGTGCTGATAGCCAACCTGTTCCATCTGAACAAGGACCTGGCCAACGCCACGTTCATCCTCACGCACGCCGTCTGCCTGAGCGGCGTGGCGGTGGGTGCGGCGGCGTGGCGACTTGGGTTCCTGCCGGCGGGGTGACGGAACGTGTCGCCCGCCGAAGCGGCTTGCTCTTAGGAACGGCTGCGCCTAGAATACAGCGGTACTGTGACCCGGAGACGGCTCGTGCGACACATTCGCCGCTTAATCCTGATGGTTGCCGGCATCGCGCTGCTGGCCCTCGCGCTGTTGGCCTGCGGCTGCAGACCGGGGTGAGGCTGAGGTGTCCCGGCAGCCGTGGCGGCTGCCCGTCGACCCGCCGGTGTTTCAGGTATGCCCCCCTTCAGAAACAGCCTGATGCCGTTGCATCGCGCTTATGAGATTTTCTATTCCCTTTCGGCCGCGGCCCGCCGGGTTTCGTTGACGCGTCGCCCCGCTTTCTCGTATAATGGGAGGGTCTTGCGTCCATGCAGGAGAGCCGCCCTATGACCGAGCAGACGAACGGAAAGTACAAGATCATGGTGGTCGATGACGACCCGGACATCGTGGCCACCATCCTGGTCGGCCTCCAGAACCTGAACCAGCAGGTCCTGACCGCCCGCGACGGCCTCCAGGCCCTCGATGTTGCCGAACAACAGGACCCCGACATCCTGGTCCTGGACCTCATGCTGCCGCGGCGCGGCGGGTTCCAGGTGCTCCAGCGGCTCAAGGGCAAGGCCTCGATGAAGGGCAAGCGGCCGCTCATCTGCATGGTCACCGGCAACGAGGGGATGCGGCACCAGGAATTCGCCGAGCAGAACGGCGTGGACGAGTATTTGCGCAAACCGTTCGCCATCCCCAACCTCGTCGAGATCGTCCAGGGGTTCATTAAGCAACTCGACAAGGGCATCGAGAACGCGAAGTAGCGCTGCCCGCCCCTCCCCATCCGGGCGGCGCCGCATGGCCATTTCGGGAGGCCGACCCATGGCCCACCGCCTGCCGCGACGGACCTTTCTGACGACTGCCGGCGCGGCCGCGCTCGGTGCAGCCGGCATGGCCGCCCTGCCCGGCTGCGGCGGAGGCGGAAACGCCGACGCCACCTACCGCGCCCGCGCCCATCCCCAGGCCGAGGCATGGAAGAACCGCATCGGCCTCGCCCAGGGCGGTGACGACCCGGCCCGCAACGTCCAGACGGCCATCGAGAACCTGTGCGGCAAAGACGGCGTCCGCACGTTCGTCCGCCAGGGCGACATCGTCGTCGTCAAGCCGAACATCGGATGGGCCCAGGTGCCCGAGATGGGCGCCACCGTCGACCCCACCGTCGTCGCCACGGTGGTCCGCCTGTGCCGGGAGGCCGGCGCGGCCACCGTCAAGGTCTTCGACAACTCGGTCGGCACCGACGCCAAGTGCTACCAGTTCAGCGGCATCGAAGAGGCCGCCCGCGAGGCCGGGGCCGACGTCTTCCTGTGCCAGCGCCACCGGTTCCGCACGGTGACGTTCGCCGACCCGCGGTGCAAGCGGCTGAAGGAGTGGCCCATCTACGACGACGTGCTGACGTGCGACGTCCTCGTCAACGTGGCCGTCGCCAAGACGCATAACCTCTGCTACGTGACGCTGTGCATGAAGAACCTGATGGGCACGCAGGGCGGCGACCGAGGCAAGATGCACCAGGAGATTCATCAGAACCTGGCCGACCTGAACGTGACTATCACGCCCACGTTCAACATCCTGGACGCCACGCGCGTGATGATCGACGGCGGACCCGGCGGCGGCCGGAAAGACCAAGTCGTCCGGGCCGACACGATCGTCTGCGGCACCTCCTCGACAACGATCGACTGCTGGGCGGCCGACCCGGCCCACCTGCCCTGGCCCAAGGGGCACCACGACCTGAAGGCCGTCGAGATGGTCGCCCGCGGCGCCGAGGCCGGCCTGGGCACCGCCGACCCGGCGAAGATCGAGGTGGCTGCCTGATGGCCAAGCGTAAGAAGCCACGCCACCTGCTGCACGTCCTGCGGATCGTGTCGCAACTCGTCTTCCTCGGCCTCTTTGTCGGGCTGGTCGTCGCCACGGCGCTCGGCACCACGGTCACGGACCACCCGTGGCTGGCGCGATTGTTCCTCATCACGGACCCGCTCATCCTGGTGGGCATGACGCTGGCGGGGGCGTTTTCGGCGGCCCTGCTGGCGGCCCTGGCGGTGCTGGCCCTTTCGCTCCTCTTCCCGCGGGCGTACTGCGGATGGATCTGCCCGCTCGGCACATCGATGGACATCATCGACAAGGTCCTTTTCCGCAGGCGCAAGCGGACGCGCGAGGCCGCCCCGGCGCTTCGGCAGATGAAGTACGGCCTGCTGGCGGCGCTCCTGGTGACCGCCCTGTTCGGCCTGGGCGTGTTCGGCTGGTTCGACCCCGTCTGCATCGCCACCCGCTCGTTCGCGGTGGCGGTCTACCCGATTGCCGACTGGGCCGCCAAGACCGGCCTCGTGGCCGCCGAGGAGGCCGGCATCGACGCGGCGGCCGGCGTGTACGACTGGGCGTCGGGCGCGGGCCTGTTCATCCGCGACGCCAATTTCAAGGAAGGCACCGCGGGCATCGGGTACCTGTGGCTGGCCGTGTTTGCCGCCGTGCTGCTCGGCATCTGGCTCGCGCAGGCGTATCAGAAACGGTTCTGGTGCCGGAACCTGTGCCCGCTGGGCGCGATGCTGGGCCTGGCGGGGTCGGTCAGCCCGTTTCGGCCGCGGGTCAGCGACGCCTGCATTGCGTGCGGCGCGTGCCGCGACCGCTGCAAGGTGGGCGCGCTGGAGCCGACGGCCGACGGCGAGCGATACCGGGGCCTCGTCCAGGAATGCATCTTCTGTTATTCATGCGAGCGTGAGTTCTGCCCGGTCGACGCCATCCACATCGGGGCTGGCCGGCCGGGACCGGTGCGTCCGGAGCCGCGGGTGGTGCCGGGGCGGCGGGCGTTTCTGGGCTCGGCCGCGGCGGCGGCGGTCGTCGCGCCGGCGATGCTGCTGGACCAGCGGACCCGCGAGAAGAACGAGACGAACCCGAAGGTCCGGCCGCCGGGGGCCCTTCGGCCCGACACCGAGTTCCTGGCCGCGTGCGTCCGCTGCGGCGCCTGCATGCGCGTCTGCCCCACGAACGCGCTCCATCCGTCGGGCATCGAGAACGGCCTGGCGGGCCTCTGGACGCCCACGTTCGTCTTCAATATCGGCTATTGTGAATATTACTGCGGCGTCCCGGCCGACGACGTGCAGGCCGGCCGCCTGGACGGCACGGCCAACCTGTGCGGCAAGGTGTGCCCGACCGGCGCCATCCAGGCGCTCGCGCACGCCGAGAAGATCGCGCACAAGATCGGCACGGCCGTCTTCGACCCCACGCGGTGCCTGCCGTGGGCCCGCGGCGAAGAGTGCCTGACGTGCGAGGAACAGTGCCCCCTGCCCGACAAGGCCATCTCCCACCGGACCGAAGAGGTGGCCAACCTCGACTGGCTCGCCTTGCCGCAATCGAAGCGGCACCGGTACGAGGACCTGGAGGCCCGTCTCGCCGCCGGCACGCTGTCGGACACCGAGCGGGCCGAACTGGAGGCCATGCCGCCCAAGTCGCGCCTGCTGGCCCGGCCGTACGTCCTCCGCGACCGGTGCATCGGCTGCGGCACATGCGAGAACGTGTGCCCGCTGGACGGGCCGAGCGGCGTGCGGGTCGAACGGCTCCAGACGCGTGAGGTCCGTGTGACCGACGTCGGCGGCCAGCAGCGCCAACGCGGCAGAACAGGCCACGGCGGCCCGCGCTAAGCTCTGTCTGAAAACGCGAAACGCCGGGTGCCACGGGTTGCTTGTCAACCCGTGCGCCCCCAAGCGGCATCGATTGCGAGCAATCGGTGGCACCCCGATACGGGCAGAGCGGCGTTTTCAGACAGAGCCTACTACTGCAACGCTACAAAGACGAGTGGCCATGCCACCCGGCGCATCAGGCCGCCGCCCAGAAAAACGTGGCACACCCATAACCGCAGGCGAGGGATAAAAGGGTTGTTTTGCGCCGGCAAGTCGGGTAAAGTACCAGGCTCGAAGCGGCCGTTGATGGGAACGAGGCGTGGCGCCGCACGACGTGGCGCCTCAGGCGCGGGAGAGGCCGCCTCCCGCCGCCCACGTGTCGCAAGGAGACGAGCATGCCGCAGAAGCAGGAACTCATCCAGACGTACCGGGTGCACGAGAACGATACGGGCTCGCCGGAAGTCCAGATTGCGCTGTTGACCGAGCGGATCAACCACCTGACGGGACACCTTCGGACCCACCGCAAGGACCACTCCTCCCGGCGAGGGCTCTTGAAGATGGTCGGCCGGCGCGCCAGCCTTCTGAAGTACCTGGCCCGCCAGGACCGGCAGCGTTACCAGGCCATTATCGAGCGATTGGGCATCCGTAAGTAACTCCCGCGCTGGCGGACCACGAGCCACGGGGCTCGCCCACCGGCGGCGCGGATTCCCCAGACCGTGACGGGGCACCCGGAGTGTCGGACGGCAAGGGGCGTGAGCGAACGAACTGTGTCGGCAATCGAAAGGATGGTTGGAGAAGACTATGGCAACTCTAAGAGTCGAACGTGAACTGGGCGGCCGGACCCTCAGCATTGAAACCGGCAAGATGGCCAAGCAGGCGCACGGCAGCGCCCTGGTGCAGTACGGCGACACGGTGGTCCTGGTGACCGCCACGCGGGCCGACCCGCGCGAAGGCATCGACTTCTTCCCCCTGACGGTGGAATACCGCGAGATGACCTACGCCGCCGGAAAGATTCCCGGCGGGTTCTTCAAGCGCGAAGGACGCCCGTCCACCAAGGAAACCCTCACCTGCCGCATGGTCGACCGGCCCATCCGGCCGCTCTTCCCCGAGGGGTACCGCGACGAGGTCCAGGTGGTGGCGCTGGTCCTGTCGGCCGACCAGGAGAACGATCCGGACATCCTCTCGATCATCGGCGCGAGCGCGGCGCTGAGCCTCTCGCGCATCCCGTGGGACGGCCCGATCGGGGCGGTCCGTATCGGCCTGATTAATGATGAACTTGTGCTCATGCCAACACACACCCAGCGCAACACCGCACCGCTCGACCTGGCCGCCGCCGGCCACCGCAACACGATCAACATGATCGAGGTGGGCGCGGCCGAGGTGCCCGAGGAGAAGGTCCTGGAAGGCCTCGTTATGGCCCAGGAATTCATCGCCGCCACCATCGAGATGCAGCAGGAACTCATCGCCCAGGCGAACGTGCAGAAACTGCCGTTCGATGGGCCCAAAGACGTCTCGGCCCTGGAGAAGCAGATCGAGGGGACGTTCATGGCCGACCTCGAGGCGGCCAAGCACGTGCCCGGCAAGATCGACCGCGGCACCGCCTGCGACGCGGTCAAGGCCAAGGCCCGCGAGGCCATCCTCGGCCCCGAGGGCGAGGCCGACAAGAAGGCCGTCGCCGACTTCCGCGCCGCCTGGCAGAACGTCGAGGACCGCCTCATCCGACGCATGCTCCTGGCCGGCGACCGGACCGACGGCCGCAAGCCCGACGAACTCCGGCCCATCGCGTGCGAGGTCGGCCTCATGCCCCGCACACACGGGTCGGCCCTGTTTACTCGCGGCGAAACGCAGGCCCTGGTCGTCACAACGCTCGGCACCGTGGATGACCAGCAGATCATCGACGGCCTGGTCGAGGAATACCGCAAGCACTTCATGCTGCACTACAACTTCCCGCCGTTCTCCGTGGGCGAGGTGCGGTTCATTCGCGGTCCCCGGCGGCGCGACATCGGCCACGGCGCCCTGGCCGAAAAGAGCCTCGAGGGCGTCGTCCCCGGCGACGAGGAGTTCCCCTACACCCTCCGCATCGTCTCGGACATCATGGAGTCGAACGGCTCCAGCAGCATGGCCACCGTCTGCGGCGCCACCCTCAGCCTCATGGACGCCGGCGTCCCCATCAAGGACCCGGTGGCAGGCGTCAGCATCGGCCGTATCTCCGACGGCGAGAAGGACCTCCTGCTCGTGGACATCCAGGGCGAGGAGGACAACATCGGCGACATGGATTTCAAGGTCGCCGGCACGCAGAAGGGCGTCACTGGCATCCAGTTGGACCTCAAGATCCGGGGCATCGACCTGGATGTGTGCCGCCGCGCCCTCGATTGCGGCCGCGAAGCACGCATGCAGATTCTCAAGGTCATGCTCGAAACGATCCCGGCGCCGCGGCCCGAAATCAGCCGCCACGCGCCGCGCCTCATCCAGATCCGAATCAACCCGGAGAAGATCGGGAAGGTCATCGGCCCAGGCGGCAAGACCATCCGCAGTATCGAGGCCGACACCGGCGCCACCGTCGAGATCGAGGACGACGGCACGGTCACCATCGCCCACGTCGACGCCAGCAAGGCCGAAGAGGCCCTGGAGCGCGTCAAGATGATCACCGCCGAGGTCGAGGTCGGAAGGATCTACACCGGCACCGTCGTCTCGGTCAAGGACTTCGGCGCCTTCATCGAAATCCTCCCGGGCCAGGACGGCATGTGCCACATCTCCGAACTGGCCGACCAGTACGTCAAGAACGTCACCGACGTCGTCAAGATGGGCGATATCCTCCGCGTCAAGGTCATCAACGTCGACAACACGGGCCGCGTCAAACTGTCGCGCAAGGCCGCCCTGGCCGAAGAGGCCAAGGCCGAGTAAGGCGGGTCTGACCGCGGGCCCCGCGCGGCCGGTACGGGCCGCGGTAGCGCCGGGGTTTATCCCCGGCGCCGGACGCCGGCGGTCGGTCTGGAGACGCGCCGTGTACCCGTTCGTGCTGATTGTGGCAGGCGTGGCGCTGGTCGCGGTCTCCGCCCTCGCCGGTCGCGTCCTTCAGCGCCGGGCCTTGCAGCGGGCCCTGGACGCCGAACGCCGGGCCCGCGACGCCGAACACCTGGCCTACGTCGGCACGCTGACCGGGGGCCTCGCGCACGAAATCCGCAATCCCCTGTCCACGCTCACGCTGAACCTGCAACTGCTGCGCGAGGACCTGGACCGCCCCGGCGCCAAGGCCGACGCACGCCTCGTCCGCAAACTCGATACCCTGGAACAGGAGGCCGCTCGCCTCCAGCAGATTCTCGACGATTTCCTGAAACTGGCCGGCAAACACGAGGTCCGCCTGAAGGTCCGGCCGCTGAGCCCCGTCGTGGAGGACATCGTGGCGTTCTACGCCGACCGGCTTCAGCGGGCGGGCATCCAGGTCCGGACCAGCCTGGCCGAGGGCCTGCCGCCCGTCGAGCTCGACGCCGACCGCCTCAAGCAGGCCGTCGCCAACCTCATCCTGAACGCCGAGGCCGCCATGCCCGACGGCGGCGAACTCATGATCGCCACCGAGGGCGACCGCCGCGACATCCGCCTTCATGTCACCGACACCGGCGCCGGCATCGCCCCGGAGGATCTGGACAAAATCTTCCAGCCGTATTACTCTACACGTTCCGGCGGCACCGGGCTGGGCCTGCCGACCGTCCGGCGCATCGTCACCGAACACCGGGGCCGGCTGGAGGTGCATAGCGACCTCGGCCGGGGCACACGCTTCACGATTCACCTCCCGGCCGCCGAGGACAGCGCGTGACACGCGGGAATCGCAAGACAGATGTCATTCTGAGGAGCCCGCAGGGCGACGAAGAATCTCGTTGTTCGTTCCACGGATTCCCGCGCGGAACACGCGCATTCCCGCGCGGTGGGTGTCCCCACCCGCCGCGCCGAACACCACGAACCTGATTCATCATGGCTGATCGCAACCAACCCGACACGCCCGCCCGCGTCCTCATCGTCGAGGACGACCGGCCCCAGGCCGACGCCGTCAATGAGGCGCTGGCCCGCCTCGGCCACCACTGCGTCGTCGTCACCGAGCCGCGGCGCGCCCTCGACCTGCTCCAGGACAACGGCTTCGACCTCGTCATCACCGACCTGGTGATGCACGAGGTGGACGGCATGCACATCCTGCGCGAGGCGAAGCGGCTGGACCCGGCGACCGAGGTCATCGTCATCACCGGCCACGGGTCCATCGAGACGGCCGTCCAGGCCATGCGCGACGGCGCCCACGACTACATCACCAAGCCGCTGAACCTGGCCGAACTGCGCGACCGCGTGGCCAAGGCCCTGGAGCACCGCCGACTCGTCCGCCGGACCGAACAACTCTCGGCCCAACTCGACGAGCGGTTCGGGTTCGAGGGCATCATCGGCTCGTCGGCGTCCATCCGCCGGGTCGTCCAGACCTGCCGGCAGATCGCCCCCACCGACGCCACCGTCCTCATCGAGGGCGACAGCGGCACCGGCAAGGAACTCGTCGCCAAGGCCATCCACAACAACTCGCCCCGGCGAGAGAACAACTTCGTGGCCCTCAACTGCGCCGCCCTCAGCGAGGGCATCCTGGAGAGCGAACTCTTTGGACACGAGAAGGGGTCTTTCACCGGCGCCGTCAGCAGCCGCAAGGGACGCTTCGAGCACGCCAACGGCGGCACGCTGTTCCTCGACGAGGTGGGCGACATGCCCACGCCCATCCAGATCAAACTCCTGCGGGTCATCGAAAACCGCGAGATCGTCCGCGTCGGCTCCAACGACCCGCGCCGGGTCGACGTGCGTCTCATCAGCGCTTCGAATCGCAACCTGGACGACCTGGTCAAGGAGGGGACGTTCCGCAAGGACCTGTACTTCCGCCTGAAGGTGGTCCGCATCGTCCTGCCGCCGCTCCGCGACCGCCGCGACGATATCCCGCTGCTCATCGAGCACTACCTCCGCCGCGTGGCCGCCGAACACGGCAAGCACGTGACGGGCCTCACGCCCGACGCCCAGACCGTTTTCGTTGCCTACGACTGGCCAGGCAACGTGCGCGAACTTATCAACACGCTTGAGACGATGATCGTCCTGGCGCAAGGCGAGACGCTCGGCGTTGAAGACATCCCGGCCGAGATCCGGCCCGGCGACGGCGCCCCCGCCGCAGCCGGCCTGGCGCCCGGCATGAGCCTCCAGGACGCCGAACGCGTCCTTATCCAGCGGACGCTCGACGAGACGAACGGCAACCGACAGAAGACCGCCGACATGCTCGGCATCGGCGAGCGGACCCTGTACCGCAAGATCAAACAGTACGGCCTGGCCGAGCGCCCGCCCGACTGACGGCGCAGGATGTGCCGCGCGGCCTGGACAGGCCGCTCACGAAGCAAGTCCCGCGCGGCGGGTCTCCCGACCTGCCGCGCAAAGGGCAAGCGCCGCGCCGCAGCCACAGATTCTCGTGCGCCCGCCGCCACGCGTGCGTAACAGTCTACGGAAACTCATGCGAGAAGCAGGACCCGTCATGGCAAACGGTGGCACCTGGACGGCCTTCCTTCTGGGCCTGGCCCTGGCCGCGGCGGCCCTCGCGGCGCCCGCCGAGGACGATGCCGCCCGCCAGGCCGCCCTCGACGTCTGCCAGAGCCGGTACGCACAGGCGCGAGGCCCCGACAAGATCCAGGCGGGCGAGGAACTCGCCGCCCTCCTCGTCCGGTTCGCCGATGAAGACCTCGCCGCCAAGCGCTTTGACGACGCGGCCCGTCTGTACCAGCGGGCCCTGCCACTGGCCGTCAACCTGCGAGGCGTCAACCACGACGAAATCAAGGCCAAACTCGACTACGCCGCCACCCGGCAGGGGTTTCTGAGTCAGGCCATGCGCCTCAAGGAACACCTGAAGGAACAGCCGGACGACCAGGAGTCGCGCGAGCGTCTCATGCGTATCTACATAGTCGAGTTTGACAACCCGCAGGCCGCCGCCCGCCAACTCGACCTGGCCAAGGACGACCCCGCCCAGAAGTACATCCTGCTGGCCGGCATGTCGATCGAGAAACTGCCGGCCCGGGCGTGCGCCGCGCTCGGCCACTGGTACCGCGACCTCGCCCGCGAGGCCAGCCCGCACGGCCGGTACGTCGCCATGCTCCGCGCCCGCACGTACTACGAGCGCTATCTGGCGGCCGCCGAGCCCGACCCCGACCTCCGGGCCAACGTCGAGAAGGGCCTGGCCGAGGTCAACGACGTCCTGGCCGACGCCGTTGTCGCCCTCCCCGCCATTACCATCGTGACGTATGAGACTTTCGCCGAGCGCTGGGCCGCCGGCTTTCCCCCGACCGCCAACGTGGCCGGCACCGGAACCGCCCGGGCCTCCAGCCACTGGGGCGACCGACTGCCGCAGCGCGTCTTCGGGGGCCTCCGGACCGACACGGCGTGGTCGCTGGACAACCCGCGCGGCTGGTTCGAGGCCACGTGGGACCCACCCGCCCACGGCCGGTACATCCTCCTCTTCGGCCGAAGCGGCGAGACCGACGCCGACCCGTGGGGCCAGGCCACGCTTACCCTCAACGGCTCGAAACCGCACCGCATCGACGGCATGACCTCCGGCCGCGTCGTCATCGTCGACCTGGGCCTGGTGGTGCCGGTCCGGAGCCTCCGCCTCTCGATCGCCGGGACGATGTATCCTGGACTTGCAGGAATCGACATCCATCCAATCAAGGCAGAGCCGCCCGCCGAACCGTCCGCGGACACGCCCGCCGAGACGCCCGCCGAGGAACCCTGACCCGCCGCGCCCGGCCTACTCGGCCGCATGCTACGGCTGCCGGACCGGCAGGTTCGGGGCGACGAGCATGTGCCACGCCTCGCGCAGGGTCGAGAGGATGTGGCTGAGGCGCACCGTGCTCTGCCCCCCGGCCCGCGGCCGATGCGTGACGGGCACCTCGTCGATGCGGTACCCCAGGACGTTGGCCTTCGCCAGGACCTCGGCGTCGATGAAAAACATATTGGAGTCGATCGTGATCTCGTCGAACACCTTCCGCCGGTACAGTTTGAACGCGCAGTCGCAGTCGCGCACCCGCACGCCGAACACCAGGCCGATGAACTTCTTGAACCCCCACGAGAAAACCTTCCGGTTCCACGGGTCCTGCCGGTCGGCCCGGTAGCCCGTGACGATGTCGGCCTCGCCGATGCGCTCCAGCAGAAGGCCGATCTCGCCGGGCACGAACTGGCTATCCGCATCGGTGTAGAAGACGAGCGGCATCTTGGCGCTCGTGAACCCGCTCCGAAGGGCCGCCCCGTACCCCTGGTTCGGCCGGTGGTGGATGACGCGGACCTCGTCGTACTCGTCGGCCAACGCGTCCGCGACGCGCGGCGTGTCGTCGGTCGAGCCGTCGTCAACGATAATGATCTCGAAGCGTTCACACGCCTTCGCCAGGGCGGCGTGCAGTTCTTCCGTCGACTGCCGAAGCACCTCCTGCTCGTTATACGCGGGCAGGACGGCGCTGACGGCGTGGCCCGAGGTCTTGCCGCTGCCCTTTTTCGACGACTTGCCGCTCATGGCTCCTCCGCTTCGTGCCGCGCGGCCCGTACGGGCCGCGCGGAAACCCATCATGGCTCCTCCGTCGGTTCGCTTTTCTCGGCTGGCGGGGCCAGGCAGATCATCGGCCGGCGATGGCCTTCGGGCGTCTGCGCCACCACCTGCCACGCGCCCAGGTCGGCCCAGGCACCCGATTCGTAGGCGTCTCGGTCCGTCACGACCAGCCAGGACCGGCCCTCGGCCGTCTCGCGGCCGAGGAAGGCCTGCGGCTTCACAAGGGCCTTCAACTCGTCGGCCCGCTCGTCCAGAAGGAAGGCCAGTTCGTGGCACTCCTCAATCGCCAGAAGCACCCGCGTGGACGGGCCGCGGCGGACGGCCTCGGCCTCGACCGCGTCGGCGAACGCCACCAGGCCCCGCACCCGGCCGAGCGCCGGCACCGCCATCTCGACGAAGAGGGCAAACGCCAAGATCGTTGTGCAGACGGTCAGCGCAAACGCCCCCGTCGCCCGACGCCGCAGAACCAACACGAGCGATGCCACCGCCCCCACCGCCACCGGGGCGGCCAGCGCCACCGCCAGCCAGACCCGACCGGCCAGCAGGTTGCCGACCGCCGAGACGACCGCCCGGTCGGTCCGATTGTCGAGCGCCTCGAGCAGCCCCTGGCGGGCCCACGGCGCCAGGCCCAGCGCCAACAGCGCCGCCACCATCACGACCGCAACCGCAGCCAGGACCACAAAGGCCACCACGATCCACTTGCGAAGGGCCGCATCCTCGTTCTGCGCCTCGACGTAATAGTCCAGCAAGTACCCGACCAGCAGCGCCGCCGCGCCATACGCCACGAGCATGTACTCATCTTTTCTAAACGATACGGCCGAGAAGAACGCCAGCGAGCCGACGAACCACACGAACGGAAACAGCATCGCCCGGCGTTCGGGTCGCGAGCGACGCCGCCAGACCTGGACCAACGCCCCCGGCAGGAACACGACCCATGGAAACAGGTCGCGGGCCATCGCCGGCAGGTAAAACCACGGGGCCGTCCTGGCCTCGAAGACGCCGGTCCCGGTGGCCCGGCCGAACACATGCATGCCCCAGTAGATGCGGCTGAACGCGCCGCCTGTCGCCCAGTGGGCCGCCATGTGCCACGGCGCCGCCACGGCCAGCAGCACCAGCGGCCCCGTGATCGGCTTCAGGCGCGCCAGCGACCGCCAGAACCCGTCCTGCCGACACCGGACGAGCAGGTACAGGCCGACCGTCAGCAGCGGCACCACGAGGGCGGTCGCCTTGACGAGCGTGCCCAGCCCCGCCAAGGCCCAGAAGAGCCAATACTGCCAGGCGCCGCCGCGGCCCAGGTGGGCCCGCACGAAGCACAGCAGCGCGGCCGCGATGCACACCGCCAGCATCGGGTCGAGGATGGCAGCCCTCCCCCACCAGAGCACCTTCGGCGTGCTCGCCAGCACAAGGGCCGCCACAAGGCCCGTCCGGTGGCCCACGAGGTCGCGGCCGAGGAAGTAGACGACGAGGACTAGCAGGACAAAACCGACCGCGCTGGGCAGGCGGACCGTCAGTGGTGTCACCTCGCCGCCGACCAGGCTCGCCGCCGCCACCGCCCAGTAGTACAGCGGCGGCTTCTGGTAGGCCAGGCCCGGCGGGACATCGGGCGAGAACTGCGGAATCAGCCAGGGGTTCGGCCTGTCTCCCGGCCATTCGTCCGGCCGGAGCATATGCCGGGCGCACCGCGCCGCCCGCGCCTCGTGTGCCGTGAACAGCGGCCGGTCCGACGCCCCGTATAGCGCCAGGACCGAGGCCACCACCGCCAGGAAAACCACCGTCGCGGCCGTCGGACGGTGCTCCGGCGGCGGGGGAGGCGCGCCCCCGTCGAGCTTCTCAAGCCTCTGTGGTCCGTCGGCCACTCCGTCCTCCGACGATGGCGTCCCGTGCAGGCTCGTCTTTCGACCCCTCGTGCTGCGCGTGGCGCGGCGGCGCGGCGCTTTACGGCTCAAACGGCCAGCCGGCGGCCAGGAGCGCTTCGCAGGCCCGCAGGTCCTCGGGTGTGGTGATTTTGAGGTTCGCCGTGTCGCCGCGGACCATCCGGACGGTCTGCCCCAGGGCCTCGACCAGTTGCGAATCGTCCGTGACCCGGCCCACCACGTCCTTTCGCCGGGCGTACGCCTGCGACAGGATCTCCCGGCGAAAGACCTGCGGCGTCTGGGCCAGCCACAGCGCCCGGCGGGGCACGGTCTCGATGACGCGACCGTCCTCGGCCACCGCCTTGACGGTATGGTCCACCGGCCGGCCGACCACGGCGGCACCGCATTCGACGGCCGTACGCAGCGCTTCCTCGATGACCGCCGGCCGGATGAGCGGCCGGGCCCCGTCGTGGATGGCCACCAGTTCCGTGCTGCGGTCGGTCGCCTCCAGCGCGCGGGCCACGCTGTCGGTCCGCTCGGTGCCGCCCGCGACGAACATCAGCCGGCACCCGTCGCGCCAGGGGCCGGCCAGCGCCTCATGTGCCCACGCCAGACGGCCCTCGGGCACCGCCACGACGATCTCCGCCACGGCAGCGACCCTGGCGAAGGCCTCGAGCACATGGGCCAGGACGGGCCGGCCGGCCAGGTCGGCCAAGACCTTCGGCGGCCCGCCGCCGGCGCCGCTCGCATGGACAAACCGGCGTCCGGACCCCGCGGCGGCAATGATGGCGCTGGCTCGTGGTAAAAGCATGTAGATGAATGCCCTTCAGGCCCTCGGCCGGCGCAGCCCTTGCGCCGCGCCGTCCCGCGCCCCGCGCGGCGCCCGCCGCTTCGGGCCAGGCGTCACGAGCGCCGCCGCGGCCTGCCTCCGATGCGCCCGAAGATGATGCGGCCGGCGCTCTTCTGGAGCACGTTCGTCACGCTAATCGAGACGACCTGGCCGATCTGCTTCTGGCCGTCCTCCACCACAACCATCGTCCCGTCGTCGAGGTACCCGACGCCCTGGCCTTCCTCCTGACCGGGCTTGAGAACGGTCACTTCAAGTTCCTCGCCGGGAATGACGGTGGACTTCAGCGCGTTCGCCAGGTCGTTGACGTTAAGCACGTCGACGCGGGCCAACTGGGCGACCTTATTCAGATTGTAGTCGACGGTGACGACGCGGCCGTTCAAATGGGCCGCCAGGTTCACGAGACTCTGGTCGGGGCTTTCACCGGCGGGGGCCTCGGGGCGGGTGTCCTGGATGCGGATGTCGACGTGGGGCGTGGTCTGGAGGCGGTTAAGGATGTCGAGCCCGCGCCGGCCTCGGTCGCGCCGCATCTTCTCGGACGAATCGGCGATGCTCTGGAGTTCGTGCAGGATGAAGCGCGGCACGATGATCGGCGAATCGATGAAGCGGGTCTCGGCGATATCGGCGATGCGGCCGTCGATGATCACGCTCGTGTCGAGCAGCAGCGGCCGGCCGCCCTTTCGCTGCTTCGCGAACTCGATGTACGGGATGATGAAACGGAAATCGTCCTTGGTCTGAAGGATGATCGAGATTGCCAGGTACGACGTGACGGCGGCGATCCCCACCTTCAGGGCCTGGCGGACCTCGACGTCGATCCATTGATACATGTCGACCACGGGGCCGAGCAGCATCGCCACCACCAACCCCACCAGCAGGCCGAAGAACACCGCCGAGACCACGCTGATGTTCTTGCGGCGGAACGCCAGGTCCACGACGATAACCACCACCGCGGCCACGCCGAACCCCAGCATCGAGGTCAGTTGTTTCCCGTCGCCGACGGCGTCGCCGAACACGTACCCCGCCGCCACCATCGCCAGGAAGAACAGCAGCCGCACAATGAACACGAGCATGATAATACCCTCCCGCCCAGGGCCGATGAAAACGGGCCATCATGATACGGGGCTATTATAGCAGAGCGGAGGGAGGGAACAACTGTCGGCCCGGCCTAGCCCGGGCCCGATGCGCTGCAATGGAATTGGCAAGACCCCGCCGGCTCAGCGGCCCCCGCCACCCGGCCCGCCGCCGCGGCCGCCCGGCCCGCCGCCGCGGTCGCCCGGCCCGTGGTCGCCCCAGCGGCCCCTGTCCCACTCGGGCCGGCGATCGCCCTCGCCCTCACCCCGGTCCAGCGACGGGACGTACGGCGCCCACTCGAACGGAAGCACGTAGACGCCGCTGGCCTTGCCCGAATTGAAGGGCGAGATGACGGCGCCGGCCAGGGCGAACCAAGTGTCCTTCTTGGGGACTTGCCGACCGGGCAGCGGTCCCATGCCGTCGCAACCGAGCAGGTCTTCGACGCGGACGGCGGCGGTCGTCCCCGTGTTGAAGGACTCCAGAAGCAGGTACTCGCCGTCGGGGCCGGCCACCTGCTCCTTGACCTGGGCGTACAGGATGATACCCTGCGGCTTGCCGGGCTCGGCCCGGACCTGGTTCAGTCGCGCCAGCAGCCCCAGCAGCCCCCACGAGTTCCGCATGCTCCGCCCGACGACCGCCAGGTGGGCCACAACCTCAACGCCGATCTTGCGGACCTGCGACCGCGTGCGGATGTCGACGTCGGGCGCCCACGCAACGCGGGCCCCTTCCAGGGACCATTCCTTGAGCATATCAAGATTCTCAGTATCGAGGTGGACGCCGGTGCCCGCGCACGCCGGGCATGTGACGTCTCGGCCGAAGGCCCATGCACCGTCGATCTCACCGGCCCCGCGGCAACGGTCGCAGACGAGGGCCTTGTTCAACGTCTGGCTGGCGCGCAGAAACGCCTCCTGCGTGACGGGCTCGCCTGGCAGGCGGAGGATCTTGACCGGCCAGAGCGTCTCGGGCAGGTCCGTGAGGGGTTTCAGTTGCGCCCCGGAGGCCAGGAGCGTTTCGCGCAGCGTCGAGGCGGGCATCGCCAGCACCGACGTCATCCCCTTGGCCGCCACGTCCAGGCGGACCGCCAGCACGGTGCCACCGGCGTCGGTCACGGGGGCGCCGCTGGCGGCCGACAGCCGGTCGCCTTCGATCTTCAGAAACGCATCGACGCCCGCGGGCGTCTGGGTGCCGGATCGGGTTGCCACATCCGCAATGCGCGGCCCGCGCATCAGCCGGCCGTTCTTGACGGTCAACTGGTCGCCCCACGCAAAGCCCGTCGTGGCCACCAGGAGGGGCGACGCCGTGTTCGGCGGCTCCGACGCCAGGCCCAGGCCTTTGCGCGTCCCGGCCGACCCCTCGAGCCGAAGCGCCACCAGCCCCAGCGACGGGTCGGCCATGCCGAACTGCGTGGCCGTGGCCGAGGTGCCGTCGGCAAACCGCAACGTCACCTTGGCCGCCCCGCGATGCTTCAGGGCCCCCAGGTCGGTGATGGCGAACTTGCCGTCGCCGAGCAGCCAGCCGCTGGCCACGGCCTGAGACACGCTCCAGGCGTTCTCAACCGACACGGTGCAGACGGCCGGGCCGATGGACGTCTGAAGGGCCTCGACCTCGGGCTTCTCGGCTGCCATACTGCCGGACGCCAAGACCGCGCCCACAACCGCCAAGCCAAGCATCGTTGGTTTATGCATGGATCGCCTCCCCGTCGCGATGGACCCGTGTACTGGATTAAACGGCCGGCGGGCCGGCTTATTGCATGCTCCATGCCGCGCCGGGGCGCACCTGGTCACCCCCTGAGGGGGATGACCATGCCACCCGCCGCCATACCACCCAGCGCCATCGGCCGCCTTCCCTCTTTATCAATGCCGGCCAAGTCGCCCGGTTTCACATGAACCGGGTGCGCGGCGCCCAAGGAAACCTCAGCGCTTGGGACGCGGCACCGGTCCGGGGGTGGGGCAACCGGTCCACTCGAAGGGAAGCACGCAGACGCCCACGTGGCCAGGCGCCTTAAGGCGCGACAGAACCGTGCCCGCCAGGATGATCCAGGCCCGGTCGGGCGGCCGCCGGCCCAGGCCGGTGGGACCCCGCCCGTCCTTACCCATGAGGTCCTGGAGCCGGACCGCCACCACGCAGTCCGTATCGACGGGGTCCAGGATGACATACTCGCCGTCCGGGCCGGCGATGGTCTCGCGGACCTCGGCGTAGACGATGAGGCCGCGCGGCGCCGGCGTGCCCAACTGGCTGACGTCGCGGCCGGCGCGTTGGGCGAACTCGGCCCGGAAGTTCCGGTCGAGGGACGCCAGGTAGCGGAGCATATCGCGTCCGGCGCCGCGGGCGGCCGTCTGGACGGCCCCAACCGGCCCGGGAACCCAGACGGCCCGGGTGCCCTCCTCGGCCCAGGTGGTCAGGAGTTCGTACACGCCGCTCTCCAGGGCGATGCCCTCGCCGTGACAGCGGGGGCACTCGATGCTCTCTTCGTAGGTGCGAATCGCCCCGCCGTCGAACTCGGCACGAACCCTGCCTCGGCCGCGGCACTGACCGCACACCATGGCGTCGCGGATGCGTTGGCGGGCGTCCTGGAAGCCGGCGGGCTTGGGCGGTTCGCCCGCCAGGCGAACCGTCTCGACCGGCCAGACGGGCCTCGGCAACTTCGTCAGCATCGCGAGTTTCGGCTCCGCCGACAAGAGCGACCGCCGAAGCGAGTACGCCGGCACGGCCAGCGGCACCTGGATGCCCGCGGCCGCGATGGGAAGGTGGACGGCCAGGACGGTGCCGTTGGCGTCGACGACGGGCGCGCCGCCGGCGGCCTGGAGGTCGCCGCCCGCGATGCGCAAAAAGGCGTCGAGGCCGGCGGGCGGCTGGATGCGGGCCCGGCTGGCCACGTCGTCGGCCGACGGCCCCTGCCACAGCCGGCCCGTCGCCACGCCCAGGTCCTTGGCGTACTCCCAGCCGACCATCCCCACCGCCGTCAGGCCGTCGAGGTCGGGCAGCGTGCCGGCCAGCGGCAGGCCGCTCTTGCCGCCCCGGTCGGCCAGGACCTCCAGCGCCACCAGGCCGAGCGAGACGTCGGCCAGGCCGAACTGCCGGGCCAGGTACGGCCGCCCGTCCTCGAACCGGACGATCACGCTCTCGACGCCCGGCTGGGCCACCGCGCCGAGGTCCGAGACAACGAACCGCCCGTCACCCAGCAGGAATCCGTTCGCGATCGCGACCGGCATGCCCCAGGTGTTCTCGACCGTCACGGTGCAGACCGCGGGCGCGACGGTCTGGCGCAGGAGGTCAGCGTCGGGCCGCTCCGCCCGCGCCGTCGCCGAAGCGGCAAACGCCAGGCAGGCCGATGCAAGCACGAGACCGGTTCGCCCCATGGCCCTTTGCCTAGTACGTTGTGGGTGCGGGGATCAGCACGGCCGAGGCTGCGGCAATCAGCAGCACGTTGCCGAGGTAAATAAACATGTCGCGGTCTCAGGGGGGGTCGGCCGTCCGGCGACCCCGGCGGCCGCCTCTCGGCCTTTAACAAGACGGGGCCGCGGGCGTACCGGGAACTTCCGGCCAACCCTGCCTGACGAGACGCCCGTGCCCACCGACACCTTCAGTCCGGGCGGCCGGTTCAGCGCCCCCGCGAACCCAGGGTTTCCGCCTTGTAGACGTGGTCGCGCTTCCGGTCCACCGTCACGCGGGTGATCTTGTCGCCCACCTGGATGGCGTCAACCACCTCCATGCCGGAGATCACCTTGCCGAAGATCGCGTGCTTGCCATCCAGCCACGGGGTCGGCACGTGGGTAATGAAGAACTGGCTGCCGCCGGTGTTCGGACCGGCGTTGGCCATCGAGATGACGCCGCGCGTGTGCCGCAGGTTCGGGCTGAACTCGTCGCGGATGACGTACCCGGGCCCGCCGCGGCCGGTGCCTTCCGGGCACCCGCCCTGGACCATGAAGTCCGGGATGACCCGGTGGAACGCCAGGCCGTCGTAGTACCCCTTCTCGGCCAGGTGGATGAAGTTGGCCACGGTGTTCGGGCCGTCGTCCTCGGCCAGTTCCAGGCAGATGGCGCCCTTGTTGGTATGGAGGGTGACCTGGGGCAGCGGTTCGGGCATGGCGGCCTCTTTCTCCTTGGCGAGTTCAGGGGAAGCGGGCACGTCCGCAGGCTCCGAAGCGTCGGGGGCCTTCGCGGCGCCTCCGCGCGCGGCGGCGCCTTCCTGGGCGGAATCGGAACTCGGTTCGGTTTCGAAGCAGCCGGCGAGCGCCGCCAGCGCAACGAGCGGAAGCAGGACGCCGACCAGAATCACGGTCGTCTTCTGGGTCATTCTGTTCCTCCTTGTGTGGGCATTATATCGGCAGGGGCCCGCCGCGGCCAGCGGCAAGTCGCGCGCGCCGCGCGGCAGGGTTGTTCCGAGCACCACGAGGCACTCCGCGCGGCCCGTACGGGCCGCGCCGGGTGGCACGACCTGCACCTGTTCGAGCCGGCGGCGGAAGCCGCCGGTCACGCTCGATCCGGCCAGGCACGTGCCATGCCGAGCAAACATGACCCGCCGCTCCCGCGGCGGGCTCGAGAAGCCGATTGCGGCACGGTTCCACACGACCGCAAATTTCC
>JADHXV010000079.1 GCA_016782785.1 Planctomycetota bacterium | reverse complement strand
CGGCCCCAGAACCGGGAGGCCACCGTCTGGTAGAGGAGCCAGTGGTTGGCGAGGAGGTTGACGGCGGGGTCGGGCGTCTCGACGTACACGCCGCCCAGGAGGTTCTTCCAGAAGTCCCAGGTGGCTTCCAGCGCGATGCGGGCGCCGTCGGTCCCGCCGTAGCGGTTCAGGATGTCGCGCATGTGCGATTCGCTGCGGGCGGCGCCCAGGAGGAAGACGACCTGCCGCTCCTGCTTCGCGGGCACCGTCAGGAACGCCTGGACGGCGGCGCAGGGGTCCAGGCCGGCGCCGACGCGGTTGGAGAGGCGCTGGCGGTGGAGGGCGGCCGGGTCGGCGGCCGAGCCGTTGCGGCCCAGGAACTCGGTCCGGTCGCCCGTCAGGCTGTTGTCGGCCTCGCTGGTCTCGAAGAACGTCAGGCGGTTGGCGAAGTCGGTGCTGTAGGTGCAGTAGGCCACGATGGCGCCGGTCTGCGGGTCCTGGCGCGTGACGACGTGCATGGCGTTCTTTTCACGGTACTCGCCCAGGACCAACTCCGCGAAGCCGGTGATGCTGATACGCCGGTCGCGCGCCGAGAGGTTGCGGATGGTGAATTTCGTGAACTTCACCGGCGCGTCGGTGGCTACGTACGTCCACATCTCGCTGAAGATACGTTCCTGGGTGTGCTCGTACACGGTGTACCCCAGGCCGTGCCGGCAGACGTAGGGGGTGGGTCCGGGGGCCGGCTGGGGGGTGGGCGACCAGAATCGGCCGGTCTCTTCGTCGCGCAGGTAGAACGCCTCGCCCGAGACGTCGGTGACGGGGTCGTTGTGCCAGTTCGTCAGGCGGAACTCGTGGGCGTTCTCGAACCACGTGTACGCCACGCCCGACTCGGTGACCACCGTGCCGAACTCGGGGTTCGCCAGGACATTCGCCCATGGGGCGGGCGTGGCCTCGCCCCGGCGGAGGATGATGACGTACTCGCGGCCGTCGGGCGTGAACCCGCCCAGGCCGTTGAAGAAGTCGAGGTCGCGCTTCGGCAGGTCGTATTCCTCGGCCGGGGTGGCTTCGCCGTAGCGCACCGGCCACAGGTCCGGCACGCGGGTGACCGTCCGCCGGCGCCGGTCGGCCTGTTCCAGGAGGGTGCCGGCCCGGTCGGAGAGCATCAGCCGGGCCACCGACTGGAACAGCAGGCGGTCGTCTTCGGGCAACTGGTCGGTGCTGCGGATGAACACGCCGCCCCGCTGGTCCAGGGCCCCCACGGTCGGGCCCGCGTTGACCATGCCCATGATCTGGTCCCACAGGGCCTGGCGGTACCCCGAGAAGGCGTCGACCCAGATGACCAGGTCCACCTGGAGGCCCTTGTGCCGCCAGTACCCGTGGGCCTGGAGGGCCCGGCGCACCAGGTCCAGGCCCGACTGGTCGGTCACGCGGACCAGGACGATGGGCAGGTCGCCGGAGATGCCGTACCGCCAGAGGTCGGCCTGGCCCTTGGTATTGCGGGCCAGCAGCGAGGCGTTGGCGCGGTACCGGGCGTTGGCGTAGATGACCGAGCCGGCCAGGCGGCCGAAGAGTTGGGCGTCGGACTCGGTGGCGTGAATCTGGTGCAGCAGCACCTGGCTCTGCGTCCAGGCGAGTTCGAACAGGCGGTCGGAGAGGCGCTGGTCGTGGTACCGGTCGACCAGGCCGACGGCCTCCTCGCGGGTGGCGCCGACGCCCGTCACGCAGTCGATAATGACGGCTTCGCCGGGCCCGATGCGCAGCCGCCGGCGGACCGCGATGGCCGGGTCCAGCACCGAGCCGGCGGTGTTCGAGAGGGGCCCGGCGTGGTCGAGGGCCGCCGGGTTGGCGGCGGTGCGTCCCCGGCCGAGGAAGCGGGCCCGGTCGGTCTCGAAGGAGGCCCACGGCATGATGCGGTCGGCGTGGGCGATCATGGCGTGAAGCATCCAGGGCGGCGATTCCTCCGCCGACCGCGGACGCCGCGTGCACAGAATCGCCGACTTTGCCGGCATCGTCTCGGTCTGGATAAAGAGCGAGTTGAAGACCGGATGGGACTGGTCGGCCGACGGTTCGGCCAGCGCCACCTCGGCGAACGAGGTGACCTCGATCGTGCGGGTCTTCGACGACAGGTTCGTCAGCGTCAGGCGGCGAAGTTCCAGGTCCTCTTCCGGCGAGACCGAAATCTGCACGTACGCGTCAATCTCGGCGTGCCGCGTGCGGAACCCGGCCCGGGCCTGCGAAAAAACGCACTCGTACTGCTCGATCTTACGGCACAGCGGATGGTGGGTGGTCGACCACGTCTCGCCCGAGTCGACGTCGTGCAGGTAGAAGAAGAGGCCCCAGTGGTCCCGCGTGATGTCTTCGCGCCACCGCGTCAGGGCCAGGTCGTGCCACCGGCTGAAGCCCCCGCCCGCGGTCGTCACCATGACGTGGTACCGGCCGTTGGAGAGCAGGTGGACCTGCGGCACGCGGGGGTTGGGGTCGGTGTAGACGCGGGTGGTGGCGCCGCGGGTCTCTTCGCCGTCGGTCCGCGCCGTGACGGGCACCTCGTGGTGCTCGGAGCGGGCGCTCACGCGGGCCGCCGGGATGCGTTCCTGAAGGAGCAGGGCACAGGCCCGCATACGCGGGTCGGCCATGAAGCGGGCCTGCATCGGCCGGTCCAGCAGCGCGTGCGCGAGCGCCAGCATGCTCATGCCGCTGTGATGCGCCATGAAGCACCGGACCAGGGCGAAGTCCTGGTCGGCCTGGACGCGGCTGGGTGTGTAATCGAGCGCCTCGTAGAAGCCGAACCGGCCCAGCGCGCCCTGGCCGGCCAGCGTCCGCAGGTTCCCGCACGCCTTCGTCGGGTACACCATCAGCGCCAGGGTCGAGGCGTACGGCGCGATGACCAGGTCGTCGGCCAGGCCGCGCTTCAGGCCCAGTTCCGGCACGCCGAACGCCCGGTACTGGTAGTTCATCTGGGCGTCGACCTGGTTGTAACACGATTCCGAGACGCCCCACGGAATGCCCTGGCGGCGCGTGTACCGGATCTGGCGGATGACGGCGCCGCGGCAGGCCTGGTCGAGCAGGGTGCCGTCGTACTGCGGCATGATGAGCATCGGCATGAGGTACTCGAACATCGACCCGCTCCACGAAAGCAACGTGGGCGCCTCCAGGCCGGGCGTCAGTTGCCGGCCCAGGATGAACCAGTGTTCCTGCGGCAGTTTGCCCTGGGCCACCCCCAGGTACGAGCACAGCCGCGACTCCGATGCGAACAGGTCGTAGTACCCGGGGTCGCGCCGCCGGGTGTCCAGCGAGTACCCGATAGCGAACAGTTTCCGGGCCGGGTCGTACAGGAAGTCCAGGTCGAGGTCCGAGAGTTCCTCGCATCTGAGGGCCAGGTCCTCCAGGGCGCGGATGCGGGCGGCGGCGCGTTCGCCGGCCTCGGTCACGGCCCCGCGGAGCCGGCGGATCGTGTCGGCCGCCCCGTCGCCGCCCGTCCCCAGCAGGTCGTCGAGGCGTCGGCCCAGGCGCCGGTCCAGGCCGGCCAGGTCCTGGAGCGTGACGACCTGGTCGAGTTCGGCCAGGATGGCGGCGGCGGGGTCGTCGCCGGCCGGGCCGGGGTTACCGGCGGCGTGGCCGGGGTTGTCGGCCGACGTGACGGTTTCCGCGCCGGCGGCGACGGATTCGGCGGCCGCGGGGCGGGCGTCGCTCAGCCATGGACACAGGTACGCGATGTCCTCCACGAGGCCGTCCACCTGCCGCCGCAGCGCCGCCAGCCAGAACCCCAGGCCGGCGTCCCGCTGGCACATCGGGGCCGCTTCCTCGAGCGCGGCGATGAGACCGGCCAGCGCCCGGGCCACCTCGGGCGGGGCGTCGGAGGCCTCGGAGGCCGTTGCGACGGCCTCGCGGACGGTGCGGGAGGCCTTCTCGAGGTTGGCCCGCACCTGGCTGTCGGTTCCCCGGCCTTGGGCCAGGGCGGCCTCGTCGCGGAAGACCTCGACGGCGTCGGCGAGGCCCTCGCGCCATCGCCGCGGCACGAGGGGGGCGATCGTCAGTTCCAGCAGCCCGCCCCGAAGCGCCACCATCGAACACGCCAGGTTCCCGCTGTCGACCGACGAGATGTACTCCGGATGCAGCGGTTCCAGGGTCCACGTGTCGTACCAGTTCAGGAAGTGGCCGCGGTACCGGGGCAGTTGGTCGAGCGTGGCGAAGGTCTTTTCGGTCCGCTCCAGGACCGTGCCGGCGGGGATGTACCCGAAGTCGTACGCCGCCAGCGTCGAGAGCAGCGAGAGGCCGATATTGGTCGGCGAGGTGCGTTCCGTGACGCGGTTGTGCGGCTGTTCCTGGAAGTTGTCGGGGGGGAGCCAGTTCTGGCTCGGCCCCACGAAGTGGTCGAAGAACGCCCACGTCCGCCGGGCGGCCGCCCGCAGGAACCGCCCGTCCTCGGCGCCGAAGTGCGCCCGTCGGGGCTTCAGCGGCCGGCTGATGAACCACGCCACCACCGGGCCTGCCAGCCAGAGGCCGACGAGCGGCCAAGCCGCCGCCGGCACGCCCCGCTTCAGGCCCACCAGGACCGCCACCGTCGCCAGCGCCAGCACGGGGCTCATCCACATCTCGCGCAGCGTGGCCCGCAGGCCCGTGTCGGTCTGGCGTTCGGCGGCGTGGGCGGTTACCCACTCGAGCATGCGCTTTTGGCTGACGAGCGTCCGCCACACCGCCCGCGCGATGGCGTCGATGTGCATGACGACCTCGAACGGCAGGAAGGTCAGATGCAGCAGGCAGAGGAGCACCTGGCGTCCGGCGGCCAGCACTTCCCGCCGCACGTGGGCCGCCCACAGGATCTTGGGCGGCTTGATGACCAGGGCCCGTATGGCCTTGACGACGTCCGGGGCCACATAGATGCCCAGCAGCCAGAGCGTCCAGGCGGGCTGGAGGTCCTTCAGGGCCACCCACCCCGCCACCAGCAGGCCGAACAGGATGAGCGGCACCAGGCTCCGGCGGAGGTTGTCCAGGATCCACCACCGCGACAGCCGGTCCAGCGGGTTGCGGGTCCGGTTGCCCTCCGGGTGCGGGACCCACGGCAGGAGCCAGGCGGCGATCTGCCAGTCGCCCCGGATCCACCGGTGCCGGCGCTTCACGTCCGCCAGGTACCGTGACGGGTGGTCCTCGATGAGTTCCACGTCGTTCAGGAACCCGCAGTGGGCGTGGCACCCCTCGATGAGGTCGTGGCTGAGGATGCGGTTCTCGGGGAACCGCCCGTGGGCCGCGTCGTCGAACGCCTCCACGTCGTAGATGCCTTTGCCGATGAACTGGGCCCGCGCAAAGAGGTCGTGGTACACGTTCGAGACCTCGCGGGTGTACGGGTCGAGCCCGACCTCGCCCGCGTAGAGCCGGGCAAACAGGCTCCGGCTGGCGCCGATGAGGCGGATGCCGACCCTCGGCTGGAGCACGCCGTACCCGTCCACCACGCACCCGGTCTTCTCGTCCACGATGGGCCGGTTCAGCGGATGGGCGAGGGCGCCGATCATGCGGGCGGCGCTGCCGGGCGGCACGTCGGTGTCGGTGTCGAGCGGAATCAGGTACCGGCAGGTGCGGAGGACCTCGACGTCGCCGGCGATCGTCGAGAACCCGTCCGGGGCCGCGCCCCGCAGCACCCGGTTCAACTCCATCAGTTTGCCGCGCTTCCGTTCCCAGCCCATCCAGACGCCCTCGGCCTCGTTCCAGCGGCGCGGGCGGTGCAGCAGGTGGAAGATGGGCCGGCTCGAATCGCTGTACGTGGTGTTGAGGCGCCGGATGCCCATCACCGCCTGCCGCTCGAGGTCGGCGTCCTCCGGCATCTCCTGCTCGGGGGCGTCGCGGAAGTCCGTCAGCAGCACGAAGTAGAGGTGCGCGCTGCGGTTGGCCAGGTACCGCAGTTCCAACCCTTCCAGCAGCCCGTCGACGCCCTTCGGGTCAATCAGCAGCGTGGGGATGACCACCGCGGTGGCGTGTTCGGCCGGGATGCCTTTCGAGAAATCCAGTTTCGGCAGGCTGCGGACCGGAACCACCAGCGTCGCCAGCCAGTTCATCAGCGAAATGACCGACTGCGACACCAGCAGCAGCATGGCCAGGGCCGCCGGCGCCACCCACGCCCACCCGTACACCATCAGGCTCTTGGTCTGGATGAGCAGGACGGCGGTAATCAGCGCCGAGAGGACCGCCTGGCCGACCACGTACAGCCAGGGGACGACCGGCCGGACGGCCCGGCCCAGCCGGCGGTAGAGGGGCGGCCGGGCGCCGATCTCCTTCTCCAGGTCGTACCGACCGTCGTGGACCAGGAAGTAGCCGACATGGTGCTCCCGCGGGGCGGCGTCGCCGTCCTGGGCCCGCTGCTCGGCCAGGCGGACGGCGACGGCGGCAATCTCGTGCTCGTCCTTTCGGCACCAGCGGGCCAGTTGCTCGACCACGTGCCGGTACTTGTCGCGCGTGCCGAAGTCCATCGAGGCGTACACGCCCGCCGGATCGCGCCGCAGCGCCGCCTCGGTCTCGCTCAGGTTCTCGACGAACTCGTGCCAGTCCAGCGCCGTCAGCGTCCGGAGGCTCGTAATGCTGTTGGCGATGGAGACGCGGTCGGCCGCCTGGTCGTGGCTTTCGGCCCGCAGCGTCTGCTCGATCGTCTGGCCGTGCTCCGACAGGTCCTGCTCGACCCAACTCATCACCAGGCCCAGCGCCGGGTGCTGGCCCTGGAGGCCCGTGTACATCTCGGCGATGAACGCCTGGCTCATCGTCGGCAAGTCGCGGACGAAGTCGGCCAGTTCGGTGATCAGGCCCTTCGGGCTCGACTGGGCCATGTCCACGAACCGGCGGACCCACTCCAGCGCGCGGTCGCGGTCCCGCCGGCGGCGGGCCGTCCGGTACGAGACTCGCCGCAGGTTCTCCAAGAGCGCCAGCCGGAGCATGATCGGCACGGCCCACAACTCGCCCAGCGCCAGCGCGCTGTGCGCCTGGAACCCGCGCACGAAGCGCGTCAGGTTCTCCATGTCGATCTGCCCGTCGGTGTGCGACACCAGTTCCAGCGCCAGGTCGTACACCCGCGGGAACCCCTCCTGCGGGCCGGTGGCGAGGCGCGGCAACTGTTTGGAGTAGCCCGCCGGCAGGTGGTCGCGGGCAATGTCGATCTGCTCTTCAATCAGGTAGAAGTTGTCGAGGAGCCAGGCGGCCCCGGGGGCGGTCTGAAGGCCGCGGCGAACGGCCTCGGCCACCACGCCGTACGACTCGCGGATGACCCCCTCGTTCTCCGTCAGGCGGTGGAGCAGCTTCTCCGGGCCCGGACCGGGCGCCAGTTCCTGGTCCTCCGCCAGCAGCGTCCCGTGACGCTCCAACTGCCCCAGGGCGAACAACTCGGCGCGCAGCGGCTGCTCATCGTCCAGCGGCCGCTCGGACCCCTGGCCGAACAGCCGGCCCAGCGGCATCCGACGAAGCATCGATAGGAACCCGTTCTGGCTCATTCGGTGTGTTGGACCTTCCCGCGCGGCCTGCGCCTATCCCGGGCCGAGGCGCTGCGGCTGTGGCCGATGCGCTGCGACAAAACCCCCCACGCGGCCCGGCCGAAGCCGGCCGCGCCCTCATGCGCAAACCCTCTCGCCCCTTTCCTTTAACCGAGTGGCGCGCCGGCGTCAACCGCAAAGGCGTTTGGCACGCTCGCCGGGCCGGGAACCGCTCGCCGGGTGGCATGGTCATCCCCCCGGTGTCTGGCACCTTTGTCGGTATCCGGTGCCAACACGCCCCTGGCAGCGCAAGCGTGGCCATGCCACCCCGCCCCGCCGTTTCCGGCCCCCTCTCCCCTGGCGGGAAAGGGCAGGGTGAGGGGGGAGGCATGTGGCCTCGCGGCCTGTCACCGCTCGCCCCCGAAGAAATTTCTTTTTTTCCGCCGGTTTTCATCTTAGATTCATGTGCGTGATGTACAGTGGGTTGCGAAAGCGAGGCACAGACGCCCTCGGGTGGACCGGGGGCGATCGCAGCCCGAGGCAAAGGAGGTCGGCTATGAAACTGTCGCGTTGGATTATTGTCGGGGCGGTGCTCGCCGTGGCCGCAGCCGTCAGCACCCCGTTCGTCCTCGGATGGGGACCCCAAGCGGCCGAACCGGTGACGGAGAAGGACGTCACGATCGACCAGGTCCCCGAGGCCGTGAAAGCCACCATCCTCAAAGAGGCCGGTGGCAACACGATCACCGAAATCGAGGAAGAGACGAAGAACGGCGTCACGGTCTATGAGGCCGAGTGGCTCAATGCGGACGGCAAGGAAGTCGAGATCAAGGTGGCCGCCGACGGCACGCTCCTCAAGACAGAGATTGACGACGACGACGAAGAGGGCGATGACGACGACGATGACGACGACGATGATGATGAAGACGACGACTAGACGGGCATGATCGGATAGCCTGGCAGAATCGGGTGGCGGGTCTGGATCGGGCAGCGGGGCTTGATCGGGCCCGCACCCCTGGTAGGATAAGGTAGTCGGCTTCCGTACGAGGCCGAGTCGCGTGCCGGCCGGTGCTTCAGCGGCCGGCTATGGGTGCCCCCCCCAATTTCCGGAACTCCCCGGAACTCGTGAGTATCACGTCCCCGAGACCTCCTCCAGGGTCGCTCCGTGTATCAGGCGGTGTCAGGTGGCAGGAAACAGCAGAGAACGGTCGGAAGAGCGTGAGGGGAAGTTGGCAGCCTTATCTGCACGGGGATGGGCATGGCGCTTTCGCTCGTTCTCCGACAGGTGCCGCTTGCGCAGCCGGATCGACTTTGGCGTGATTTCGACGAGTTCGTCGTCCGCGATGTACTCCAGTGCCGCCTCGAGCGACATACGACGCGGGGCCTTCAGCACGACCGTGGCGTCCTTGGTCGAGGCGCGCATGTTGGTGAGTTTCTTCTGGCGCACCACGTTGACGGGGATGTCGTCGTCCTTGCAGTTCTCGCCGACGATTTGGCCCGCGTAGACGCGTTCGCCGGGCTCGACGAACATCGTGCCGCGATTGGCCAACTGGTCGAGCGCATAGGCGGTCACCGGCCCCGTCTCGACGGCCACCAGGACGCCGGTGGCTCGTCCGGCGATCGGACCGCGGAGTTTGTCGTACCGGGCGAAGACGTGGTGCATGACGGCGCCGCCGGCGGTAGCCGTCAGCATCCGGTTCCTCAGGCCGATCAGTCCTCGCGCCGGAATCAGGAACTCCATGTGGGCCAGGTCGCCGCGCGTGTCCACCCGGACCAACTCGCCGCGCCGGTCGCCCACGAGTTGCATGACCGCTCCGAGATGCGCGCGCGGAACATCGACGACAAGGTGCTCGATCGGCTCCTGGCGCTGGCCGTCCACGTTCTTGTAGATGACCTTCGGCTTGCCGACCGCCAGTTCGAACCCTTCGCGGCGCATGTTCTCCAGGAGGATGCCGAGGTGCAGAAGCCCCCGGCCGGCGACCTCGAATTCGTCGCGTCCCTCGCTGGGCGTCACGCGCAGCGCGACGTTCGACTGGAGTTCCTTCTGGAGCCGTTCGCGGAGGTATCGGCCTGTGACGTACTGGCCATCCTGGCCGGAGAAGGGGCTGTTGTTCACGCGGAACGTCATGTGCAGCGTCGGGTCGTCCACGTGGACGGCCGGCAGGGCGACGGGATGGTCGGGGTCGGCCAGCGTGTCGCCGATATCGACCTTTTCGAGGCCGATGACGGCGCAGATGTCGCCGGCGTCGATCCGGTCGACCTCGCGCCGCCCGAGGCCGTCGAACTGGAGCAACCCGCCCACCTTCTGGGGGGTGTGCACGCCGTGGCGGTCGATCGAGACGACCGCCTGCCCGGCCCGAAGCGTGCCGGCGAAGACGCGCCCGATGCCGATGCGGCCGACGTAGTCCGAGTAGTCGAGCGTTGTGATGAGCACCTGGAGGGGCGCGGCAGGGTTGAAGGCCGGCGCCGGGATGTGGCGGATGATCGTCTCGAAGAGGGGGTGGATGTCGCCGCGGCCGTCGGTCGGCAGGTGCTCCGGGTCGGTCGGCAGGTGCTCCGGGTCGGTCGGCAGGTGCTCCGGGTCGGTCGGCAGGTGCTCCGGGTCGGTCGTCGCCCAGCCTTCCTTGCCGGAGGCGTAGACGACGGGGAAGTCGAGGGCGTGGTCGTCGGCCCCGAGGTCCACCAGCAGATCGAAGACCTCGTTCAGAACCGCACCGTGGCGCTGCTCGGGGCGGTCCATCTTGTTGATGACGACGATCGGCGCAAGACCGTTCGCCAGCGCCTTCGCAAGGACGTACCGCGTCTGGGGCATCGTGCCGTCCACCGCGTCGACGACCAGCAGGGCGCCGTCGGCCATCTTGAGGACCCGCTCGACCTCGCCGCCGAAGTCGGCGTGGCCGGGCGTGTCGATGATGTTGATGTGGTAGTCGTTGCCCGCGCGGTCGGTGTACCGGATGGCGCAGTTCTTGGCCAGGATCGTGATGCCGCGCTCCCGCTCCAGCGGGTTCGAGTCCAGGATGCAGTCGCCCTTGAGTTCCTCCTGGCGGAACTGGCCGCACTGGCGCAGCAACTGGTCCACGAGGGTGGTCTTCCCGTGGTCGACGTGGGCGATGATGGCGACGTTACGGATTTCTTGGCGGTTCATGGAACCCTTCCCGGGGGAAAGAAAACGGGTGACGATGGGGCGCGGCGGCGTCGGTCGCGGACTAGGCGTGCGGGAGGTCGAAGGGTTTCAAGCGGTGGGTCGACAAGGCCGAACCCTCGGCGCGGACCGCGGGGGCGGGCGCCGGGACACCATCCATCGGCCTCACTGAAGCATATCGGTTCAACATGGCAAGAGCATTGTGGCAACCGGCGTCCGGAAAGTCAAGGCCGAACCGCCGCCGCGCCGGGTGATATCGTGCGGCACGTTCGGCACCACGATTCGGGCGAGGCGGGTCATGCGATGCCTCGTACCGCGCCGGCGGCGGCGAATCAAGATGAATTAAGGAGTGTGTCACCGGAACTCCATTATGTCCCCAGATTTCCCCAGATTTCCGATTGAAAGGCCGTGTACTCGGTGGTTAGCGCAATCAGAACGGAATCTCATCATCAGTCCCGGGCTTTTCCAAGCAGGCCTGTAAGCGGCCAAGGAGATGCTGCCGGCAGTCGGGGCGCGTTGGCACCTCAATGATCCCGTAGCCCTCCACTTTCCCATCGTTGGAACACCTTAACCTTGGCCCGACGTGGTTCTTGAAAAGAGACACGCTTTCGTCAAAGCCACGAAGTGCATTGTGCGAGGCACCAGCGACGAAATCCGCCATTTGAAGCCCAGCGCTATGCCGAGAGTCATGAAACCCGACCGTGTCGTGAACCCAATTGAATTTGCTATATGCGTCGCCCCCACGCACCAGAGCGGTGTATGCTTCGGCAAGGCGTTGGCTAAGCTTGCGGTCGGAGGGGTTGTCGACAAACATCGCAGCAATCTGCTGTGAATCCTTGGCGTCGAAATTCACCCGCTGCATGATGGATTGAAGATGCATCTTTTCAAGCTTCACTGGGTCAACCTTCTCCGTCATTACTTCGAGCGGGGTAACCGTAATCAGAGTTGAGCAATCAAATTCAGCAAGCAGTCTCAGGTAATCAGTCGCGTAATTGAGTGCGTCCGCGTACTTCACTTTCTTCAAGAATTGCTCGGCCTGCCCCAACGTAATCCGCTGCCCCTTTTCATCTCTTCTCTTGAGCTTCCACAAGTGCTGCCATTTCAGCTCACAGTAGTCGTCCACGCCAATGCTCGCGCAGAATTTCTGGCGATGATCCGTAAGACTGCGAGCACTCCCGGCGGGGACACACACGCATGCCCGTAGGTAGTACGGATTGCGTTTGACAAAATCGTCGCACCGTTCTTTTTCGTAGTTCCCGGCATCGTCGATGTAGGCGAAGATCACGGACATGGCTGTCACCCGAGAGTTCGTAACAACAGTTCCGGTGACATACACTTTATCACAAGAGGAATCATGGTGTGTGTCACCGGAACTCGCAGTAATGGCTGATGGTTGCTTCTGA
>JADHXV010000078.1 GCA_016782785.1 Planctomycetota bacterium | reverse complement strand
GTGGCGTCGGGCGTGGAGACGATGACGAGGTCGCGGACGCCCAGGGCCGCCACCAGGTGCCCCTCGGCGGCGTACACGAGGTTGTCGTGCGCGCCCATGACGACGACCTCGCCCCGGGCCACGTTGCCGTGTTCGTCGGCGGGCAGGTGGGCCTGGAGGATGCGCCACGTGCCCACGTCGTCCCAGGCGAAGTGCCCCTCGATGACGCGGACCTGGTCGGCCTTCTCGAGCACGCCGTAGTCGATGCTCAGGCGCGGGAACCGCGGGTACACGCGGGCCAGGGCGGCCGCCTGCCGGTCGGTGTCGAGGTCCGGCACGAGTTGCTGGAGGCCCTCGTGGAGTTCCGGCTGGTGGCGGCGCATCTCGGCCAGGATGGTGTCGGTCCGCCAGAAGAAGATGCCGCTGTTCCAGAAGAAGTCGCCGGAATCGAAATAGGCCTCGGCCAAGGCGATGGGCGGCTTCTCGTGGAAACTCGTGACGTCGAAGATCGGCTGGCCGTCCGCCTCCCCCACAGCCTCGCCGCGCAGGAGGTACCCGTACCCGGTGGCCGGGTACGTGGGCCGGATGCCGATGGCGTAGAGGGCGCCGGGGTCGTGGTCGACGCAGGCCTCGGCCCGGCGGAGGCACTCGCGGAGGGCGTCGGCCGGTTCGATGATGTGGTCGGACGGCAGGCAGACGACGGTCTGGTCGCCGGCGCGTTTGCGGACGACCTCGGCCGCCAGCCCGATGCACGGGGCGGTGTCGCGGATGCGCGGCTCGACGACGAGGTTCTCGGCCGGCAGGTTGGGCAGCAGCCGGCGGGCCACGTCCTGGTGCTTGTGGTTGACGAGGACCAGGATGTTTTCGGGCGGCAGGAGGCCGTCCAGGCGCCGGAGCGTCTGGACGACGAGCGGCTCGCCCCCGAGGAGGCTCAGGAACTGCTTCGGGCAGGAGTCGCGGCTGGCGGGCCAGAGCCGGCTGCCTTCGCCTCCCGCCATGATGGCTGCGTACATGGGTGGCGCCTCGCCTGAACGATGGGTTCCCGGAAACCGTCTCTGAGGGTATAGGTTGAACGGGGGCGGGGGTCAACTGTTTTCGCCCGCGCCCGAGCCGCGTGCGTAAGCACGCGGGTACCATCGATTGGCAGCTCGAGCGTGGCGCGCCATTCGAACGTACCCGCGACCTCACAGTCGCGGCTCGATGTACGGTGCGGGTGGCGGACGCAGAGTCCGGCTGCGCTTGAAACCGCCGGCCGACGGTGGTACACTCCTTGCGCGTCTCGCTTCCTTTCATCGGCAAGGGTAGGATGACCCAGCCCACCGTTCTGATTATCGAAGACGAGGAAAGCGTGCGGACGGCCCTGGCGCGCCGCCTGGCGATGAGCGACTGCCAGGTCGCCACCGCCACCACCGGCAAGGAGGGCATGAACCGCCTCAAGAGCGCGCCGGTGGACCTCGTGCTGCTCGATTACCGCCTGCCCGACACCGACGGCCTGGAGATCCTGGCGACCATCGGCCAGGAGTGGCCCGACACGCTGACCGTTATGATGACGGCCTACACGAACGTGGACCTGGCGATCCAGGCCATCCGCCTGGGCGCCTACAACTACGTCTCCAAGCCGTTCAGTCTCGACGAGATGATGGTCGTCGTGGACAAGGCCCTGGAGGCCAAGCGCCTGCGGACCGAGGTGGAACGGTTCCGCGCCACGGAGCAGGACGCGTCGGGCTTCGGCCGCATCGTCGCCCGCGACCCCCACATGATCGAGGTCCTGAACCTCCTCAGGAACGTGGCCGCCAGCGAGGCCAAGACGATCCTGCTTCAGGGCGAGAGCGGCACGGGCAAAGACCTGGTGGCCAAGGTCCTCCACTACAACAGCCCGCGCGCCGATCGCCCGTTCATGAACATCACCTGTACGGCCCTGGCCGAGACGCTGCTGGAAAGCGAACTCTTCGGCCACGAGAAAGGGGCGTTCACCGACGCGAGCGAGCAGAAGAAGGGCCTGTTTGAACTGGCGGACGGCGGCACGATTTACCTGGACGAGATCGGCGACATGCCCCCGCCGCTCCAGGCCAAACTCCTGCGGTTCCTGGAGGAGAAGGCGTTCCGGCGCGTCGGCGGCACGGTGGACATCGTGGTCGACGTCCGCATCATCGCCGCCACCAACAAGGACCTGCGCAACCTGGTCGCGAAGAACCAGTTCCGCGAGGACCTGTTCTATCGGCTCAACATCTTCCCGATAACGCTGCCGCCGCTGCGCGACCGGCCGCAGGACGTCCCCATCCTGGCCAACCACTTCGTGGAGCAGTTCAAGGCCGAGTTCCACAAGCAGATGACGGGCATCGACCCGGCCGCCATGGCCGTCATGCAGGCCTACGCCTGGCCCGGCAACATCCGAGAGATGCGGAACCTCATCGAGCGGGCCGTCCTTCTGACGGGCGGCGGCCGGCTGACCATCGACTCGCTGCCGGCCGAACTGCTGACCCCCGCCATCATCGCCACCGGGGAGCCCGAGTCGGACCCCGAGCCGCTCATCGTCCTCGGGCCCAAAGGCGTGAACCTCGCCCTGCTCGAGCAGCGGCTGGTCGAGAAGGCCCTGGAGCACGCGGGCGGCAACCAGTCGCAGGCCGCCCAGTTGCTGGGGCTCAGCCGTGACCAATTCCGGTACCGGCTTCGCAAGTTCGGCCTGCTCAAGGCGGCCGCCGAGGAACCCGCGTGAGCCCCCTCACCCCTGCCACCGACCCCGGGAGCCGTCCGTGAACCTCTTCGACTCGATCAAGGCCCGCGTCCGGCCGCTGGGGCGGCGGATCCTCCTGCCCGAGACGCACGACCCGCGCGTCGTGCAGGCGGCCGTCCAGTGCCGGCAGGAAGGGTTCTGCCGGCCCGTGCTGCTGGCCGAGAAGGGCCGCCTGGACGCCGCCATCTGCGCCTCGGGCGGCGACGTCGGCGCCATGGAGTTCCTCGACCCCGCCGACCCCGACCGCCTCGACGCGTTCACCGAAACCTACTACCGCCGACGCCGCCACAAGGGCTGCACCCTGGACGAGGCCCGCAACGCCGTCCGCGATCCCGTCATCTACGGGGCCCTGTGCGTCCACGCGGACCTGGTGGACGGCATGGTGGCCGGCAGCGCCAGCCCCACGCCGCACGTCATCCGGGCGGCCCTGCACGGCGTGGGCACCCGCGAAGGCCTCAAGACCCTTTCGTCGTGCTTCGTGCTGGTCCTGCCGCGGACCGACTTCGGCCACGAGGGCGTGCTCCTGTTCAGCGACTGCGGCGTGGTGCCCGAGCCGACCGAGGACCAACTGGTCGACATCGCCCGCAGCGCCGCCTCGTCGTGGCGGCAATTCGTCGGCACCGAGCCGGTCGTCGCCTGCCTCTCGTTCAGCACGAAACGGTCGACCAAGCACGAGGCGGCCCAGCGGATGGCACGCGTGGCCCAGCGCGTCAAGGACGTGGCGCCGCATCTGACCGTGGACGGGGAACTTCAGGTCGACGCCGCCCTCGTGCCCGAGGTCGCCCGGACCAAGGCCCCCGGCAGCCCCGTCGCCGGACGGGCCAACGTCCTCATCTTCCCGAACCTGGAGGCCGGCAACATCGGCTACAAACTGGCCGAACGGCTCGGCGGAGGGCAGGCGGTGGGGCCGATCTTCCAGGGGCTGGCCAAGCCCATCAACGACCTGTCGCGCGGGTGCCATGTGCGAGACATCGTCGACGCCGCCGCCATCACCTGCGCCCAGACGCTCGACGGGTAAGACGTTTTCGAGCCCGCCGCGGAAGCGGCGGGTCACGTTGTGCCGCACGCGCCCGCCGTCGCATCGGCATGACCATCCCCGGCGTGAGGGTCAGTCGGTCTTGTCCTTCTCGGCCTCGCCTTCCGCGGCATCGTCCGGCGCGACCTCTTCGGCTTCCTCGGGCGAAACCTCTTCGGCCTCTCCGGGCGCGACTTCTTTGCCTTCCCCGGCGGCAAGCTCGTCGGCCTCGCCTTCCGCCCCTTCGGCATCTTCGGGCGGGACCGCCTCTTCGACCGCTCCGGCCTCCTGGACGTCCTCGGCCACCTCGCCCTCGATCACCTCGTCGGCACCCGGCTCTTCCTTGCGCTGCACGGCGCGGACCATCAGCACGTCGCGCAGGGCGAACAAACTCAGGATGGCCAGCACCCCGCCCACCGCGATCAGCCCCACGCCGAACGACAACAGGCCCGTCACGCGGCCCGTCTCGATGGACTGCGACTTGACGTAATCCTCGGCGTCAACGGCCGGCTCGTCGAACCCGGCCTCGTTCGCGTAGTACACGCTGCCGCTGGACGTCTTGTGGTTCTCGGCCCCCTGGGGGATGGCCCAGGACCGGCCGCCGTGCTCGACGATCTCGAATCCGTCGGCGAGAATGTTGGCCGCCTTCAGTTTCTCACGGAATTGGGCCATGTGCTGCTCGTACGGGCTGGGCTTGCCCGACATGAGCGCCGGAATCTCCCGCGGATGGATGTGAAAGACCGCGGCGCCGACACCGACGGCGATGCACGCCAGTGCCACGAACATGGACGGCAGCCAGATGAACCGCTTGAACACGAGGTGATGGGCGGCCCGCTCGTGGCCGCGAAGCACCTTCTTCTTCGGCGCCGGCCGACGACCCGCGGCACCGGGCCGGAACGGGGCCGCCGAGGGGCCGGGCCGGGCTGTCGCGGCGGGCGATCCTGCGGCGGGCGGGGCCCCGGCCTCCAGACCCGACTGGGCCGGGCCGCCCTCGCCTTCGCCGGCGTCCAGGACGGTGTCGTCTTCGCCGCGGAGGGCCTTGGCGATATCGGCCGCCCCGCCGCCGCCCAGTTGCGACCGGAGGGCCTCGGTATCGGCGCGGCGTCTGTCGGCCCGGGCGGCGGCCTCGGTCAGGGCAGCCTCGTCCTCGTGCATATGAGCCACGATGTCGCCTATCCCCCCGCCGCCCAGTTGGGACCGGAGGGCTTCGGTGGCGGCCCGGTGTTTCTCGGTTTTTTCGGCGGCGTGGCCCTTCTCGTCCTCCGAAAGGGTCTGGCCCTGGAGGTCTTCCAGGTCGTGCTCGTGGTCGCGCTCTTCCTCGGCTTCCTGCTCGAGGGCCTCGGCCTCCTGGATGTCGCTCTGGAGGGCGGCCGCGAGGTCGGCCACGCCGCCGCCGCCGAGTTGCTCGCGGAGGGCATCGGTGTTGGCCCGGCGTTTGTCGGCCTCGGCAGCCCCCTGGCCTTCCTTGTCGGTGTCGCGAAGGCCGGCGACGATGTCGGCGATGCCCCCGCCGCCCAGTTGATCGCGGAGGGCCTGGGCGGCCTCGCCGCACGCCTCGACGTCGCCGACGGCGGCATCGTCGGCCGATGGCACGGGGGTATCCAGCCCGCAGGCCTCGCAGTGGACCAACTGGCCAACTTGGTCGTCCTCGGCCCGGCAAAGCGCGCCGCACGCACATCGGAACTCTATGGCCACGCATATCTCCTTCGCCCGGTCCAACAGGACTTATTGTACGAACGTGAGCCGGCGATGGCACGCCTTTTCTGATTGACCCCTTGCGCCGGGGCGTCTAGACTCCTTTCTCAGCCGATCTGGCTAAGAGGCTGTTTCAATTCCCTCTCCCCTTGTCCGAAGTCTGGACCCCTTCGGGGTGGGAGAGGGTTAGGGTGAGGGGGAATAGCGGGGCAGTGAACGCCTTCTGCACCCTCACCCCGGCCCTCTCCCGTCAAGGGAGAGGGGGTTGTGAAACAGCCTCTAAGGGGCGGCATCCGCCCGGGTTTTGTAGTCCCGACCAGGTGCACTGGCCGAACGCCGTGCACCCCGCCTGCGGCCGGCGGTCGCGGCGGCGAAGCCCCGGGCGGTCTTCCGCCGCCGGCGATGCCCGCCGACACAACCCGGGTCTCGTGGACGCCACCGCCTGGCCGAGGACGCCGTGCCCGACACGCCATCACCCAACCCGACGCTGGACGAGGCGTACATCGCCACCGTCCGCGACCTGCTCAAGGAGGGCCGCCAGCAGGCCCTGGCCGAGGCGCTGGCCGACCTCCATCCCAGCGACGCCGCCGACCTGTTCGCATCGTTCACGCCCGACGAGCAGGTGACCCTGTTTTCGCTGCTGGACAGGGAAACCGCGGCCGACGTCCTGGTGGAACTGGACCGCGAGTCGCGCGAGGACCTGATCGACCGCATCCGGCCGGACGCCCTTCAGAGCACGCTGGCCGAACTCGAACCCGACGAGGCCGCCGACGTCCTCGGCGAAATGGAGCCCGACGAGGCCGCCGAGGCCCTGGCCGGCCTCGAAGACCGCAGCGAAATCGCCGAACTGCTCGAGTATCCGCCCGACTCGGCCGGCGGCCTGATGACCACCGAGTTCGTGACGGTGCCCGAGGCCGCCACCGTCCGCGAGGCCATTGCCCGGGCGCGCGGCGCCAGCGAAACCGCCCACCGCGACTACCTGTACGTGACGGACACCGCCGGCCGACTGGTCGCCCGCGTGGAACTCATCAAACTGATCGTCTCGCCGCCCGAAACGCCCATCCGCAACATCATGGACACCGACGTCCATGCCGTCCCCGTCGACATGGACCGCGAGCAGGTGGCCGACGTCGTCCGGCGCTACAACGTCCTGGCCGTCCCCGTCGTCGACCCCCAGACCAACCACGTCAAGGGCATCATCACCGTTGACGACGTCATCGACGTGGCCGACCAGGAAGCCGCCGAGGACATGTACCGCCTGGCCGGTACCGGCGCCACCGACCCGCTCCATCAGCCGGTCTGGAAACGTGCGTGGCTGCGGCTGCCGTGGCTCCTGATCACGCTTCTGCCCGGCTTCCTGGTGGGCCAGATCATGCGTTGGCTGGGGTACGACCCCGGCGGCACGACCGCGCTGCTGCTGTTCGTGCCGGTGATGATCGAGATGGCCGGCAACGTCAGCCTCCAGTCGTCCACGGTCATGGTCCGCGGCCTGGCGATGGGCGACCTGCGGTCGTACCGGCTGACGAGCATCCTGGGGCGCGAGGTGGCGGTGGCGCTGCTGGTCGGCACGGTGTGCGCGGCCGTGTCGGGGGCCGTCGGCTACATCTTCTTCGGGCACGACACCGGCTTTGCCGTCGTGGTGGCGTTCAGCATGCTGTGCGGGGTGCTGAGCGCCGCCATCACCGGCACGCTCGTTCCGCTAGGGTGCCACCGCGTGGGCGTGGACCCCGCCCTGGCGAGCGGGCCGTTCGTCACCTCCTTGAACGACATCGTGGGGACGCTGATTTACCTCGGCCTGGGTGCCCGGCTCCTGGTTCTGTTCCACTAGCGTGCGATCAAGTTTGAAATGACGGGTGCCACCGGCGGCTTGCCCGCCAGTGCGTCCCGTTATGCTGAGTCTCGCGCGGTGGGTCTCCGGACCCGCCGCGCGGACTGTGGGTGCCACCGATTGCTTGTCAATCGGTGTCGCCCGAGCGGGGCGCACGGTTTGACGAGCAAACCGTGGCACCCTCATGCCGGGCGTCTGCCACTTTCTTGGCGTGCCCGCCCAGCCGAGCGCCGGCAGAAACGCGTTGTCCCGCCGGGGCCGGTCGGCTACAATCGACCATGCACCCAACCCGCGCCGGCCCGCGCATGGGGCGGGCCGAGACTGAATACCCTGCACCGGGAAGCGTCTGGATGAACGGAGACCCCGAACAGAACGGCGCCGGCGACCAAACGGCCGCCCGTGAGGCCGAACGCGACGGTGCGCTCGTCGAGCGCCTCAAAGAAGGCGACACGAAGGCCCTCGACGACCTGTTCCGCCGGCACCGCGACGCGGCGTACGGCATCGCGTACCGGCTGGTGGGCTCGCGCGAGGACGCGCTGGATGTGGTGCAGGAATCGTTCATTCATGTCATGCGAGGCATTGAAGGATTTCGCGGCCAGTCGTCGTTTCGGACCTGGCTGTACCGGATCGTGACGCATGCGGCCCTGGATTACCGGCGTTATCGGTCGCACCGCCGGGCCGAGAGCCTCGACGCCGAGAACGCGCCGGAGCCGGCGGCCGAGGGCCCGACCCAGCAGACGCCGCCCGAAGAGGCCGCCGAACACGATCTGCGACGGGCCATCGACGAGGCGCTGGCGAATATCTCGGAAAAGAACCGGGCCGCCCTCGTCCTCTATGCCATGGAAGGCATGTCCTACAAGGAGGTCGCCGAGGTCCTGGGCATCAGCGTCGGAACCGTCATGAGCCGCATCTTCAACGCGCGCCAGCGGCTCCGCGAGCTCCTGGCCTCGGAGATCGGGTAACTGCCATGAACTGCGACGAAGCCAAACAGATGCTGGCCGGCTACGCCGACGGCGAACTCTCGCCGCTCGAAAACGATGCCTTGGCCGCCCATCTGGAGCAGTGCGGCCGGTGCCGGCAGATCGTCCACGACCAGCAGCGCGTCCAGCACGTGCTCGACCAGTACGAGCCGCCACCCGTCGCCGACGACCAGTGGGACGCCATCGCCCAAAGCCTGCGCACGGAACTGGCCGGCAGCGAAGCGCAGACGGAACTCAAGACCCGGCCCCGCATCGCCGACCTGGAGCCGACGCCCGAAGCCGCCGTCGCGGTGGCCGTCGAGGAACCAGTGCCGCCTCCGCCGCCGCGCCCGGCGCGCGAGGTGCCCCAGCCGGGGTCGCGCATCGAGCGGCAGGTGATCCGGGGGCCGGCCCCGACGCGGATCGTCGACCGTACCCGGCCGAGGCACCGGCCCGCCCCGTTCCGCTGGATGGCCCACCTGGTGGGCGCGGCAGCGGCGGCAGCCGTCGTCCTGCTCGGCCTGGCGGCCCTCTGGCTGAACCGCGCGCCGCCCCTCGAACCCAGCGCATTGGCGCGGCAGGATGACGTTGATATCATGGAACTGCGGATGCTCGACGAGCACCACAACCTCGTCTTCTTCGCCGGAGAGGCCGACGACGTGGCGGCCATCTGGGTCGAGCCCGACGAACCGAGCGGATGACATACCGCGCGCACAGGGCAACGCAGGGAGACGTCATGGCACCGACCGGGCACTGGCACACGCTGACGGCAGTTGCGATCGCGACGGGGCTCCTTCTGGCCGGCGCCGCCCCGTCCACCGCTCCGGTCGCCGCCGCCGAGGCGGACGACTCGGCCAAGACCGTCACCGTCACGTTTCTCGAAATCCACGCGTCTAAAGAAGAGAAGGAACACATCGACCCGCAGCTCCAGGCCATCGCCGACGAACTGAAGCGGTCGAAGTACAACTGTTTCCGCCTGGGCGTCACCAAGACGCAGGGCGTGGTGCTGGGGAAGGTCTGGGAACTGGCCCTGCGCGAGGATCATGCCGCCCGCGTCCAGCCGAAAGAGATCAAGGACGACGCCATCGTCCTGGTCATGAGTTGGGTCCGCTACGAGAAGGACGAGAAGGGCGAACGCAAGTGCAAGGTCCTGCTCTCGGTCCCGATGACCCTGCGCAAGGGCAAGTACCTGCTCTCGGGCGGATGGAAACTCTCGAGCGGCGCGCTGATGGGCGCCGTCGCCGTCAAGTAACGCGACTTCCCGCGCGGCGGGTCTCCCGACCCGCCGTGCCTTGGCCGAAACTGCGCGGCCCGTACGGGCCGCGTTCCATGCGCGGTGCCCAAGACTGGGCACCGCGCGGGCCACTTCAGGGAGCCCACGTCGGACCGCTGTGCCCGCCGCGCACGATGGCCCCTGCCGCGTGCGCCAGGGATGTGGCCGCAAGGACGGGGTCCCGCCGTCATTCCACGTCGTGGCGGTTCCGCAGAACCGACTCTTCGAACATCTGCGCGATGTGGCGGGCGCGATCGCCCACGTCGGCCCACAGGCGGATGAGTTCGCTCGCGGTCTTGCCGCCCAGAAACACCAGCGCCGCCGCGACCAGCGACCCCACGAAGATGGCCACCGCCAGGCCGGGGCTGCCCGCCGATGCCAGGAAAATGAGCGCCGCCAACCCGCCCAGGACCACCAGCACCGTCACGGCGATGCCCACGCCGAAGATGATCACGCCCAGCAGGCGGAGCGTCTGGTACGGGCTGGCCCGGGCCAGCATCCGCGACACCGTGGTCGTGGAATGGCGCGACACGCTGCCGCTGCGGCTGGGTGTGGGCGTAGCGCCGGACGGCGCCTCCTTCGAGGCGGCCTCGGGGGCGGCGGCGGACTCCGGCCCTTTCGGCTCAGCGGAGACCTGGGGCGCCTTGGGCTCGGTGGCCGCCTGGGCCAGGGCCTCGGCCAAGGCGTTCGCGGCAGACGGGCGGGCCCCGGACGCGGGACCATCCCTCGCCGATGGAAACTGTACCACCTGCCCGCAGTGCGGACACCTCGCCTTGTGGCCGGCCGCCGAATCGGGGCCGGACAGGCGCTTTCCGCATCCTGGGCACGTGGCAGAGACGGGCATGCCGGACGCCTTCGCCCCCCAAAGGAACGGCATCCGATGCGTTATTGTAACCCCAAATGGCAGGGAACGCAAACCACAAGATGGCAAAATCGGTCAGGCCTCGGCGCCCAGATGGGTATCGACGAAGTCGATGATCCGCTGCCGGTCCGCGTCGCCGATGTCGACGAACGCCACGCCGACCTCGAACAGGTCCGGGTCGATCTTCGAGGCGCGGCACCAGGTGATGCGGCCTTTGCAGACGACGGGGGTCTCGTCGTCCGGGAAGGCGAAGTAGAGTGTAGGCGTGGTCCCTTCCCGCATGGGATCGGCCATCAGGACGCACATGCCCCCGGCCGAGATGTTCAGCGTGGGGCCGATGGATTCCACCGTCAACCGCGTCGTGATGCGCGGGCTGGTTCGCATTTCCGTCCGGAGCATGACCCTCGTCCTCCCGCCGCCCCACCAGGTTGCGGCAGTAACTCTTATCGGCGTGGAGGGGCGGATTCCTTAGCCAAACCCCGCCCCGTCGAGGGCCGCCGCGGCCCTGCCGCCCGCATCTGCATAGCGACGTGCCACGGCCGGTCTCGTCCGGCCGTGCGGGGACTCCCGGGTGGCAAAGCGACGTGCCACGGCCGGTCTTGTCCGGCCGTGCGGGGAGCGGCCAAAAAGCACGGCGGGGCAAGGCCCGCCGTGGCACATCCGCGCGCAGGAAAACAACTGTGCCACGGCCGGTCTTGTCCGGCCGTGCGGGGAGCGGCCAAAAAGCACGGCGGGGCAAGGCCCGCCGTGGCACATCCGCGCGCAGGAAAACAACTGTGCCACGGCCGGTCTTGTCCGGCCGTGCGCCGCCGCCCGGCGGCCTTCGCCCTTGACGGCGGCGCCGGCAAACGTATCGTACTACGGTGCCGGCGAAACCGCGCATCGGCGAGGCAAGAGGACCGTGACCGACAACACCCACAAGGCCGCCTACGACCGCGCCGACCGGGACCTGCTCCGTCCCCTCCGGCTGGGTGGGCTTGCGCTGGCGGGGAACCTGGTGCTGGCCCCGATGCACGGGCGGACGCACTTGGCGTTCCGGATGCTCTGCCGGCACGAGGGGGCCGCCCTCGCGCATACCGAGATGGCCACGCCCCAGGAACTCCTCGGCCGCGAGAGCCCGCAGAAGGCCGCCAACCTGCTGGCCACCTGCCCCGACGACCGGCCGCTGGGCGTCCAGATTGCCCCGCGCGAGGCCGGCCCGCTGGCCGAGGCCGTCCGGATGCTGGCGTCGCGCGGCACGGCCGACCTGGTCGACCTGAACTTCGCGTGTCCGAGCCGGCGGGTCGCCGGCCGCAGCGGCCGCGGGGCCGCGTTCCTGCGGAAGCCCGACGATGCGGTCCGGCTGGTCGCCGCGGCCGTGGCCGCCTCGCCGCTGCCGGTCACCGTCAAACTCCGCCTCGGCTGGACCGAGGAGGCGGACGACCGGGCCCGGGCGCTGGACCTGGCCCGCGGCGCCGCCGACGCCGGCGCCGTGGCCGTCACGCTCCACGCCCGAAGCGCCAAACAGGGATACCGCGGGGCTGCCGACTGGTCGGCCATCGCCGCGTACGTCCAGGCCCTGCCCGTGCCGGTTGTGGGCAGCGGCGACCTGCGGTCGCCGGAATCGGTCCTGGCGATGCTCCGCGAGACGGGCTGCGCGGGGGCGAGCATCGCCCGCGGGGCGTTCGGCACGCCGTGGATCTTCC
>JADHXV010000077.1 GCA_016782785.1 Planctomycetota bacterium | reverse complement strand
GGGCGTGTACCGCAGTTGCGGGTCGCGCGTGAGGTTGCCGATGAGGATGACGCGGTTGAAGTTGGCCATGAGTGGCCTCCCTACAGACGTCGGGTTCAGGTGGCGGACGGCTCGGCCGGTACGGGGCCGGCTTGGCCGGTGGCCTCGGCGCGAACGGAGCCGGCCGGGGCGGGGCGGGCCGCGGGCTTGGGTTCGGCGGTCTCGGTGGCGGCCTCGGGTTCGGTTTCGCCGCGCAGCGCCGTGATGCGGGCGGCTACCTCCTCGTTGACGTCCTCGCCCAACTGGACGCGCATGTCGGCGACCTTGAAATGGTCGGCGCGGAGGATCAGGAGGCGGGCCACCTTCTCGGACAACTGGCAGTCGCGCTCGATCTGGGTGACGGAGCCCTCCTTGCCCATCGCGAAGAACGCCAGCACGTACGTGCCGCGCTTGTGCTTCCCGACCGTGTAGGCCAGTTTCCGCTCGTCCCATCGGGTGATGCCGATGAGGTCGGCGCCCGCGCGGGTCAGGATGCCCTGGAGGTTCTTGGTCATATCGTCCCAGGAGGCGGCGTCGCCGGTGTCCACCAGGAACATGGCCTCGTACAGTCGCAGGTCGTCAGGGGTTGGCATGATTGGTCGGCCGAGTGGCCTCCTCCTTCTGTTGCTCATCGTGTGCGAATTCGACGGGTCGGTTAAACTGGTTCATGGCGGCCTCGACGCCCTGGTCGAGCCAGACCAGGACGGCGTCGACGGCCCGGGCGACGGCCTCGTCGACGGCGGGCTGCTCCTCTTTCGAAAACGGGCCCAGGACGAAGTCCACGTGGTCGTCGCGGACGGGGGCGGGGCCGATGCCCATCCGCAACCGGGCGAACGCCTCGTGGCCCAGGTGGGCGACGATCGACGTCAGGCCGTTGTGCCCGCCGGCCGAGCCGGCCGCCCGCAGGCGAAGGCGGCCGACGTCCAGGGCCATGTCGTCCACGATGACGAGCAGGTCGGCGGGGTCGAGGCGCCAGAAGTCGACCATCCGGCGGACCGAACGCCCGGACTCGTTCATGAACGTGGTGGGGCGGGCGACGGCAATTTGGCGGCGGCGGCGGCGTCCCTCGGCCAGGAGGGCGTCGAACTTCTCGCGACACGGGCCGAGGCCGGCGCGGTCCGACACCGCCTCCGCCACGCGCCACCCGATGTTGTGGCGCGTGCCGGCGTAGGTGCGTCCCGGGTTGCCCAGCCCGACGATCAGTTGCATGATGCCCCGGCCTACTCCTTCTCTTCGCCGGCCTCCCCTTCCTCATCGGGCTTGCGGCCGATGACTTCGGGTTCGGCGGCGGCCGCCGCGGCGGCTTCTTCGATGGCTGCCTCGGCGGCGACGGCGGGCGACAACGTCGCCACCACCACCTCCGGGTCGGTCAGGACCTTGACGCCGGCGGGCACCTGGAGATCGGCCACGGTGACGCTGTCGCCCACCTGGAGCGCGGCCACCAGGCACAGGATTCGTTCCGGGATGTCGCCCGGCAGGCACTCGATTTTCAGGGCGTCCAGGGTCTGCTGGAGGACGGCGTGCTCGACCTTCGGGGCGCCCTTCAGGGCGATGGGCACCTCGATCTCGATGGCCTCGTCCATGGCCACGCGGACGAAGTCGGCGTGGATGATGACGTCGCCGAAGGCGTCGTGCTGGATGGCCTTGAGGAGGACGCTTTCCTTCTTGCGTCCGATCCGCAGGTCGAACATGCGCGAACGGCTCCGCAGGGCCTGGTCGAGTTCCTCGGCCGACACCTGGATGGGGACGGCGTCCTCCTTGTGGCCGTAGACGACGGCGGGGATGTCGCCGGCTTCGCGGAGGCGTCGGCAGGCCTTGGTGCCGGCGACGTCGCGTTTCTTGGCGTGGAGCGTCTCGTTCTTGGCGGCCACGGGGGCTTCCTTTCGCTCAGTTATGGCGCGTAAGTTCTTCGGGGCGCCGCAGTTTCCTCAGGAACAGTTCGCTGATGGATTCATGCTTATGGATGCGGACGATGGCGTCGCCGAGCAGTTCGGCCAGGCTGAGTTGTTTGACGCGGTCGCAGGCGGCGGCCTCGTCCGACAGGGGCACGGTGTCGGTGACGGTGATGCGCGTGATGGGGGCCGCGCAGAGGCGCTCGATCGAACCCGGGATGAACATGGGGTGAGTGGCGGCCACGTAGATGTCGCGGGCCCCGCGGTCTTTGATGAGCGAGGCGGCCTTGCAGATGGTCCCGCCGCTGGAGATCATGTCGTCGATAATCAGGACGTTGCGGTCCTCGACGGTGCCGATGAGGGCCCCCGCCCGCACCTCGGTGCCGCTGAGGCGTTCCTTGTCGATGATCGCGAGTTCGCCCTTCAGGAGTTGGGAGTAAACGCGGGCCTCCTTGACGTTGCCGACGTCGGGGCTGACGACCGTCAGGTCCTCCAGGCCCAGCGCCGCGTAGTATTCGGCGAAGACCGGCTCGGGCAGCAGGTGATCGACGGGGATGTCGAAGAAGCCCTGAATCTGGTGGGCGTGCAGATGGACCGTCAGGATGCGGTTCGCGCCCGCTTTCTCGAGCATGTTGGCCACGAGTTTGGCGCTGATGGGCACGCGGCCCTCGTCCTTGCGGTCCTGCCGGGCGTAGCCGTAGTACGGGATGACGGCGGTGATGCGTTCGGCGCTGGCGCGGTGGGCGGCGTCGATGAAGAGCAGCAGTTCCATGAGGTTGTCGTTCTGCGGCCGGCAGGTGGGCTGGATGATGAACACGTCCTGGCCGCGGATGTCCTCGTTGATCTTGACGAACGATTCACCGTCCGGGAACTTTGCGACGGGCGCGTCGCCGAGCGGCACGCCGATGTGGGCGGAGATGGCCTCGGCCAGCGGGCGGTTCGCGCTGCCGCTGAAGATCTTCATCTGGTTCATCAGTCGGCCTCCCCGGGTTCGGGTTCAAGGAATGCGGGGCCGCCGGCGGGCGGGCCGACCTCGTCCCCGTCGTCGAGCACCGTCCCGGCAGGCAGATGCGCCAGCGGGCCCACCCGGCACCCCGCGCCGATCGTGCTCGGCCCGCGGATGACCGTGCACGGACCGATGACGGTGTCCGGCCCGATCGTGACGCCGGCGTCGATGGTCGTGGTGGCGGGGTCCTCGATGGTGACGCCCTCGGCCATGTGGGCCGCCAGGATCCGCTGGCGGGCCAGGGCGATGACGCGGGCCAGGTCGGCCCGGCTGTTGACGGCCTCGCACTCGGCCGGCTGGGCGGCGGGGACGGCAAGCGCCTTGTGTCCCGCGTGGATCAAGAGGCCCACCGCGTCGGTCAGGTAGTATTCGTGCTTGACATTGTTATTGGAGATACGCGGCAGCACCTCGCGCAGCGCCGGCCAGTCGAAACAGTAGTACGCCGGGTTGACCTCGCGGATGGCCTGCTGTTCGGGTGTGGCGTCGCGGGCCTCGACGATGCCCTGGAGGTTCCCGCCCGCGTCGCGGACGATGCGGCCGAACCACTTCGGGTCGTCCAGGATGGCCGTGATGAGCGTGACGGTGGCTTTCTCGTCGCGGTGGGTCTGGATGAGGGTGCGGATGGTCTCGGGCCGAATGAGCGGGGCGTCGCCCATGAGGACCACTAGGTCGCCGGTGAAGTCGGCCAAGGCGTCCTCGGCCGTTATGACGGCGTGGCCGGTACCCTGTTGCGGGTCCTGGACGACCCACGTGATGTCGCCCGCGTCGGCGTAGGCGTCTTGAATCTGGTCGCGCAGGGCGCCGACGACGAGGACCTGGTGGCCGATGCCGGCCCCTCGGCAGGCCTCCAGCACCCACGTCAGGATCGGCTTGCCGCAGACCTCGTGCAGGACCTTCGAGCGGGCGGACTTCAGGCGCGTGCTCATGCCGGCGGCCAGGATGAGCGACTTGACGTCCGTGTCGGCCATGTGTTCGTTCCGTGTCGTACGGTTACGCGCTCCGCTTCGCGTCGCGGCTAAAAGGGCGAGCCGGGCTTTGTCGTGTCGTCACGCCGTTTTGCCGTTTTGCTGTTGCTGCATCACTTCGTTACTCCGTCACCTCGTCACTCGCCGTTTATGGCTACCCGGCCAGGACTCGAACCTGGAATGGGAGGACCAAAACCTCCTGTGTTACCAATTACACCACCGGGTAGTGCCCGCCTTTGGCGGGAATTCCGAATGACGAAATCCGAATGACGAAGAAAACAACAGGTGCTCGGGCGGTCTCATTCGTCATTCGGCCCTCGTCATTCGTCATTGTTTCGTCATTCGGAATTCGTCATTCGTCATTTACAGATCGCCCCCGTCGCGGCGCTGGTCACGTACCGGGCGTAGCGGGCCAGGTAGCCGTGACCGATCTTCGGCGCGGGCTTCTTCCAGGCCTTGCGTCGGCGGGCGAGTTCCGCCTCGTCCACGTCCACGTCCAGGCGGCGGTTCGGGATGTCCATGGTAATCCGGTCACCGTCGCGCACGAGGGCGATGGGCCCGCCGGCGGCGGCCTCCGGGCTCACGTGGCCGATGCACGGCCCGTGCGTGCCGCCCGAGAACCGGCCGTCGGTCACCAGGGCCACCTGCTCGCCCAGGCCCAGGCCCTTGATGGCGGCGGTGGCCGTGAGCATCTCCCGCATGCCCGGCCCGCCCGCCGGTCCCTCGTAGCGGATGACGACAAAGTCGCCGGGCGTGATACGGCCGGCCATGACGGCCTCGTTGCACGCCTCCTCGGCGTCGAAGACGCGGGCCGTGCCGGTGAACGTCCGCATGGACTCGGGCACGGCACTCTGCTTGATGACCGCGCCGTCGGGCGCCAGCGTGCCGCGGAGGACGGCGATGCCGCCCTCCTTATGGTACGGCCGGTCCATGGGTCGGAGCAGGTCGTCGCTGAAGATGCGGGCGGCGTCGGCGATTTCGTAGGTCGAGGCGCCGCTTACGGTCGGGCAGTCCGCCAGCACGGTCTTGATGCGCCGAAGGGCCGCCGGGATGCCGCCGGCGTAGTCCAGGTCTTCCATCATCATGTCGCCGGAGGGCCGGAAGTTGGCGATGTGCGGCGTGCGGCGGCTGATTTCGTCGAAGACTTCCAGCGGCAACTCGACGCCGGCCTCGTGGGCGATGGCCGGAATGTGCAGCACCGTGTTCGTCGAGCCGCCCAGCGCCATGTCCACGGCGATGCCGTTGGCGAGGGCCTCGCGCGTGAGGATTCGCCGCGCCGTCGTGCCCTGGCGCACCAAGTCCACGACCCGTTTGCCGCTCTCGTACGCGATGCGGTCCTTCTTGGCGCTGGCGCAGAGGGCCGAGGCGCAGCCGGGCAGGCTCATGCCCATCGCCTCGGTGACGCAGGCCATCGTGTTGGCGGTGAAGAGGCCCTGGCACGAGCCGCCGCCGGGGCAGGCCTCCAGTTCCAGGCACTTCAGGTCGTCTTCGGAAATCTGGCCGGCCTTGTACCGGCCGACGGCCTCGAAGGTATCGTGGACCAGGTCGAGCCGCTCCATCTTGTACCGGCCGGAGTGCATCGGCCCGGCGGTGACGACGATGGCGGGGGTGTCGAGCCGGGCCGCCGCCATCAGCATGCCGGGCGTGATCTTGTCGCAGTTCGTCAGCAGCACCAGGCCGTCCAGCCGGTGGGCCAGGGTGATGGTCTCGACCATGTCGGCGATGAGTTCGCGGCTGGGCAGGCTGTAGTGCATCCCGGAGTGGCCCATGGCGATACCGTCGCAGATGCCGGGCACCGAAAAGAGCCAGGCCACGCCGCCGCCCGCGAAGATGCCGTGCTCGATCTTCCGCTCCAGCCGCCGCATGTGGGCGTGGCCGGGAATCAGGTCCGTGAAACTCGAGACCAGGCCGATGAACGGCTTCTCCATTTCCTCGGGCGTCACGGTGCCGGTGGCGAACAGGAGCGCGCGGGCCGGCATGCCGGCCAGCGGCTGGTTGAACCAGTCGGATTTCAGGTGGTTGGCCATGGAAGACAGTCCCAAGTCCAAGGTCCAAAGTCCAAAGTCAACGAACAGAAGTCCAAAGTCGAAAGTCAAAGAGCAAAACGGCACAGCATGCGGCGGGGCGGGGCCCAACCTCGGCGCAGGCGTATCCTCCGAACCTGATTCTGCGTATCGCGCAGCCCGCGAGGGAGATGCGCGGCGATGCTGGGCGTTTCCGGGGCTTGGACTCAGCGGCCGCGTCGCCGGAGCCCCACGTCCGCCCCTTCGGGCGGAACCATTACCCCATGGGAAACCGCTCATCTCCTTTCGGAGAGGCGGAAGTATACCCGGCCGCCGCCCGGGTGTCAACCACGGATTCCGCGGCGATTCCAAGTGGCTTCGTAACTCCCGCGTGGTGGCCTTTCCAGGCCACCACGCGGGCACACGAGCGAGAACCGCGGCGGCCTGGTCCATACGGAGGCGTATGCCGAAGGCCGCCACGCGGAAGTCATGACATCGCTTCCGGCCGCGCCCCACGCGCCCCGCCTGAAATGGCTTGACCCCGTCCGCCGGCCCGCCTACAGTGACCACCCGTCCGGGGCAGGAGTTTCGGGCAACGTATGTCGCTTTTCCCGGGCGATCAACCAGCCGGTTCTGCGAGCGGAGAGGTTGTTTATGCCGAACGATCTGGAGATTGGCCACGCGGCCCAACTCAAGCCGATTCAGGAGGTCGCCGCCGCCCTGGGCGTCCATGATGACGAACTGGAACTGTACGGCAAGTACAAGGCCAAGGTGGACCTCGGCATCCTCTCGCGCCTGGCCGACGCCCCCCGCGGCAAGTACATCGACGTGACGGCCGTCACGCCCACGCCCCTGGGCGAGGGCAAGACCGTCACCACCATCGGCCTGTCGCTGGGCCTGGCGCACCTCGGCAAGAAGGTCTGCACGTGCATCCGCCAGCCGAGCCTGGGCCCCGTGTTCGGCATCAAGGGCGGTGCGGCCGGCGGCGGGCGCAGCCAGGTCGTCCCGATGGAGGATTTCAACCTCCACCTGACCGGCGACAGCCACGCCGCCACCCTGGCCAACAACCTGGCGTGCGCCTTTATCGATAACGAGATTTATCACGGCAACCCGCTCGACATCGACCCCTACGCGCCGGCGCTTCGGCGCGTGCTGGACGTGAACGACCGGTGGGCCCTGGGCGAGATCATCACGGGCGTCGGCTCGGGCATCGTCCGCCGGACGGGGTTCGACATCACGGCTGCCAGCGAGGTCATGGCCATCCTGGGCCTGACGACCGGCCTCCGGGACCTGCGCGAGCGCCTCGGCCGCATGATCGTCGCCTGGCGCCGCGACGGCCGCCCCGTCACGTGCGACGACCTGCGCGTGGCGGGGGCCATGACGGTCCTCTTGCGCGATGCTGTCAAGCCGACGCTGATGCAGACGCTGGAGCACACGCCGTGTTTCGTCCATGCCGGGCCGTTCGCCAACATCGCGCCTGGCAACTCCTCGATCCTGGCCGACGACATCGCCACCCGCCTGGCCGAGTACACCGTGACCGAGTCGGGCTTCGGGGCCGACATCGGCATGGAGAAATTCATCAATATCAAGTGCCGGCAGTCCGGCCTTCGGCCCGACTGCGTGGTGCTCGTGGCCACGGTCCGGGCGCTGAAGATGCACAGCGGGCGGTTCAAGGTGGTGGCCGGCCGGCCGCTCGACGAGGGCCTGCGCCGCGAAGACCCCGAGGCCGTCGCCGAGGGCTGCGCCAACCTCGTCAAACAGATCGAGAACGTCCGCCTGCACGGCCTGCCGTGCGTCGTGGCCGTCAACCACTTCGCTACCGACGCCGAGAGCGAGTACGCCGTCATCCGCGAGCGGGCCGAGGCCGCCGGCGCCCGGCGCGTCTGCCGGTCCACCGCCTGGGCCGAGGGCGGCCGCGGCGCGGCGGAACTGGCCGAGGCCGTCGTCGAGGCGTGCGACGCCCCGAACGAGTTCCGGTTCCTCTACGACCTGGACGCGCCCGTCAAGGCGAAGATCGAAACGATCGCCAAGACGATGTACGGCGCCGCCGGCGTCACGTACGAGAAGGCCGCCGAGCGGGCCATCGCCCGGTTCGAGGCGCTCGGTTTCGGCAATCTGCCTATCTGCATGGCCAAGACGCACCTGAGTTTGTCGCACGAGCCGTCCTGGAAGGGCGTGCCGCGCGATTACTCGCTGCCGGTCCGCGACGTGCGGGCCTCGGTCGGGGCGGGGTTCCTGTATCCGCTCTGCGGCGACATGAAGACGATGCCCGGCCTGCCCACCGACCCGGCCGGCCGGCGCGTCGATATCGACGACGCCGGCAACGTGGTGGGGCTTTTCTAACGGCTCCTCCGCGCTAACAATAAATGAACGAGTGGCGCGACACGTATTTAGCCGCCGGGCTTGCCCGGCGCGTGTTCCTGCGACGCCGTATGAGAGTCAAACCATGATCATCATGAAACAAAAACCGTTCGATGACCTCCTCGCCGCCATGGAGACCGACGAAAAGGTCTTCCTGGCCGGCTGCTCTGAGTGCGCCACCGCCTGCAAGGTGGGCGGCCAGGAGGAACTCGACGCACTCCGCGGGCGCCTCACCGAGGCCGGCAAGACCGTCACCGGCACGTGCGTCTTCGACACGGCCTGCCGCGCCGGCGGCGTCCGCGAGGGCGTCAAGGAACACCAGGCCGAGATCGACGCCGCCGACTCCATCCTCGTCATGGCCTGCGGCACGGGGGTCCAGAGCCTCGGCGACCGCCTCGACCCGAAGCAGGTCCACCCCGGCACCGAGAGCCTCTTCGTCGGCGAGGTCGAGGCCCTCGGCCGGTATGTCGAGAAGTGCTCCGTCTGCAACGAGTGCGTCCTGGAGATGACCGACGGCATCTGCCCCATGACCCGGTGCAGCAAGGGCCTGCTGAACGGGCCCTGCGGCGGGTACAGCGCCGACGGCAAATGCGAGGTCGACCCCGAGAAGGACTGCGCCTGGATCCTCATCTACCGCCGACTGAAAGACCGCGGCCACCTGGACAAGGTCGCCGGCATCCAGGGCCCGCACGACCACAGCAGCCATCACCATCCGCGGGCGTACCGCTGGCCCAAGCCCGAACGCCCCAAGAAGAAGCGTCCCCAAGAGGAACCCGCATGAGCCAACTGCGCGACGCGCTGGCGGCCGGCCGCTTCGCCGTCACCGGCGAGATCGGGCCGCCCAAGGGCACCCACGTCGAGCCGGCTTTGGAAGAGGCCGAACGCCACCTCCGGGGCCGTGTGCTGGCCGTCAACGTCACGGAACTCCAGACCGCCGTCATGCGGACCGGTTCGCTGGCCATGTGCCGGCTGCTCCTGGAGCGCGGCATCGAGCCGGTTTACCAGGTGGTCTGCCGCGACCGCAACCGCCTGGCCCTTCAGAGCGACCTCCTGTCGGCCGCCGTCCTCGGCATCGAAAACGTCCTCCTCATCACCGGCGACCACGTGCTGATGGGCGACCACCCGCAGGCCAAGCCGGTCTTCGACCTCGACTCGGTCCACCTCATCCAGGCGGCGGCCGCGCTCGAGGCGGGGCACGACCTGGCCGGCAACGACCTCGACGGCGCCCCCACGTTCTTCAAGGGATGCGTGGCGGCCCCCGGGTCCGAGCCGATGGAACCCCAGGTCCTCAAACTCCGCAAAAAGGTCGAGGCGGGCGCCCAGTTCGTCCAGACCCAGGCCGTGTACGACCCGGAGCGGTTCGAGGCGTTCGTCGAGGCCGCTGCCGGCATCGACGTGCCCATCCTGGTGGGCATCGTGGTCCTGAAGTCGGCCGGCATGGCCCGGTACATGAACGAGAAGGTGCCGGGCGTCCAGGTGCCCGACGCCATCACGCAGCGCATGGCCGACGCGCCCAAGGAGGACCGCAAGAAGGTGGCGGCCGAGATCGCGGGCGACCTCATCCGCGCCATGCGGCCGATGTGCCAGGGCGCCCACCTGATGACCCTGGGCTGGGACGACGTGGTGCCCGACATCCTCGCCCGCGCTGAACTGGCCTGACGGCGCACATTCCGCGCGGCGGGTCTCCGCACCCGCCGCGTGGCCACCGCGGCGTTGTGAGTTCCGCGCGGTGGGTACGGAGACCCACCGCGCTCCAGTCGAGGGGTGCGTATGCTGCGCGGCGGGCAGTCTTGTCCGCCGCGCGGTGGCCAAGACTGGCCACCGCGCCAAGAGAAGGGAGCCCCCATGCCCGCGCGCCTCATCGACGGCAACGCCCTGGCCGACCGCCTCCGCGCCGAACTCGCCCCCGGCATCGCCGCGGTCCAGGCCGCGAGGGGCGCGCCGCCCCGCCTCGCCGCCCTCCTCGTGGGCGACAACGCCGGCGCCCGTGTCTATGCCCGCAGCCAGGCCAAGTCCTGTGCGGAAGCAGGCATCGCGTACGACCTGGTGGAGATGCCGGGCGACTCGAGCGCCGACGCCGTGGCCGCCCGGATCGACGCCCTCGCCGCCGACGCGTCGGTCCACGGCATCCTGCTCCAGATGCCGCTGCCCGAGGGGATGAACGCTCGCGACATGGCCGAGCGCATCCCGCCCGCCAAGGACGTCGAAGGCATCACCGCCGCCAACCTCGGCAAACTGCTCTTCTACGAGGGGGCCGACCTCGTCCCGTGCACCGCCGCCGCCGCGTTCGAACTCATCCGGTTCGCCGGCTGCGAGATTAAAGGCGCCGAGTGCGTCGTCGTCGGCCATTCGCCCATCGTCGGCAAGCCCCTCGTCTGCCTCATCACGAACGCCCTCGGCACGTGCACGTGTTGCCATATCGGCACGCGCGACCTGAAGGCCCACACCACGCGGGCCGAGATCCTGGTCGTCGCGGCCGGCAAGGCGGGCCTTGTGACCGGCGAGCACATCCGGCCGGGAGCCACCGTCATCGACGTGGGCATCAACCGCGTGCCGGTGCTCGACGAGAAGGGCGAGCCGGTCCTCAACGAGAAGGGCAAGAAGAAGATGCAGACGGTGGGCGACGTGGATTTTGCCTCGGCCGCCGAGGTGGCCGGCGCCATCACGCCCGTGCCCGGCGGCGTAGGGCCCGTCACGGTGGCGATGCTGCTTCGAAACACCGTCCGCGCCGCCCAAGCGCAAGCCCGGGGTTGAGCGCATAACGCCCCGGGGTTGAGCGCACCGAAACCCCGGGCAACGCGAAGCGAACCCCCGGGAACACGAACACGCGAGGGCCCCCATGAAACGTCTGATACCCCTCCTGGCCCTGCTCGCGTGTGCGGCCGGCTGCATGCAGACGCCGGGCGGCCCGCCGGCGCCCGCCGTGGTCGTCCCCGTGGTGTCTGCGGCGGTCCCCGCCCACGTCGAGCGCAGCGACGCCGCCACGCGGTGCGTCGTGGCGTCGTACCGCCTGACGGCCCCGGCCGGCCGGGCCGCCGAGGATGTCACCTGCACGTTCTTCCTGCCGCAGGACGAGCCTCGCCAGACGGTCCACGACCTGCGGTTCCAGCCCGAGCCTGCCGAGATTTTGACCGACGCCCACGGCCGGCGCATCGCCCGCTTCGTTCTGCCCTGCATCCCGGCGGGCGAGTACGCGGCCGTCCGATGGATGGCCCGCGTGACGACGTGGCGAACCCGCCACCACCTGGATGGCCCGCCCGACGGCTCCGCGTCCGACAGCTCCGCGCAGGAGGGCCCCGCGGCCACGCTCGACCCGGCCGTCCGGCAGATGTACCTCGCCGACCAGCGGCCGTACGGCGTCGCGTCGGCCTACATCCGCCAGACGGCCGAGGACCTGGGGCCGGAGACGCTGTCCGACCGCGAGGCCGTTCAGGCGATATGTGATTATATCAACAAGCACGTCCGCTACGAGTTGTCGGGCGGCTGGGACAACGCCGAGACGGTGCTCCGCCGCGGCACCGGGTCGTGCAGCGAACTGGCGTACGCGTTCATCGCGCTGTGCCGGGCGCGGGGCATCCCGGCCCGGTACATCGGTGGCACCATGTTCCGCGCCGGCGCACCGTGCTTCTTCGACCGGGCCCAGCACCGGTGGAACGAGGTGTACCTCGACGGCCTGGGCTGGGTGCCCCTGGACTTCCGGATGAACGGGTACAAGGGCGACGGCTTCTACATGATGCCGCCCGAGCGCCTGTCGCTGGGCCACGGCGACGGCGACAGCGGGTCGCCCCTGGGCTGGGTGTACACGTGCCAGATGACGGCGCGGGTCGAGCCGCGGGCCGAGAAGGAGTACTTCTGGTGCGACGCCCCGTCGGCCGAGGCGTTCGAGCGGGTCCATCGCCTGGCGTCGGCCGTGCCGACGGCGGACCCGGAGGCG
>JADHXV010000076.1 GCA_016782785.1 Planctomycetota bacterium | reverse complement strand
CCCTGGACCGGTGCTGGGCGATGCTGGCCGAGTGCTTCGAGCCCGCCGAGACGGGTATCCGCCGGGCCGTCATCGAAAACCACTGGCCCAGGGACCTCGCCGAGCCGAGCCGCGAAGAGCAGGCCGAACGTGAGCCCGAGGCCGTCGGCACCAAGGAAGAGGCGTAAGACGTCGGACCTTGTCATGGCGAAGAAGATCAAATACACGCGGCCCGAACTCAAGCACCAGCGCGACCTCCTGGCGCGCTACGAGCGGTATCTGCCCACGCTCAAACTCAAGCAGCAGCAACTCCAGTTGACCGTCCGCGAGGTGACGAAGAAACTCCGCCAGGCCGACGCCGAGGCCCGCCGGGCCCAGGAACGGTTCGACGCCTATCGCCGCGTGCTCGCCGACCGGGCCGGCCTCGACGTCGAAGCCGCCGCCCAGCCCCAGGAGGTCCGGACCTCCACGACGAACGTCGCGGGCGTCCGCGTGCCGGTCCTGGACGAGGTAGTCTTCGCCACGCCCACGTACAGCCTGTTCGCCACGCCGGCGTGGGTCGACCAGGCCATCTCGGACCTGCGCGAGCGCAACCGCCTCCAGGCCCGGGCCCGGGTCCTGCGCGAGCAGCACGACCGGCTGCGGCGGGAACTGACGAAGATCCTCCAGCGCGTCAACCTGTTCGAGAAGGTCATGATTCCGCGCAGCCGCAACAACATCCGGCGCATCCGCATTCACCTGGGCGACGAGATGACGGCCTCCGTCTGCCGGGCCAAGATCGCCAAGGAGAAACTCGCCGAGGCCGAGCCGCTGGCCGCCGGCGTCCCGGGCACCGACGAAGGAGCGGCCGCGCCATGATCGTCGCGATGGCCAAGACGTTCATCGTCGCGCGCCGGGCCGACCGCGAGGCCCTCCTGGCGGCCCTCCGCGGCCTGGGCGTCCTGCACGTCAAGCCGGTGGACCCGGCCCGCGCCGCGCCCGACGCCGAGACCGCCGACGCCCTCGACCGCGTGGGCCGGGCCGTCCAGATTCTCGAGGCGACCGAGGCCGACGGCCAGCCGCCCGACGTGGCGGTCACCGACGCCGCCGACGAGGTCCTCCGCATCCAGCGCGACAGCGCCGAACGGCTGAACCGCCTCTCGGCGCTCCACCGGCAGATCGAGCACCTCACGCCGTGGGGCGACGTGCGGCTGGAGCAGTTCCAGGCCCTCGCCCACGCGGGAATCCAGGTCCGCTTCTACGTTGTCCCGCGCGACGCCGTGCGTGGGGTCGAGGCCGAGTGCGTCCAGGTCGTGGGCGAGTGGGACCGCAAGCGGGCGCTCGTGGCCGTCGTCGACCGCACGGGTGAGCGGAGCATGCCCGAGGGGGCCGAAGAAATCCTCCTGCCCTTGCGCGACCGGCCGGCGCTTCGGGCCGAGGCCAAGGAAATCGACCAGGCGCTGAAGGCCGACTCGGCCCGCCTTCGGCACCTGGCGGCCCTCGCACCCGAGATGCGGAAGGCCCGCGCCGCCCTCTCCGAAAAGGCCCGTTGGACCACAGCGCTCGGCAGCGCCCTGGAGAACGACTCGCTCTTCGCGCTCCAGGGCTGGGTGCCGGCCGAGGAGGCCGACGGCCTCGCCCGTCGGCTGGCCGACGAAGGCGTCCACGCGGCCGTCGAGATCGTCGCACCCGCCGAGGACGACGAGCCGCCCACCCTCATCCGGTACCCGTGGTGGGCCCGGCCCATCAAGGGGTTGTTCGACGTGCTGGGCACGGTGCCCGGCTATCGCGAGTTCGACGTGTCGGCGGCGTTCATGATCGCCCTGCCGATCTTCTCGGCCATTATGATCTGCGACCTTGGTTACGGCCTTGTCTACACGCTGCTGCCCATCGTGTTTTACAGGAAATTGAAGGCGGCGGGGGCCGGTCTGATCGGCAAACTGGTCATGGTGGTCGGCATCCTGGCTATCGTCTGGGGCTTTCTGGTTGCCAGTTTCTTCGGGTACGACGTCAGCCCGTATCTCGGCCGAGTGCCCGGCATCGGTCCGCTCTATGAGAACGGGGCTCCCGTAACCGTGAGCATGGGCCAGGAAGCCATGCAATGGCTGATGTGGCTGAGCATCCTGATCGGGGCGATTCATCTGAGCGTGGCCTACGCCTGGAAGGCCATGGCGTACTTCCCGCACCCGCGGTTTCTCGGCATGCTGGGCTGGGGGGCGTTCCTGTGGGGCGTGTACGGACTCGTCAACACGCTGGTCCTGAAGGCGCCGTTCTTTGACGTGTACCTGTGGCTGCTCGTCGGCGGGGGCGGACTGGCCCTTCTGTTTGCCGAGGCACAGCGCAACATCCTGAAGGGCGTCGGCCTGGGCCTGGCCAATATGCCGCTGACCGCCATCGGCATGTTCGGCGATACGATCAGTTACCTGCGGCTGATGGCCATCGGGTTGGCGGGCACGGCGCTGGCCATCGAGTTCAACAACATGGCGTCGCCCATGCCGTGGTACGGCATGGTGCCGGTTCTGGTTCTCGGCCATGCGTTGAACGTGGTGCTTTCGGCCCTATCGCTCCTGGCACACGGCGTCCGGCTGAACATGCTGGAGTTCTCGAATAACCTGGGTATGACATGGAGTGGCTACGCGTACGAACCTTTTTCCGTCAAACGCACGTGAGGAGACTGCACCATGGACACCTCCCTTTTCTTCGGGCAGATGGGAACGGCCCTGGCAATCGGCCTGGCCGCGGTCGGTAGCGCCTTAGGATGCGGCATCGCCGGCCAGTCCGCCGCCGGCGCCTGGGCGAAGGACGCCAAGGCCGGTAAAGGCATCCGGTTCATCTACGTCATTCTGGTGGCCCTGCCCATCACGCAGACGCTCTACGGCATGATCGTGATGAACGGCATTGCCGAGAAACTGGCCGTCGCCGGCGCCCACGGGGGCCTGCTGTTCGGCATCGGCCTGGCGACCGGGCTCGGCGAACTCCTGTCGGCCTGGATGCAGGGCGCCATCGGCGCCGCCGGATGCCGGATGCTCAGCGAGTCGGACGGCAAGGGGTTCGCCCTGGTCATCATCGCCATGGGCATCGCCGAGTCGGTCGGCCTTCTGGTCTTCGTCTTCATGCGTGGGCCGCTCGGGACCATCGTCGTCGGCGGCTGAGGCGGCGGCGCTTTCGACCGGACTTTCATCAGAAACCGCGCGGCCCGCACGGGCCGCGCGGCACCTCCTGAAAAAGAGCGCGGCCCGTACGGGCCGCGCGAACTCGTTTACGCCACCGCGATCTGTGCGCCGCGATGGGCGCAGGATTTTCTACGTCACCGCTACCACCGCGCTTCGATGCGCACCACGTGCGTATCCTTCTTGCCCCTCAGGACAAACAGGACCACCTCCGCCGGCTTCTTCTTGAGTTCGGCCTGGAAGACCTTCTTGAAGGTGGCCAGGTTGGGCGTGTCCTGGTCCTGGACCTTCTTGATGATATCACCACCCTGGAGGCCGCCGTCGGCGGCCCAGCCGGCCGGCTTCAGGAACGCCACCACGACGCCCGTTTCGTCCTTGGGCAGTTCGCGGGCCAGGCGGTCGCCGACGACCATCTCGCGCACCGTCAGGCCGAACTGCGTGTTGGCGTACCGCTCGGCCTCGGCGGCGCTGGCGGGCTGCGGGCCGAGCGCCAGGGTCACGGTGCGGGTCTTGCCCTCGCGCCAGACCTCCAGGGGCACCTTTTCGCCGACCTTGCGCTGGCGGATGTTGTTCATGAAGTTCTCGACCAGTTGCCCCTCGGTGCCGCTGATCGGTTCACCGGCCACCGCCAGGATGATGTCTTCGGCCTTGATGCCGGCCTTGTCGGCGGGGCTGTCCTCGATGACCTGGCCGACCACGACGCCCCGGCGGTCACCCAGGTTGAAGTACTCGGCCAGTTCCTTCGTGATGGGCGTCAGCGTATGGACGCCCACCCAGGCCTGGCGGACCGACTTGCCGCCCTTCGGCAGGTTCTTGAGGCGCTCGATGAACCGTTCGACGGGCCAGACGACCTGGGCCAGCGACCATTTCGGCTGGGCGTTCGTCCCCTGGTTGAGCCGCACCAGCCCCACGATGCCCACGGTCTTGCCGTCGAGCGTCAGGACGGGCGTCCCCGGCGACCCCAGGCCGCTCGTGCACAGGTACGTCTCGACCGGCTGCTCGATGCGTGCGGCCACGCGGGCCACCTGGACGACGCGGGTGAAGGCGTCGGGTTCGCCGAGGTTGGCCATCGAGACGACGGCGTCGCCGACGCCCACCTCGGCTCCCTCGTCGAACACGAGGGCAGGCAGTTTCGGGGCCTTGGCGTCGGTCACCTTCAGGAAGGCCACCTGGGCCTGGTCGTCCTTGCCGAGGTAGTCGGCCTTGTACTCGGCCAGGTCGTCGCCTTCGTTCACGATAATGCCGAAGTCCTGGAACTGGGAGATGGCCACCTGCGACGGGATGGCGGCGCTCGCGAACATGATGACGTTGTCGTCGGTGATGACCGTGCCAAGGACGTGCGCGTTGATGCGTTCCCCGCCCTCCTGTTGGATGTAGAACGTCACGATGACGGTCGACGGGACGACCTTGTCGTACACCTGTCGGACCTGGTCGCCGACGGGGTCCGCGTCCGCCGCCGCAGCCGCCATGGCCACGACCAGGCCGGCCAGCATCATAACGAACATACGAATCGACATAACCGCTCCTCTCATGTTGCGCTGTGTGCGATTGACGCGTTCCGGCAGACCGCGGGCCGGGCCCCTATGGCCTCAGCCCCGAGCCGCGCTCGCCTGCGGCTCGCCGGCGGCCCCGGAGTCGTCCGATGGTTCAGGCGGCTTCCCGGCCTCGGGTTCCTTCTCGGGCGCGCCCTCTTTTTCCGGCGCGGGTTCCTCGGCCGAGGGCTCCGGCTTGGGCTTCGGTCTGGGCTGGGGCGCCGGCTTTCTGCCCTTGGCGTAATCGATCTTCATGAGCACCGGCACCACGCCCTGCCCCCGCCGGACCTTCAGGAGGACGCGTTCCTGCTTGGCGGCCAGGGTGGCCTTGTACTCGCGGCGGAGGTCCTCGATGTTCGTGATCTCCTTGGTGCCCACGCTCAGGATGACGTCGCGATCTTCGACGCCGGCCTCCTGGGCGGGTTCGCCCCGCCGGACGCCCGTCACATATACACCCCGGGTGTCGGGCAACTTCTCCTTCTGGGCGAGGCGTTCGGTGATGTCCTGGCCTACCAGGCCCCACTTGTCCAAGTTCTCTTCCTCGCTGCGGACGGTCGTCAGTTCCTCGGTGACGAGCGTGACGGTGCGCACCTCGCCGGCCCGCTTGATCTTGGCCTCGACCTGGGCCCCAGCGGGCGTCTGCGACACCCGGCGCCGGAGGTAGAACAACTGCTCCGGATAACGCCCCATGACCTGCTCGCCGTCGTACTCGATGAGGATGTCCTGCGGCAGGATGCCGGCCTTGGCGGCCGGGCCGACGGGTTCCACGCTCGAGATGATCGCCCCTTCGGTCTTGCCGACGTCGAAGAACGTCTCCAGGTCCTGGAGCGGCTGAAGGGCCAGGCCGATCGTGCTCCGCGTCACCTTGCCGTTCTCCAGGATCTGGCGGACCACGTCCTTCGCCACGTTGATGGGGACGGCGAAGCTCAGGTCGTTTCCGCCGCCGCGGGTGTTGATGCCGACGACGTGGCCGCGCAGGTCGACCAGCGGACCGCCCGAGTTGCCGGGGTTGATGGCGGCGTCGGTCTGGAGCCACGTGTTAAAGAGGCCCGTCTCCAGGCCGCCGGGCAGCGGCATGCCGCTGCCCAGAATCCGGTCGCTGCACGAGATGATGCCCGACGAGATCGACCGCGACAGGCCGAACGGGCTTCCGATGGCCAGGACGCTCTCGCCCTCCTGGATGGCGTCCGAGTCGCCGAACGTGGCGTGGCGGAACGACAGGCCCTTCTCCTTGACCTCGTCCAGGTCGATTTGGATGACCGCCAGGTCCGTCCACGGGTCGCCGCCCACCAGCCGGGCCTTGACGCGTTCCTTGCTGAACAGGACGACCGTGAGTTCGTCGGCCCGGCCGGCCACGTGGAAGTTCGTCAGGATGTGTCCCTCTTCGTCGAAGATGACGCCGGACCCGTTGCCGCCCGTCCGCCGCTTCTTGCCGTCCACGTACTCCTCGCGGCGCGCGTCCACCCGGACCGTCGCCGGGTACACCTGGTCCCGGGCGATCTTGATGGCCGTCTCCAGGTCGGTGTACACCTGCCGGGCCCTCTCGGCCTCGCTGCACCCGACGACGCCGACGGCCGTCGCTGCGACGGCCAGAGCCACCAGAACCGATGTGCGCATGCTTACCTCGCCTTTCTCGGAGAAGTCAATGAAGGTCCCAGTCTACGCCAACAGCCGCCGGACCGCAAGGGCCGTCCGGCCGACGCTCAGGACTTCTGACCGTGCCCGTCGTCGTGCTCGCAAGCGGACCCGCAGGCCGCCTTCGCGTCCGCCCGCGGCCACCGGCGCCAGACCCACCGGCCGACCGACCACGCCAGGTACACGCCGAGCACGACGCCCCCCGCCACGCGGACCGGTTCGGGCAGAACTTCCGCGGTCGCCCCCGCCGTCACGTCCAGCGCCAAGGCCCCCGCCAACGCGTTCAGAGCCGCGCCGCATCCAATCGCCACGACCGCGATCGTCCCGACGTACATCGCCGCCGACGCCTTGCCGAGCATCCGCCCGACCGTCAGCACCGTCGCCAGGTTCGTCGCCGGACCGACCAGCAGGAACACCAGGGCCGCCCCCGGGTTCAGCCCCTTCAGCACCAGCGCCGCCGCCAGCGGCGTCGACGCCGTGGCGCAGACGTACAGCGGCAGGCCGACGACCAGCATGACGGCCATCGAGAGCCACGGGTCGGCCAGATAGACTGTAAAGATATCGTCGCCCATCAGGGCGGCCACGAGGCCCGCCAGCACGAGGCCCAGCGCCAGCGACGGCCCCACGTCGTCGCCCATCTCGAAGAGAACGAACCGCCAGAACCGGCCCCAGCGGCTCGGGACCGCGGCGTGCTCGCACGTGTCGCTGTGGCAGAGTTCGCAGGCGACCGCCTCGGCGAGCGGCTCGCCTCCGCCCTCGCCGCGGAGGCTCTCCAGCAGGCCGGCCGTCACCGCCGTCACGCAGGCCGCCAGCGGCCGGACCACCGCCATGACAGGGCCCATCAGTGCCCACGTGACGGCGATGCTGTCGACGCCCGTCTCGGGCGTCGAGATGAGAAACGAGATCGTGGCACCCCGGCCGGCCCCTTTCCGCCGCAGGGCGTAGGCCGTCGGAAGGACGCTGCAACTGCACAGGGGCAGCGGCACGCCCACCAGGGCCGCCTTCAGGACCGACGTGTACCGCCCGCCGCCCAGGTGCCGCGTCATCCAGTCCCGCGACACGAGGACGTACACCAGCCCCGCCGCCAGGAAGCCGCCAATGACGTACACGCCGGCTTCCTCGAGCATGGCCCCGATGCTGACCGCGATGTCGACCAGGACGTTCACGTCGTCTCCCGAAACGGGCGGACGGCGCTGTGGCTCGGACTACCCGTCCGCGGCGCCCGTCACTGATTATAGGCACGCGCCCTGCCATCGGGCCAACCCGTTCTGCCCGCCGATTCTGCCGCCGCTTGTGAGCCACGCCGCCGGCCGATAGAATGACCGTGAGGCCACCGGGCGGTCGTCGATACAATAAGCACGCCGCCGGGCCGTCCGTTTATGATGAGATGATGAAATGGCGGCGCGATTTTCGGGCCGCCGGCGCAGGCCGCCCGGAGGCCCGCGGACCGCTGGCACGCTCAGACGAGAGGTTCTCCATGCGACATTTCGGCAAAACGTTCATCCTGGGCGTCATCGCGGCGATGGTCATCACCGGCCTGGCCGCGGTCACGTATGCCGCGACCGGCACGGGCGTGGCCTGGACGAAGTACATGGTCCGGTCGCCCGGTACGGGCAAGATCGAACGGTTCTGGGTGGGCGTGCCCGCGGGCCTCGACCGCGACGGCCAGTACCCGGCCGTCTACTTCCTGCCGGGCCTTCTGGACGGCGACGACACCTGGAAGGGCGCCCTGGACCCCCACTTGGCGCGGCACAAGGTCGTGGCGGTGTGCCCGGCGGTCGGCGGGGCCACGTGGTTCATGGACTCGCCCAGGCAGCCCTGGATGAAGTGGGGCGAGTACCTGAGGCAGGAACTCCGCGCCTTCGTCGAGGCCCGGTACCCCGTCTCGCGCCGGAAAGGGCAGCGCGGCATCGCGGGCATCTCGGCGGGCGGCCACGCGGCCTTCTATCAGGCCATCAAGCACCCGGACCTGTACGGCAGCGTGACGGTGCTCTCCGGGTCCATGGACCTCCGCGGGTACGCCGGCGCGGTGGGCCTGGACTACTGGATCGGGCCGCGGTCCCCTGCCACGCTGAGTCTGTACGCCGACCGGTCGTGCCTGGTGCTGGCGGCCCGTCACGAGGGTCCCCTGCCCTTTGCGCTCGCGCTGGAGGCGGGCAGCGACGACGGCGCGCTCGCCCAGATGCAGGCCTTCCGCCGAGTCCTTGATACGAAGGGCCTGGCGTACCGCTGGAAGGTGTCAACCGGCGGCCACGACTGGACGTTCTGGAAGAGCCGGGCCGCGGAGGTCCTGGCCTGGCACGCCGAGCAGTTCGACCATAACCGCCGCGAGGGGCTGTACACGGCGGAGGCCGAGGCGCTGCCGGTCGCGCTGGAGGTCATCGAGAAGCCGCCCGAGATCGGCCTGTCGGCCGAGGGCCTCCGCCGGCTCCGCGCCCCGTGGACCGAGACGGCCGGCCCGATGAAGCCCGTCAAGACGGGCGGCCTGCCGGCCAACGGCGCCCCGCTCTCGAAGACCGACAAGCAGTACGCCGAGGCCAAGTTCGGGGCCGACCTGTCGGCCGCCGGCCACGAGGCCGCACTCTTCGTCTATCGGCTGACCGTGACCGCGGCCTCGCCGCTGCCGAAGGCGGGCACGGTGGCCCTTTCGGGCGAGGTCCGCAACGGCCGGCAGTGGGGCCTGCTGACGGTGCCGGCCGCCCATCTTCCCGTACCGGCGGGCGAGCCGCAGCGGCAGGTCGACCTGCGGGCCCGGATCGTCGTGGAACTGAAGGAGCCGGACCCGATTCGCGGGGGCATCGTCGTGGCCATCCAGCCGATGGACGCCGCCGGCCAACCTGCCGGCGAGCCGTCCGTCGGCACGGTTCAGCCCGGCACGGCGAAACTGGAGTTGTGGCCGCTCGCCCCGCAGGCCCGGAGCCTCTGGCGGCTGACGCTCGATGGCCCGAACGCCCTGCCCCTGGCCGCCGTCCACGAGGTCCGCATGGAAGAGGAGTAGCGCCGTCGCTATGTAGCGCCGTCCACATTTAGCCGCCGGGCTCGCCCGGCGCGTGTGTGACATACCCCGCCAGCGCCGGAACCTGCCGAAGTTCGTCCAGAGTGCGAATGACGTGGTCGGGCGGGCACACCGGGTCGGCGGGTGCCTGGGCAGCCTTGGCGTCCGGCCGAAGGATGCGCACCGTCACCCATCCCATGCGATTCGGCGCGGGGAAATCGAGCGCCGGGTTGTCGCCCACATACACGGCCGGGCCGGTGAAGCCGATCTCGTCGCGCACCTTCTCGAACGGCGCCGCGCTGGGCTTGATCGATTCCGGTCCCAGGTCGTACGTGTACACGATGGACCGGAAGTAGCGGGCGATGCCGAGCACTTCCACCTTTTGCCGCTGCGTCGGCCCGTGGCCGTCGGTGATGAGGCCGAGCGGAAGGCGGCGGCTCCAGAACTCCAGCGCCGCGGCCGCGTCGGGATAACTCGCCACCTCGACCGGCTGGCGCCGATAGAGGTCCACCAGGTCGCGGACGACCTCGGGGTCCGGCCCGACGCCGGCCCGCACGAGGACCGTGTCGAAGACGTGCGTCCGCATGTCGCCCTCGTAACAGCGGACGAGTTCGGCCAGGAAGTCGATGCGCGGGCCGTAGCGCTGCTCCAGGTGACGGGCCACGACGGCCAGGCGCTGGAGCACGAAGCCGCGCTCCGGGCACAGCGTGTCGTCGAGATCGAAGATCAGGGCGTCGGCCATGGGCATCCCGTGTTGCTTGCGCGGCGCGTACGGAGACTCGCCGCGCAACGTGTGGCCCGGCCCGTACGGGCCGGGAGCATCGCCAGTCCAACGTTCTGCGCGGCGGGTACGGAGACCCGCCGCGCGGCACAGAAAGGTGTCAGGCACCTTGTCATGAAGCCGACACGGTGCCCGACACCTCGGCCAGCGCGGCAACGTGGGCCACGACGCTTCGGCCGAGGGCGTCGGCGTCGTAGCCGCCCTCCAGGGTGCTGACGACGCGTCCGCCGGCCGTCTCGCGCGCCAGCGTGCACGCCCGCCGGGTGGCCTCGGCGAAGGCCGACTCGCTCAGGCGCAGGCCGCTCAGCGGATCGTCGCGGTGCCCGTCGAACCCCGCCGAGATGAGGACGAACTCCGGGGCGAACGCGGCCGCCCGGGCCAGGCCGTCGTCGATGGCGTCGAGGAACTCGGCGTTGCCCGCGCGGGACGGCAGCGGGTAGTTCACGGTCAGACCGACGGCCTCGCCCTCGCCCGTCTCGTCCTCCAAGCCCGTGCCGGGATAGTGCGGCCACTGGTGCGTGGAGACGTAGAGGACGCGCGGCTCGGTGTAGAACGCCTCCTGCGTGCCGTTGCCGTGATGGACGTCCCAGTCCAGGATGAGCACCCGCCCGAGCCCGTGGACATCCAGCAGCCGGCGAGCGGCGACGGCCACGTTGTTGAAGAGGCAGAAGCCCATGGCGCGGTTCCGGCATGCGTGATGTCCGGGCGGCCGGACGGCACAGAAGGCGGCGCTCGCCTCGCCCGCCAGGACGGCGTCGACGGCCGCGCACACGCCACCCGCCGCCAGAAGCGCCGCCTCGGCCGACGCCGGGCAGGCGTATGTGTCGGCGTCGAACCAGACGACGCCGGAGGCCGCGGCGGTGGCGCGGACGCGGTCGACGTGGGCTTGCGCGTGGACGCGCAGGAGGTCGGCGTCATCAGCCGGGCGGGCGGCGATAGGCGTGAGGCGGTCCCACCAGCCGGCGTGCTGGAGCGCGTCGCGGATGGCCGTCAGACGCTCCGGCCGCTCCACGTGACGCGGGGCCGCGTGGGCCAGGAATCGATCGTCCCACACAATGCCGACGGCCATGATCACCCTGGAGGCTATCGCTCGATACGCACTTCCGCAAGCACCTTTTCGATGAGGGCCGGGAGGACGGCCTCGACCTCCGCCGTCAGGCCCTCGCCCAGGGCAACCTCCTTCGGCTCGACGCCGAAAACGACGGTCGGCGGGAGCCTGGTGCCGGTGGCCTGGGCCAACCGGACGGCTGCCGGCAGCGTCAGGTCGTGGGCGGACCGCCACTCGGGCCCGGCCTTCGCCCGCGCGAGCAGGTCGTCGAGGGTCAGGCGATAGATCGTGCCCGGCGTGCGGCCGGCGCGGACAGCGTCGATGAGGACGACGCGGTCGGCGGCGGCGAGTTGGGGCATGACCGCCAGCAGGTCGGTGCCGGCGTCGAGGACCCGCACGCCGGCGGGCAGGTCGGCCTCGCGGAGCCGTTCGACGGCCCGGATGCCGACGCCTTCGTCCCGTGCCAGCGGGTTGCCGACGCCGACGATGAGGGTGGTCTTGGCCATGGTCATCCGCGGGGGCGAGGTGCTCCGCTGCACGTTGGCGGCAGAACGGCACGCGCCGGACAAGTCCGGCGGCTAAATATGGCCCGCCGCGCGGCATTCGCCTGGCCACAGAAACCCGGCCTTGCGGCGTCAGCGCGGTGGTGTCGCGCGCGAGGCGCGCCCCCATCGTCAGCCGCCCACGGCCTCGAGGACGGCGCCGACCACCTCGTCCTGCTGCTCGCGCGTCAGTTCGGGATACACCGGGATGGCCAGGACCTCGCGCGAGGCCTGCTCGGAGTGCGGGAAGTCGCCCTCGGCGTATCCGAGGTCGGCAAAGCACTCCTGAAGGTGCAGCGGCACGGGGTAATAGATGGCGTTGCCGATCTTCTTCTCATTCAGGTGCGCCTCGACGCGGTCCCTGGCGGCGGCCCCGCCGTCGCCATCCAGGATACGGATGACGTACTGGTTGTAGATCATGCGGTTGTGCGGTTCGACATACGGAGTGACGATGCGGTCGCAGGCGGCGAACGCCTGGTCATAGTAAGCCGCGTTCTCCTGCCGGGCCTTGTGCCAGGCCTCGAGGTGCGGCAGTTTGGCCAGGACGACGGCGGCCTGGATGGCGTCGAGGCGGAAG
>JADHXV010000075.1 GCA_016782785.1 Planctomycetota bacterium | reverse complement strand
CAAGGACCACCCTTGGCGCCAGCCATTCAAGACGAACCGGACATTCCTACTTTGCGGGAAAGAGGACATTTCTACTTTGCGTTGACAAGGTTGCGCCGGTGCTCCATGGCGACGCCTGCACCTGCTGGACGGCGTCGCGCGGCCCGTACGGGCTGCGCGCAGGACGTCCGAGTATCCGGGCGGTGGTTACGGAGAACCGCCGCGCGCGAAGGAGCGTTGGGCGCTATCCGAGCGCCCGGCGAAGGACGTCGGCGGCGTGGTCGCGCGCCTCTTCAGGGGCCCCGCACTGCTCAATCTCCGTCAGCACACGGGGCAGCGCGGCTTCGAAAGCCTCCAGCGCCTGCTGCTGAACGGAGGGTGAGCCAGCCGCGGCCGCCAGCAGGCGATCCCGGAGCGAGACGAGCAAGCCGGGGGCAGGGTCGCCCAGCCGCCACGCCGCCTCGAAGAGGGCGGCCAGGGCCCGGTCGCCGGGGTTCCGCCACCGGTTCGGAGGGGCAGGGACCGAGAGGTCGGGCGGTTCGGGCCGGCGGGCGTCGAAGTACGGCGTGACACCGTGCCACCCGTCGCGCGAGAGGAGCGTGGCCGGCTGCGAGAGCAGCCGCGCGCGAACGGGCTCCGTAACCGGGACGCTGGCCTCGGCCGATTCGAGGGCGCCCTTCGCCGGGTCGCCCGCGCGGACGAGGACCCGAAGCGCCTCCCGCCGCACGGTCGCTGTCACGCCGAACCGGTGGCCGGCGGCCGCCGCGGCTTGCCGAAGGGCCTCGGGCAAAGCGATCTCCTTGCGGCCCAGGCCGAGCGTCGAGCCGTCCAGGACGAGTCGCTCGCCCTTCTTGATGAGAATCCGCAGGCAGTCGGGCCGGCCCGGCGTGTCGCCCACCAGGCCCAGGCCGAACCCGACGACGCCGCGGCCGGGGCACCGCGAAAAGTCGAGCAGGCATCCGACCGACGGTTCATCGACGCCGCGCGCCGCGGGCACGACGAGCGGCGAGGCCGGCTGGGCCGGCCAGTCCATCCGAAGCGGGTGGGCCGCGGGCTGCTCGCCCGCCGGCAGGTAGACGTCGGTCTGCGACAATCGGCCCCCCTCGGCAAAGCCGTAAGACCAGAGCGTGTCGGCGTCCTGTTCCCAGCCCCACTCCGCGTAGTGGAACGTGTTCGGCGTGTCGTCGAGCCACCGCTGAAAGTCGGCGTTGACCGTGTCCCACGAGCCGAAGAGGTTTTCGATTAGCCGGCCGCCCTCGGAAATCGGCTTCTTCGGCGCGCGGCGGAGCATCTCGTCGCGCCAGATGCGGAGGCGCTGGAGCCGACCCGGGTCGTCCAGGAGGAAGTGGGCCAGCAGAAACGCGACGCCTCGCGGCACCTCGCCGGCCTCGTGAATCTGGCGTGCGGTGAGCGGTTTCTCGGCCAAGGCGCGTTTGCCCTCGTCAAAATGATCGTGCGTGGTGGGCTTGTCGAGCACGTGGAACGTGGCGCGCCGGTTCTCGGAATCATACACGTGGCCGGCCAGCGAGTCGGCGATGCCCTCGTAGAACCACCACGGCGTCGTGTAGCACGTGCCGACCAGGCACTGCTGATACAGATGTGTGCACTCATGCAGAAGGATGTATCGACGGTGGTACTCGAGCGTGCCGCTCGGGTACACGTACGCGCAGCGGCGCTGCTCGAACGTGATGCCGCCGCCGTCGAAGTCCCATCGCATGCCGTCGGCCGCCAGGACGCGGCGGAGGGCGTCGCGGCTGGTGGCGTAGCAGACGGCCAGCCGGCGCTCGGCCAGGCCCTCCGGCTCGCGCCCGAAGAGTTCCACGTAGTGCGGCCAGGCCATCTCCAGCACCGTCAGGAGGTGGCGGGCCTTCTCTTCCGCGTAATCGGTCCGCAGCGCGAAGTGGCGGCTGACGTACCAGGGGAAGCCGGGCACGTTCTTCAGGGCGTCGCCGGAGAACGTGGCGGGGATGCGGTCGCCGACGCGGGCCACGTCCACGCGCACCGCCGTCGAGGTGCGGCCGGAGACGATGACCTCGGCGGCCATGGCGGCGGGGGCGGGGACGTGCTCCTCGGCCGGCCGGGCCGTGGCTGCGGCCAGAAGGACGGCGATGGCCGCGAGAAGGCCGACCCACGGGGCACGGCCGCCCGGGCGGCGGCGGTTTGCGCGTATCTTCCGCACTGTCAAGAGGTTACGCAAGATGCCCCTTCCGGCCCGTTCTCCGCATAGATGAACCCGCCCGGGGCGGGCCGGTGACGCGATTTCGCCGGCTGGCCGCGGTTGGCCGCTTGCGGCAGTCGTCCGGGCGAGCGGACTGCCACAATGGCACCCTCGGCGGGCCTCACTCTGCCGAAACGGCCGTTTAGGAGGCCTCGCCAGGAAATTCCTGAGCATCAGGAAGCCGGGAAAAGGGCCGCTGGCGCGGCACCAGTGGCCGCAAAAAGCCGTTTTCGGACCACGAACGCTTGTTTTGGCACCCGCTTTGCACCTTAAAGACGACTAAGAGCGAGTGTGCATCCGGGCCCGGCCCGTACGGGCCCGCTTACGACTCCAGCGGATCACCTGTTCGGAAAGGAGACGTGTCAGCATGCCAGCCAAGATCTTGGCTTTCGAGGAGGAGGCGCGGGGCAGGCTGCTTGCCGGCGTCGAGAAACTGGCCCGCGCGGTCAAGTCTACCCTGGGGCCGCGGGGTCGCAACGCCGTCCTCGACAAGGGCTGGGGCGCGCCGACGATCACCAAGGACGGCGTGACCGTGGCCGAGGAAATCGATCTCCGCGACAAGTGCGAGAACATGGGCGCCCAACTCGTGAAGGAGGCGGCCTCCAAGACGAGCGACGTGGCGGGCGACGGCACCACCACCGCCACCGTCATTGCCGAGGCCCTGTTCAAGGAGGCCCTGAGGAACATCACCGCGGGGGCCGACGCGATGGCTCTGGCGCGCGGCATGCAGAAGGCCGTCGAGGGCGTCGTGGCCAGGCTCCAGAATATCTCCAGGCGTATCAACGTCGCCAAGCCCGACGAGGTGGCCCAGGTTGCCAGCATCAGCGCCAACGGCGACGCCGAGATCGGCAAGATGCTGGCCGACGCGTTCACGAAGGTTGGCAAGGACGGCGTCATCACGGTCGAGGAGGGCAAGGGCCTTGCCACCGAGGTCAAGGTGGTCGAGGGCATGCAGTTCGACCGCGGGTACATGAGCGCGCATTTCGTGACCGACCCGGACCGGATGGAGTGCGTGCTGGAGCGGCCGCTCATCCTGGTGCTTGAGGAGAAAATCTCGGGCGCCAAGGACCTGGTGCCGCTGCTGGAGCGGATCTCGAAGGCCAGGCGGCCGCTGCTGATTATCGCCGAGGACATCGAGGGCGAGGCGCTGGCCACCCTGGTCGTCAACAAGTTGCGCGGCATCCTCCAGTGCGCGGCCGTCAAGGCGCCCGGCTACGGCGACCGGCGCAAGGCCATGCTCGAGGACATCGCCACGCTGGCCGGCGGCCGGGCCATCATGAAGGACCTGGGCATCGAACTGGAAAACGTCAGTTTGGACGACCTGGGCACCGCCAAGAAGGTCACCATCGACGATGATAACACGACGATCGTGGAAGGCGCCGGCGACACCGCCGCCATCCAGGGCCGCATCGACATGATTCGCCGCGAAATCGAGACGACCACCAGCGACTACGACCGCGAGAAGTTGCAGGAGCGGCTGGCGAAGTTGGCGGGCGGCGTCGCCCAGATCAGTGTCGGGGCCGCCACCGAGGTCGAAATGAAAGAGCGGAAGGCCCTCGTCGAGGATGCCCTCCACGCCACACGGGCCGCCATCGAGGAAGGTATCGTCGCGGGCGGCGGCGTGGCGCTCCTCAGGTGCCTGCCGGCGCTGGACAAGGTCAAGGTGGCCGCAGGCGACGAGGCCACGGGCGTCGAGATCGTCCGCAAGGCCATCCGCATGCCCGCCTGGCACATCGCCGACAACGCCGGCTACGAGGGCGGCGTGGTCGTCCGCAAAATCCTCGCCGGCAAGGGCGCCTTCGGCTTCAACGCCGACACCGGCGAGTACGGCGACATGCTGAAGATGGGCATCGTGGATCCGACGAAGGTGGTCCGCAGCGCCCTTCAGAACGCCGCCTCGGTGGCCGGCCTGCTCATCACCACCGACGCCTGCGTGGCCACGAAGCCCGAGCCGAAGGGTGAAGGCGGCCCCGGCGGCATGGGCGGCATGGGCGGCATGGGAGGGATGATGTAGCCAAGTGCGGAGTGCAGAGTGGCTATAGCGCTCCGCCGCACGCATGGAAGTCTGTGTTCGCCCGGCCGCTTGCGTCCGGGGCAATCCGGAAAAACGGGAACCTCGAGAAAACACACGGAGATGGACACATGAAGATCGAGCCGCTTGAAGACCGCGTCGTCGTTGAGCCCCTGGAGGCCGAAGAGGTGACCAAGGGCGGCATCGTCCTGCCCGACACCGCCAAGGAGAGGCCGCAGGAGGGCAAGGTCGTCGCCGTGGGCCCGGGCAAGATGCTCGAAACGGGCGAGCGGGCCAAACCGGCCGTCAAGAAGGGCGACACCGTCGTCTACGCCAAGTACGGCGGAATGGAGATCGAGGTCGACGGCAAGGAGTACCTGATTCTGCGCGAGAGCGACATCCTGGCCGTCGTCGAGTAACACGCACCGGAGTCGAGCCGGCCGCGGAAGCGGCCGGTGACGTACACGCGGCGGAACGCTCACAAAGACGGGGCGAACGAACCCACGGGAGAGAACCCATGCCCAAGCAACTTCTGTACGCCGACGACGCCAAGCGGAAGATGGCGGCCGGCCTTAAGAAACTGGCCGACGCTGTCCGCGTCACGCTCGGCCCCACCGGCCGCAACGTCATCATCCAGAAATCGTACGGCGGGCCGACCGTCACGAAGGACGGCGTGACCGTCGCCAAGGAAATCGAACTGCCCGACAAGTTCGAGAACATGGGCGCCAAGATGGCGAACCAGGTGGCCTCGAAGACTGCCGACGTGGCCGGCGACGGCACCACGACCGCCATCGTCCTGGCCGAGGCCATCTTCCACGAGGGCCTCCGCCACGTGACGGCCGGCGCCAACCCGATGGCGCTGAAGCGCGGCATCGACCTGGCCGTCGCCGCCGCAGTCGACGCCATCTATGACCAGAGCCGAAAACTCAAGGGGCACGATGAAGTCGCCCAGGTGGCCACCGTCAGCGCCAACAGCGACGCGACCATCGGCAACCTCATCGCCGACGCGCTCGACAAGGTCGGCAACGACGGCGTCATGACCGTTGAGGAAGGCAAGGGCACCGAGACGGTCCTCGACCTGACCGAGGGCATGCAGTTCGACAAGGGGTACCTCAGCCCGTACTTCATCACCGACCCGCAGACGATGGAGTCGGTGCTGGAGGACGCCTGCATTCTCATCCACGAGAAGAAACTGTCGAACCTGCGCGACCTGATCCCGCTCCTGGAGCGCATCGCCACGGCCAACAAGCCGCTGCTCATCATCGCCGAGGACGTGGAGGGCGAGGCGCTGGCGGCCCTGGTCGTCAACCGGCTCCGCGGCGTCCTGAAGGTCTGTGCCGTCAAGGCGCCCGGCTTCGGCGATCGCCGCAAGGCCATCCTCGGCGACGTCGCCGTGCTGACCGGCGGCATGTTTGTCAGCGAGGACCTGGGCGTGAGCCTCGAGAGCCTGGAACTCGACCAACTCGGCTCCGCCGCACGCATCGTTGTCGACAAGGACTCGTGCACCATCATCGCCGGCGGCGGCAAGAAGGCGGCCGTCAAGGAACGCATCGCCCAGATCCGCCAGCAGATCGAGACCACCACCAGCGACTACGACCGCGAGAAACTCGAGGAACGCCTGGCCAAACTGACGGGCGGCGTGGCCATCATCCGCGCCGGCGGCGCCACCGAGACCGAGGTCAAGGAGAAGAAGGCCCGCATCGAGGACGCCATGCACGCCACACGGGCCGCCGTCCAGGAAGGCATCGTGCCGGGCGGCGGCGTGGTGTGTCTGCGGGCCGCCGACGCCCTCGACGCCGCCCGCAAGAAGGCCCGAGGCGACGAGAAACTGGGCGTCGAAATCATCATGCGGACGCTTGAGGAGCCCATCCGCCAGATTGCCGCCAACGCCGGCCGCGACGGCTCCGTCGTCGTCGAAGAGGTCCGCGAGATGCCCAAGACCCACGGCTTCAACGCGCTGACCGGCGAGTACGGCGACATGTTCAAGATGGGCGTTATCGACCCGGCGAAGGTCACGCGGACGGCCCTTCAGAACGCGGCCTCCATCGCCGGCCTGATGCTGACGACCGACGTCATGGTCACCGATGCGCCGGAGGAAGAGGAAGAAGACCTGGACTCCGACGAAGCGGTGGCGTAGCATGACCGGGGCCGGGTAGAGCCGACACGAACGCGGGGCGGGGCCGCCGGCCGCCGCCCCGTTGCTTCAACAAATGCAGCCACCGCGGGTGCCACTGGCGGCTTGCCCGCCAGTGTGTGTTGGCGGGTCGAGAGGCACTGGCTGACAAGCAGCCAGTGGCGCCCGGCGCCCGCGCGGCGGGTCTCCTGACCTGCCGCGCCCGACCACGCGGCCTCGAAGGCGCACCGATGGCCGAGAACGACGACTACTACGCCATCCTCGGCGTCCAGCGAAACGCCTCGGCCGAGGAAATCAAGAAAGCGTACCGCCGCTGCGCCGTCCAGTATCACCCGGACCGCAACCCCGGCGACGCCGCGGCCGAGGCCCGGTTCAAGCAGTGTGCCGAGGCGTACGAGGTCCTCTCGGACCCCGACAAGCGCGCCCGCTACGACCAGTTCGGCAAGGCGGGCCTCCGCGGGGCGGGCGTTCACGATTGGGCCCACGCCGACGTCCACGACATCTTCTCGATGTTCGAGGAGGTGTTCGGCTTCGGCGATCTGTTCGGCGGGTTCGGCGGGCGGGGGGACCGGCAAGGGCCGCAGCCCGGCCAGAGCCTGCGGTGCTTCATCGACGTGACGTTCGAAGAGGTCCTCGCGGGTACCGAGAAGACCGTCCGCATGGCCCGGCGGGAACTGTGCGAGGTCTGCGGCGGCAGCGGGTCCGCGTCGGGCAAGACGCAGCCGTGCGCGACGTGCGGCGGCCAGGGCCGGGTGCAGCAGGGCGGCGGGTTCTTCCGCCTCGTGCGGGCCTGCCCGCGCTGCGGCGGCCGGGGAAGCGTCGTGAGCGATCCCTGCCCGTCGTGCGGTGGAAACCGCTTCGCGAACCGCCGCCGGACCATCGACATCACGATCCCGCCGGGCGTCGAGGACGGCCAGCGCATCCGCTACGCCGGCCAGGGCGACGCCGGCGAGCCGGGCGCGCCGCGTGGCGACCTGTTCGCGGTCGTCCGCGTCGGCGAGCACGCGTTCTTCGAGCGGCACGGCCGCGACCTGCTGTGCCAGGTGCCCGTCAGTTTCACGCAGGCGGCCCTCGGGGCGAAGGTCGAGGTGCCCATTCTCGAAGGCACGGAGCCGATGGAGATCACGCGGGGCACGCAGAGTGGCGACCTGTACCGGCTGAAGGGCAAGGGCCTGCCCGACCTCCCCGGCCGACGGCGAGGAGACATCCTCGTCCAGGTGATCGTCGAAGTGCCCAGGAAACTGTCGCGCCGCCAGGAAGAACTGCTCCGCGAATTCGCCGCGACCGAGAAAAAGGGCGTGCTGCCCCACCGCGAGGGCTTTCTGGAGCGCCTGGCCCACTACATCAAGCAACGCGCTGAAGCGAAGGATGGCTCATGAGTGCCGCCAAGGATAAGAACGCTCGGCATCACGGGCATCGGGAGCCTGACGAGCATCGCGAGGCCGCAGCCGACCCTCCGGCCGGGGCCGCCGACCTCCAGCAGGCGCTGGCCTTGAAGGAACGCGAGCGCGTCGAACTCGTGGACCGGCTCCAGCGGCTGGCCGCCGAGTTCTCGAATTATCAGAAACGGACGGAGCGCCGGCTGCGGGAGGAGCAGCGCGAGGCCGTCCGCGGCCTGGTTCTGGACCTGCTGCCGGCCATCGATAACTTCGAGCGGGCCCTCGCGAGCGCTGCGGAAGGGCACGACTTCGAGGCCTTGTTCGCGGGCGTCCGGCTCGTGCACGACCAGTTGTTGGCCGCGCTCCGCAAGCACGGCATCGAGCCCATCGAGGCCTCGGGACGGCGCTTCGACCCCGAGCATCACGAGGCCGTGGCCCACGTGCCCAGCGACGAGCACCCGAGCGGCCACGTCATCGGCGAGGTCCAGCGGGGCTACCGTTTCGGCGAACGCACCCTGCGCGCCAGCCGTGTGGCCGTCTCGAGCGGTTCGGCCGAGGCCGATGCGGGCGACGAGGGGGAGCACGAGGGGGATCGCGGCGAAGGCAAACCCCGGTAAGGAAGGGATGCACCATGCCGACGTATGACTATGAGTGCGAGGCCTGCGGGCACGCCTTCGAAAAGTTCCAGTCCATCACCGCCAAGCCCGTCCGGACGTGTCCCTCCTGCGGCAAGCGGAAGGTCCGCCGGCTGCTGGGGATGGGGGCGGCCCTCATCTTCAAGGGCTCCGGCTTCCACGCCACCGACTACCGCAGCGCGTCGTACAAGAGCGACGCAAAAAGGGCCGAGGGTGCCGCCGGCGACGGCAAGGACGCCGACAAGGCGTGCAAGAAGGAGGACGCCAAGGCGTGCGCCGGGTGCAAGAAGGCGTCCAAGACGTGTCCGAGCGACGGGTGAGGTCCTCCATGCCCGAAGGGTGCCGATACTGCAACCGGCCGCTCGAGGCGACGGTTCCCGAAGACCGCCGGCACGGGCCGTTCTGCAGCGCCCGCTGCCGCATGGCCGAACTCGGTCACTGGTTCGAGGGGCGGTACGTCGTCAGGCGGAAGTTGGGCGACGTGGCTGACGACGCCGCCGCGCCCGCGCCGCGGGACGCCGGCCGCGCCGGGCCGGACGCCGCTTCCTCTGCGCGAGGCGCCGTCATCGAAGAGCCGGACGCGAACGATATTAACTCTTGACACTTTCATCACGCGGTCCGAATATGGTGCAGGTGACGCCGGGCTGCGACAGGGGGGAGACATGCCGCCTCGAGCGGCCCGCCCCCGAATCGGTACAAGGAGAGTCCCATGTCCGACGAAGGTGCCGAAATCCGGAGCATTGACTGGCGGCGGTGGTTCCAGTTTCTGGAGATTCTTCGGTCGTTCCGGATGGCGATCCATCCGGCCAGCCTCGTCCTGTGCTTCGTGGCGCTGGCGGGAAGTTTCTGGCTGGGCGTTCTGGTCGACCAACTTCCGGCGCCGGTCGGGCATACCGCGGAGCAGGTGGGCGGGCCGAGTTTCTTCGAGCACATCCATCGCATCGCCACCACCACGCTGTGGGGCGACTGGTCGCTGCCGTACGTCGGCGGCCGAACGTGGGACGACTTCTTCGCCTTCCTGATGGCCCCGGTCAGCGCGGTGCGGAACCTGGTTGCTCTGGCCATCACCTACTGGCAGGATGCGCCGTGGTTTGCCCTCATCAACACCGTGCTGATGCTGAGTATCTGGGCGCTGGTGGGAACGGCCGTCACGCGGATGGCGGCGGTGCGCGTGGCCCGCGAAGAAAGCGTGCCGGCCAAGCAGGCCCTCTGCTTCGCCGTCCGCAAATGGCCGAGCGCCGTCACCGGCCCGCTCATCCCGTTCGGCGTGCTGGTGTTTTTGGCGCTTCTGATGGGGGCTTTCACAGGCCTGTTCTTGTGGATTCCGCACGTCGGCGAGTGGTTGGTCGCCGTGTTCTTCTTCCTGCCGCTTCTTCTGAGCGTGGTGCTGGCGCTCATCTTCATCGGCGGGGCGTTCAGCGTGGGTCTTCAGTGGCCGACCATCGCGGCCGAGGGGTCCGACTCGTTCGACGCCATCAGCCGCAGCATCTCCTACATCTCCAGCCGCCCGTGGAAGTACCTCTTCTCCACGGTGTTCAGCATCGTGTACGGGTGCGCGACGTTCATCCTGGTGAAGTTCGTGGCGTTCCTCACGCTGTTCATCGCGCACGAGGCGATTGCCGTCTTCTCCTGGGGGCAGGGGGATGCCACGGAAAAGATCAGCCGCCTGTGGGAGGCGCCGGCGCTCGACAATCCCTGGCCGATGCCGGGGTTCGAGCAATACTGGTCCGAACCCGCCGCCTCCTGCGTGTTCATGTTCTGGATATGGGTTGTCCTGGGCGTGATGATGGCGTTCCTCGTGAGTTTCTTCCTCTGCTCGCAGACGGTCATCTACTTCCTGATGCGCAAAAGCGTGGACGCCACCGACATCGAGGAAGTGTACCTGGAAGAGGGTGAAGAGGAAGAACTGCCCCTCGAAGGCGCCGCCGAGGCCGAGGCCCCTGCGGGCGAGCCTCCGGAGGAACCGCCCGCACCCGAAGAAAGCAATGACGAGCCCGAGGACGAGGGCGCCGAAGAAGAGGACTAAACCGCCTGATACTGCGAGGCTGCAAGGACATGTTGCGCGGTGGGTCTCCGGACCCACCGCGCCTTTTTCTTGGCCCTTCGGTGCGCCGCGCGGCCCGTACGGGCCGCGCTCTTTCTCTGGAGAGGACCTCCGCCGCGCGGCGGCCTTCCCAGGCCGCCGCGGCACCCGCAATCTCGCCCAGCGTTGTGGCCTGGGAAGGCCACCACGCGCGAGAGTTAACCATCCCGCCCTACACCCGCTCGAACGGCTCGTAGAGCCGCTGGTACTCGTCCTGGGCGAACCGGTCCGTCATGGCGGCGATGTAGTCGGTGATGACCCGCTGCAGGCCCTCGCGGTCGGAGCGGGCGCGGTGTTCGGGCGGCAGCATGTCGGGGTTCGTCAGGTAGGCCTCGAAGATGCGCCGGAGGAACCGCTTCGCCTTCGTCGTCATCCGCACCACGCGGTAGTGGCGGTAGACGCGCTGCATGAGGAACGCCTCGAGTTCGGCGATCTTGGCGCCGAGGTTGCCGGAGATGCGGATGAGGCGGCCGGGGGCGGCCCGGACGTCGTCGACGCTCGCCACGCCCGCCTCGCGGATGGCCTCCTCGCTCGTCTCGATGGCGTCGCTGGCCATCAGTTGAATCAGGAGTTTGGCGATGCGCCGGATGCGCTGGTCGGGCGAGAGGTCGGCCAGCGAGGCCGAAAAATCCTCCGCCGCCTGCCGGAAGATCGCCAGGCCCTCCAGGTCCTCGGGCGAGATGATGCCCATGGTCAGCCCGTCGTCGAGGTCGTGGCTGTCGTAGGCGATCGAGTCGGCGACGTCGACGGCCTGGCCCTCCAGGGGCGGCCAGCCGTCGTCGAACCCTTCCGCCGACGAGTCATCATACGTGGTGGCGTGTTTGGCGATCGATTCGCGGACCTCGTACGTCAGGTTCAGGCCGCGGAACTGCGGGTACGGGTGCTCCAGGTAATCGATGATGCGGACGCCGTGGCGGTTGTGCTCGAAGCCGCCGTGGCCGGCCATCAGTTCCCGCAGCGTCTCTTCGCCGGCGTGGCCGAACGGCGTGTGCCCCAGGTCGTGGGCCAGGGCGACCGTCTCCGTCAGGTCCTCGTTCAGGTTCAACGCCCGGGCGATGGTCCGGGCGATCTGGGCCACCTCCATCGTGTGCGTCAGGCGGGTCCGGAAGAAGTCGCCCTCGTGCGTCAGAAACACCTGCGTCTTGTACTCCAGGCGCCGGAACGCCGTCGAGTGCACGATGCGGTCTCGGTCCCGCTGGTAGGCCGTGCGGTACTCGTGTTCGGGTTCGGGATGCTGGCGGCCGCGGCTCTCGGCGCTCCTGGCGGCGAAGGGGGCGAGTTCGCGGCGTTCGCGGGCTTCGACGTCCGGGCGGGTTATCATGACGTGGTGTCCTGGCTGAGCGCCGCGACGACGCGGTCGTACGAGTCCTCCAGCGATTGCGGAATGACCTTCGTCTCGCCCAGCACCGGCATGAAGTTCGTGTCGCCGCTCCAACGCGGGACGATGTGCAGGTGCAGGTGCCCCGGCAGCCCGGCCCCCGCCGACCGGCCGAAGTTGATGCCCACGTTGAAGCCGTCCGGACGGAAGACGCGCCGAAAGGCCGCGAGGACGTCGCGCGTTGTCGCCATCAGCGCCAGCATCTCGTCGTCCGCGAGCGCGTCCATCTCGCCCTTGTGCTCGTTCGGCACGACGAGCGTGTGCCCGTTGTTGTACGGGAACCGATTCAGGACGGCGAAGACCAGCGGCCGGCGTAAGACGACGAGGGCCCGGCGGTCGTCGTCGGCGTCGCGCGCGGCGCACAGGAAACACCCGCCGGTGGATCCGTTGTCGTCCATGTCGTCGATATAAGCCATTCGCCAGGGCGCCCAGAGGCGGTCCATAGGGTGTCTTTCTCCGCCTGTCCCAGGCGGCGTGTCGCCTTCCCAGGGCAGCAGCCTC
>JADHXV010000074.1 GCA_016782785.1 Planctomycetota bacterium | reverse complement strand
GGAAGGCGTGGTCATCGAGCGGCTCGAAAGCCTCGCCGCGAAGCACGGCTACCCGGCGGCCCTGCTGAAGGCCATGGTCTCGATGAACACCGTCGTCATCGAGGCCCGAAACGCCAAGACCGGCGAGGTCCGCTACGTGGAGGAGCAGGACCTCTTCAGCCTGGGGCCCCTGTGGAGGAAAGGCGACATCGTCGTTTCCGGCGACGAGGTCCTGACCGTCGGGGCCGACAAGGCCCGCGCCTACGGCATCGCCCGACACGTGGCGGCCACCGTGGACGGCCTCTACGACCTCTATCCCATCGAGGACCGGATGGCGGTGTACCCGGTCACCTGGAACGAGACGCTCGTCGTCTGGCTCAACAGCATATACGTCAAGGCCCTGCTGGTGCTGGTCGGGCTGCTGGGGATTTACGTGGAGTTGCACACGCCCGGCGTGGGCCTGCCGGGGGCGGTGGGTCTGACGGCGTTCGCCCTGGTGTTTGTGGCCTCGTTTCTGGCGGGCCGGCCGGAGTGGTTGCCCGTGCTGCTGTTCGTCGCCGGTGCGGCGCTGCTGGCGGTGGAACTCCTCGTGACGCCCGGGTTCGGCGTGATGGGCGCCTCGGGGGCGATGCTGGTCCTGGCAAGCGTCATCCTGGCCCTGCCCGTTTCCTACATGGAACCGGGCAGCGAGGGCGGCGTGGACTGGGACGCCCTGGCCCAGTCGCTCGGCATAACCACCGGGGTGATCGTGCTGTTTGCGGTCACGGCCATCGTCCTGGCCCGCTATTTCCCGCAGATGCCCGTCCTCAAACGCCTGGTGCTGACCGGGACGCTGGGCATGAGCGGGTCGAGCCGGGCCGCCGCCGCAAGCCAGGAACAGGCCGCCCGCGTGGGCGAGACCGGACGGACGGTCACGCTGCTGCGGCCGGCCGGCAAGGCACGCATCGGCGACCGTCTCGCCGACGTGATGACCGACGGCGAGTTCCTCGGCCCCGAGACGCCCGTCCGGGTGGTCCAGGTGCGGGGCAACCGGATCGTGGTGAGCCGCGACGCCGACAAGAACGACGCGACATCGGAAACGGAGTCCGCCTGATGGAAACCGCCGCCCTGCCCATCCTGGCCCAGGCGTCGTGGGGCTGGATCTCCCTGCTCCTGGTGCTGGGCGTCCTGTTTGCCGTGGCCGAGATCTTCGTCCCGAGCGGCGGCCTGTTGACGATCCTGTCGGTCCTGTCTTTTGTGGGCGCCATCGTGATGGCGTTTTTCGTCAGCCCGACGGCCGGCATCGTCACGCTCCTCATCACCATCCTGCTGACGCCGGTCCTGCTGTACGTGCTGATGCGCGTCTGGCCGCACACGCCCATCGCCAAGCGGATCATCCTGAGCGGCCCGGCCAGCCGCGGCACGGCGGGCGACCTGACGCGCCGCGAGCCCGGCTCGCTGGTGGGGCGGACCGGCGTCGCCAAGACCTTGCTCCGGCCCGCCGGCAAAATGACGCTCGACGGCCAGACAATCGATTGCGTCACCGAGGGCGAGTACGTCCAGGTGGGCACGCGCGTGACGGTGCTCGAAGAGCACGGGGCCCGCGTCGTCGTCCGGCCCGTGCCCAAGGAAGAAGATGAAGCGAACCCGCCAGGCAACGCCCCGCGGGAAACCTGACCGCGCAACCACGGAAACCCGGTTCACGCATCCCTAAGGAGACAACCATGCAACCCGGCCTGTTCGCGACGGCAGCCGCTTCGCTTCCCCTGGCGGCAAGCGGCTGGTACGCCCTCATCGGCATCCTGCTGGTACTCGGCCTGGTGGGGTTCCTGATCATGCTGCGGTACCTGGGCCTCTGGGTCCGGTGCCTGGCGACGAAGGCGGGGATCAGCATCATCGACCTCGTCGGCATGTCGCTGCGGAAGGTGAACCCGAACGTGATCGTCACCACGAAGATCATGGCCGTCCAGGCCGGCATCGCCGTCCAGACCCGCGACCTGGAGAGCCATTACCTGGCGGGCGGCAACGCGCCGAGGGTGGTCCGGGCCCTGGTTGCAGCCGACCGGGCCAACATCGACCTCGACTTCAAGACCGCCGCTGCCATCGACCTGGCCGGCCGCGACGTCCTCGAGGCCGTCCAGACCTCCGTCTTGCCGAAGATCATCGACTGCCCGAACCCCGCGCTCGGGCGGTCCACCGTCGACGCTGTCGCCAAAGACGGCATCCAGGTCAGGGCCAAGGCCCGCGTCACGGTCCGGGCGAACCTGGAGCGGCTGGTGGGCGGGGCCACCGAGGAAACCATCATCGCCCGCGTCGGCGAGGGCATCGTCACGACCATCGGGTCGTCGCAGAGTTACAAGAACGTGCTGGAGAACCCCGACTCGATCTCCAAGCGCGTCCTGGAGAAGGGCCTGGATGCCGGCACGGCGTTCGAGATTCTCTCCATCGACATCGCCGACGTGGACGTGGGCGATAACATCGGCGCCAAACTCCAACTGGACCAGGCCGAGTCCAACCGGCGGATGTTCCTGGCCGAGGCCGAGAAACGCCGCGCCGCCGCCGCCGCACGCGAACAGGAAATGCTCGCCCTGGTCCAGGAAAACCGCGCCAAGGTCGTCCTGGCCGAGGCCGAGGTCCCCAAGGCCATCGCCGAGGCCTTCCGCGCCGGCCACCTCGGCATCATGGACTACTACCGCATGAAGAACATCCAGGCCGACACGGGCATGCGGCAGAACATCGGCGACAGCGCCAAGCCGACCAAGTCGCCGGATGAGCCGTAGGAACGCGCACGCGGCCGGCGCGGCTAGCGACCGAGCACCGAGCCGCGACCGTAAGGGAGCGTGACTCGCCGGCCCGAAGGGAAAACGTCATGGAACAGTTCCTGCCCCTCATCGTCATCATCGCGATCGCGATCGGCGGCGGCCTGCTGAAGAAGTACCTGGAGAAACAGCAGCTCGAGCAGGAGGCCACCCGACGCGAGGGCCTGCGCGAGGCCCAGCGCAAAGCCCCGCGCCGACACCAACTGGGCGAGTTGAAGGATCAACTCGAGGCCCTCGCGCAGGCCGACCGTCCGGAGGACGAGGAGACGCCGGCCAGCCGGCCGCAGCCGGCGATGCCGTCCCGGCAACGGCACGCGACACAGCGGCCCGCGGCCGCACCGCCGGCAGCCAGGGAGGCGGTTCGCCCTGGCGACGCGGACCTCGCCGCCCCGACGAAGCCGGCGCCCAAGCCGCCCGCCGGGCAGGTGCCGCGGAGAGGCGTCGGCTACCTGGGGGGCATGCTCCGCGGCCGGAACCTGGCCCGGGCGGTCGTCCTGTCGGAGATTCTCGGGCCGCCCGAGGCGCTGCACGACAAGTGACGGGATGCGGGCACTCGGCCGCAGTAGGATAGTATCGATGGTGTACTGACAGGAATCACGAGAAGACACGCCGCTCGGGACTGAACTCTGTCGGAGGTCACTGCAATGGCGCTTCCCGGTTCCATCCCGCTTTACACGCGGCTCAGGCGTGAAATTGCCAATGCTCAAGATCCGGATCCCGCGCCGCACGTGGCTACAAGATTGGCTGAAGTTCATCACCGGTCTTTCCCGATGGCCGCGATGCGCCGTCCTGCGTCTGGCCAGTATAACTGCCATGGATTGACCTTTGCAAACAGGCGGACCGGCATCTATAATCCGAAGGACGTCGAAGCCATCCTGTCGGACGACGGTTACCGGCGTATCAGCGCTGCGGAAGCACAACCAGGGGATATTGTGACATGTCATGACGGGACGGAGGTTTCCCACACCGCAGTCATCACGCGCATTGAGCGCTCCGAGGCTCTCATAGGGGGACAAGCCGTGTGGCTTCTCAGCAAGTGGGGACAGGCCGGCGAGTACTTACACACCCTTGGGGAAGGCCCCTACAAGGAGCATCGCGTGGTGTTTTGGACGGAAAGGCCTCTTCAATGAGTAGTACGGACTTCAGTGTCCTGGATTCCGATGCGGTACTCGTACAGGCCGCTGCCGCCTCAGATGTTGGGAGTCTCTGGCGCAGACTGGCTCGCACGCCGGAGGTAGCAAGCGTGGCTCGCGGGCTGGCTTCAGATCCTGAGAACATCCGGCGGCTGTGTGCTTGGATCGAGGCCCGCTTGCGCACGGCTCACGATATCCGCTACAGACACCCCGCCGACTCCGCAGTATGCGCCGGCCTTGTCCTCCTGGAGCAAAGCCCTGTGCCAGAGGCCAGGGCACTGTTTGCCCGCCTCTCTCGAGAACGCGCCAACTCCCTCGTTTGGATCCAAAGGATGGCCGAGTATTGTGATGACAGATTTGTCGATAGCAATGCGCCTTCGTACTATCGGCCCAGCACTCGCTCTGAGTTTCCTTATGCCACGTACCATGACGCCGGCGGAGCCCTTACGCTAGCCGACGCCACATGCCGCACAACGAGGGTTGCTTAGCGCACTAGAAAGGGAGCCAACTTGCCTGCCCACTTGTTCACCGTCCCTGCAATGGGGCATGCCGTCGACGCGCAGTCTAACACCATCACATTGTTCTCGGTGCTCGAGCAGGTGGGAGGGCCGAACCTGCCGCTTGCACTGCCAACGTTTGTCATAGTCACTTTGTGGCAGAGGGAAGAAGGCGAGGAGGGTGCCAAGTTCTTCCAGAGGACTCGGCTAATAGCCCCCGATGGCGAAGAGATCTTCAACCTGGAGGCCGACTTCCGTCTTCACAAGATTCGGCACCGGATGTTTCTGACCGTGGGCGGTACGCCGTTTAAGATGGAGGGGCGATATAACATAGAAGTGTCGATCCGGCGAGAAGAGGCTGGCGGCTGGGGCGAGCCGGTTGCGGTCTACCCCATCCAGGTGGCTATTGCCGAAGCGCCTTCTGCAACGCCTCTCCTCGACGAGCCTCCCGGCACGTGAGTCTCTTGCCTGCATGCCATAGCGTTTTCCCCGAATTCCCTTGAGCCGCGGCGGCCGCCGACCTATCATCTCCTCGGGCGGCCCAGGGCACTTCGCATCATGAGCGACCACGCACAAGACGATGCCGCAACGCTCCGCCGGCACCTCGACGTCCTGCTGGGCATCACGCGTCGGCTGGCGTCCGAGCCGAGGCTCGACCCGCTGCTGGAATCCATTGCCGAGGAAACCTGTAACCTCCTCGACGCCGAACGCGCCACCCTCTTCCTGTACGACGCCGCTCGCGACGAACTCTACAGCCGCATCGCCACCAAGAGCGAGATCGAGGTCATCCGGATGCCGGCCGACCGCGGCATCGCCGGCTCGGTCGCCCGCACGCAGGCCTGCCTCGTCATCTCCGACGCCTACGCCGACCCGCGCTTCAACCGCGACATCGACGGCCGGACCGGCTGGCGGACCCGCAACATCCTGGCCGTCCCCATGACCAACCTCCAGGGCAACCTCGTCGGCGTTCTGGAGGCCCTGAACAAGCGGACCGGCCCGTTCGCCGACGCCGACGCCACGCTCATGCGGGCCCTGGCCGACCAGGCCGGCGTCGCCCTGGAACGGGCCCGCCTGCTGGAAGAGTTCCTGGCCAAGCGCGAACTCGAAAACGAGATGCAACTGGCCCAGCGCATCCAGGCCGACCTGCTGCCCGAGGCCGCGCCGCCCATCGACGGCTTCGACCTGGCCGGCTGGAACCAGCCTTCCGCCTACGCCGGCGGCGACCTCTATGACCTGTTCCCCTGGGGCGACGGCCGGGTGGGCCTGATGCTGGGCGACGCCGTCGGCCACGGCGTGGGACCGGCCCTCCTGGCGGCCGAGACCCGGGCCCTGGTGCGCGCCATGGCCTTGCGCGAAGACCGCCCGGAACGCATCCTGGCCGACGCCAACCGGCTGCTGGCCGCCGACGTCGAGGAGGGACGCTTCGTCACCCTCGCCCTGGCCGTGGCCGACACCGCCGACGGCACGCTGGCCTGCGCCAGCGCCGGCCAGGGGCCCATGCTGCTCGTGCGGTCCGACGGCCGGACCGAACGGTTTCTGGCCACCGGCCTGCCTCTCGGCATTCTGCCCGACGCCCAGTTCGGCGCGGCCGAGCCGATCCGCCTGGAAAGCGGCGACGCGTTTCTCCTCATTTCCGACGGCATCTTCGAGTGCGAGACCGCCGGCGGAAAGGAACTCGGCTTCGACGCCGTCGTCGAAACCGTCCGGAACCACCGTGACGGCTCGGCCGAGGCGATGATCCAGGCGCTCAGGGCCCTGACCGAATCGGTCTGTCCCAGCGAACGGTTCCGCGACGACCGGACCGTGGTGGTGGTCCGCCGCACCTGAGACCGCGCGGCAAGGGAATGTCGGGTCTGTTGACCCGACCTACGCGCTGAGGCCGCGTCGCCGGGCGCGCCCAACGTTGTCATTCTGAGCGAGCGCCGCGAGCGAAGAATCTCGCTGTTCGTTGTTCATACGCGCGGCAAGGGAATGTCGGGTCTGTTGACCCGACCTACGCTCCGCACCGCAGCACGCAGACCGAACCGCCATGACCGAGTCCCCCATCCGAGACGCCGAACTCGACCGCGCCACCGACCCGGAGTACGCGGCCGTCAGCGTGACGGCCGTGCTGGGCGTCGTCCTGGGCGCCCTGTCGGTGGTCGCCTTCCTGGTCTGGCCGCTCGTAGCGGTGCCGGTGCTGGCGACCGCGGTCAGCCTGGCGGCACGGCGGCGGATCAGGCGGTCGCACGGCGTCCTGACGGGCCGGCGCCTGGCCCTGGCGGGCCTCGTGCTCGGGCTCGGCCTCACGGCGGCCTCCGCCGGCTACCACGGGTGGCAATGGTACGGCCAGCATCGCACGCTCCACGCCCTTCGGGATTGGACGGACAGGCTCCTGGACCAGGGCGTCGCGGGAAAATACGAGGAAGTGTTCGAGCAGATGCCCGCCGGAACACCCCAAAGGAAGGGGGGCATCGACCTCTTCCGCCGCCGACTGGACGGCCTGTTCGCCGGGGCGGGCGCCGTGCGCGACCGCCGCCTGCGGTCGCTCCAGATTCTTCAGGCCGAAGGCGGGCTGACGGTGGCCCTGGCCGAGGTCCGCCTTGCCCTGGAGCAACGGGAACTGCAATTCCAGGTGTGGTTCCAGCCCGACGCCGAGGGCCGCTGGCAATTCGTGGGCCTCGGCGGCCGGGAAACGTTCGCGAGCGCGCTGGAGCGCGACACGCCGGGGCCGCAGCCCCTGCTCGGCCCGTTCGAGCGTGAGTGATACGCCCCACGGCGGGGATGATGTTCCGCACGACGGGCCTTGCCCGACGTTGTCATTCTGAGCGAGCGAAGCGAGCGAAGAATCTCGCTGTTCGTTGTTCATACGCTCGGCAAGGGATGTCGGGTCTGTTGACCCGACCTACGCGCTGTAGGCCGCGGCGCGCCGCGGCTCGAACAGATGCCTGCAGCGCGGGCCGCGCGGGAAGTGGCGTTGCAGGATTAGTCTTCGTCACCGCATGTTGATGCGTCGAATGCGCCCGCCCAGGCTCCGCAGTTTCCGCTCCAGCCCTTCGTACCCGCGGTCCAGGTGATAGATGCGCGAGATGGTCGTCTTGCCCTCGGCCATGAGGCCCGCGACAACCAGGGCGGCCGAGGCCCGCAGGTCGCTCGCCATCACGGGCGCCCCGGAGAGTTGCTCCGTGCCGTGCACGACGGCGGCGTTGCCCTGCTTGCGGATGCGGGCGCCCATGCGGCCCAGTTCCGCCACGTGCATGAATCGGTCGGGAAAGATCTTCTCGGTGACGACGCTGATGCCGTCGGCCACCGTCAGGGCCGCCATCATCTGGGCCTGGAGGTCCGTCGGGAACCCCGGAAACGGCAGCGTGGTGACGTCGATGCTGGCCAGCCGCCGGCGGGCCGAGACGCGGATCGTCCCGTCGAGCCGTTCCACGTCGGCCCCCATCTCGCGCAGCGTGTTGACAAGGGCGAAGAGGTCGTCCCAGCGGGCGCCGTCCACGGTCACGTCGCCGCGCGTGGCCGCACCGGCCACCAGGTACGTGCCGGCCTCGACGCGGTCGGGGATGACCCGGTGCTCGCACCCGTGGAGGCGGTCGACGCCCTCGACGACCAGCCGCGGCGACCCGATGCCCTCAATCGTCGCCCCCATCTTGACGAGCACGTGGGCCAGGTCCTGGACCTCCGGCTCGCAGGCGGCGGCGTCGATGACGGTCGTGCCCTCGGCCAGGACGGCGGCCATGAGGACGTTGGCGGTGCCCGTCACGCTCGACCCGAACGGCCCGCCCAGGTACATCTCGGCCCCGCGGAGCCGCTGGCACGAGCCGACGATGTACCCGTGCTCGACTTCCAGGCGGGCGCCGAGGGCCCGCAGGCCTTTCAGGTGGAGGTCGACGGGCCGGTCGCCGATGGCGCAGCCGCCCGGCAGGCTGACCTCGGCCGCGCCGCGCCGGGCCACCAGCGGGCCGAGCACGCAGATGCCCGCCCGCATGGTCCGCATGATGTCGTACGGGGCGCGGTTCTTCGGCGACCGGCCGGCACTTTGCAGCACCATGGTGCCGCCGCGCTTCCGCTCCACCTTCACGCCCAGCAGGCCGAGCAGCCGGGCCATGGTGCGGATGTCGGCCAGATCGGGCACGCCCCGCAGGACGAGGGGCCCGTCGGCCAGGATCGAGGTCGCCATGATCGGCAGGGCGGCGTTCTTGGCGCCGCCGGCGCGGACCTTGCCCGTGAGCCGCCGGCCGCCGGTGATGATCAGTGCGTCCATGCGTCGGTACTCCCTTGTATCAAGGCGCGCGGCTCGCAAGTTTACCCGCCGCGGCGGGCGGGCCGGCGAACGCCGACTCCCATCCCGCGCGGCCCGTACGGGCCGCGCCGAGAACAGCGGTTTCGCTTCTTGCGCGGCCCGTACGGGCCGCGCAACGAACAGCGAGATTCTTCGCTCGCTCAGAATGACAACGTTGGGCGCGGGCCCGCGCCCACCTTATCCCTGGCGCCGGGCCAGAAGAATCCGGTCGTGGCCGGCGTAGTCCTTCAGGATGTCGACGTCGGCCAGGCCGCGGGCGGCCTCGGCCATCTCGCGGGCCGCCCGGCCCTGGCTCTCGCCGATTTCCACCAGCATCACGCCGCCCGGCTTCAGGTACGCCCGGGCGCCTTTGACGATGCGTTCGATGACCTCGGTGCCGTCGGGGCCGGCAACCAGGGCGCCGCGGGGCTCGTGCCGGCGGATCTCGGCCGGCAGCCCGTCCCACTCGCCCTCCGCCACGTACGGCGGGTTGGCAAGCAGGAAGTCGGCCGGCCGGGCGTCGGCCGCGTCCAGCGCGTCGTACAGGTCGCCCGCGAGCAGCGTCACGCGGTCCGCCACGCCGTGGGCCTCGGCGTTCGTTCGGGCCACCGCCAGGGCGGCCTCCGAGAGGTCCGTCGCCGTCACCTGCGCCGTGGGCAGATGGACGGCCAGGCTGACGGCCACGGCGCCCGAGCCGGTGCAAAGTTCGATGATCTCGGGCGCCGCCGGATCCGAGCCGGTCTCGGCCCCAGCGGCGGACGGGGCGGCGGCAGCCTCCGCGGCGGCCTCAAGCGGCGTCCGGGCCGAGGCGCGCACGCGGCGGGCCACTTCCTCGACCAGCATCTCGGTCTCCGGCCGCGGGATGAGCACGTCCGGCGTCACCTTGAAGGCCAGCGACATGAACTCGCACGTGCCGACGAGGTACCGCGCCGGCTCGCCGTCCGTCCGCCGGCGGACGAGGTCGCGGAAGGCTGCACGCTGCTGCTCCTCCACCTCCTGCTCGTACCGCATGTACAGGTCGATGCGGGCGAAGCCGAGCACGTGGGCCAGCAGGATCTCGGCCTCCAGGCGGGGCTGGTCCACGCCCTTGCGCGCAAAGAAGTCCCGCGTCCACTCGATGAGTCGGCCGATGGTCCAGTCGTCGGATGATACGTCGGGCATGGCGATTCCGCTCGGGCGCCGGGCAGGCTCGCGCGGTCCGAACCCGTTCTCTTTTACCGTCGCGGGGGCCGCGGGGCAAGGCCAAAGCGCCGGCGACGCGTCCGCCGGACGGCCGGCCGGCAACGGGGCGCCGCATCCCCTTGCCCCTCTTGCCGCGGAGACCACGGTTGCACCGTGCCGCCCCGCGCGGTATCAAGGTCGACGCAGCAGCGGTGCGCCGTCCATTATGGACTAATGCGCCGCGCGGCTGGCCGTTTCGCTCGGATGGACAGGACGCCCACCGGCCGGCCCCGCGCGGCCGACGTGGAGACGTGCCTTGACGGTGAACCGGACACGCTGGCTCATCCCGGCGATGGCGCTGGCGCTGCTCGCCGGCTGCGATAAGGTGGAGCCGCCTCCGCCCGAGCCGCCGACGGACCCCGCCCCGGTCACGGAACCGGCGTCGCCCGAATCCCGGGCCGCCCAGCGCACGGACCTTCTGCTCAAGGCCGTCCGCATCGGCGACGCCGAGGCCGTCCGCGAGGCGCTGCGCCTGGGGGCGGACCCGAACCGGCCCGGCGCTCTCGGCCGGACGCCGCTGCACGTGGCCGCCGCCGGGGGGCACCGCGACGCCGCCGAATTGCTGGTCCGCAAGCGGGCCTCGGTCCTGTCGGCCGACGCCGACGGGGCAACGCCGTTGCACCTGGCGGCCGCCGCGGGTCGCCGCGACGTAGCCGATTTCCTCATCCAGGCCGGCGCCGACATCGCCGCCCGCGACGAGACCGGACAGACGCCGCTGCACGTGGCGGTGGCGCGGAAGCAGGCGGACGTGGCCGGGCTGCTCGTGGACCGCGGCGCGGAAGTGAACGCGGCCGACCCCGCCGGCCGGACGCCGCTTCACCTGGCCGCCGAAACCGGGCAGACGCCGGTGGCCGTCCGCCTGCTCGACGCCGGCGCACACGTCGACGCCATCACTCGCCAGGGCTGGACGCCGCTGCACTATGCCGCCCGGGCGAACCACACGGACGTGGCCCAACTGCTCCTGGACCGCGGGGCGCACAAGGACGTCCGTGCGACCGACGGCCGGACGCCCGCCCGCGTCGCCCTGGACCAGGGATACGCCGACCTGGCCGACCTGCTGGCCGATGCGCGGTTCAAACTCGACGGCCGGGACGCCGACGGCCGGACGCCGCTCGCCCGGGCCATCGAGAAACGCGACGAGAAGGAGGTCCAGCGGCTGCTCGAGGCCGGGGCCGACCCGAACCTCCAGGGCGGCCGGGGCCTGAGCCCGCTGGGGCAGGCGGTCCTGGCGCGTCATCGCGGGGTCATCGAACGGCTGCTGGCGCACGGGGCGGACATCAACAGCCGCGGCGGCGAGGACCGGGCCGACGTCATTCCGCCACTCGCCTTGGCCGCCTGCATCGACGACGAGAACCTGAAGTTCCTCCTGGCCAAGGGCGCCGACGTGAACGTCCGCGGGCCCGACGGGGCCACGCCCCTTCACATGGCGGCCGAAGAATACGAGGACTGCGCCGCCCTCCTCCTGGACCACGGCGCCGACCCGAACGCCCGGGACGACCGCGGCCGGACGCCGCTGCACGTGGCGGCGGCAAGCCCGCAGCAGGGCATCATGGCCCGCCTTCTCGAGAAAGGCGCCGACGTCCACGCGCGCGACGCCGCCGGCGAAACGCCCCTCTTTGCCGCCCTCCGCGCGGGGCACGGCAGCAACATCACCAACCTGCTCAAGGCCGGGGCCAAGGTCAACATCGTCCGCGACGACGGTTCCACGCCCCTCGACGAAGCGGTGTACGTCGGCAAGGGGCACCTCGTCCAGCTGCTCATCGAGAACGGGGCCGACGTGAAGGGTCGCTCCAAGTACGGCTCGCCCCTGCACGTGGCCGCCCGCTACGGCCACGCCGACGCGGCCCGGACGCTGCTCGACCGCGGGGCCGACCCGAACGCCTCCGGCGACATGGGCACCCCGGTGCACGAGGCGCTGCGGTGGAATCACGGCGACGTCCTCGGCCTGCTGCTGGAGAAGGGCGGCGACCCGAACCGCGCGGCGCCCGACGGCACACCACCCCTCTGCATGGCGACCGAGTCCGGCGACGAGGCCCGGCAGATGCTCCAGCGCCTCCTGGCCGCCGGCGCCGACGTCCATGCGAAGACTCCGGCGTGCCAGACGGCCCTGCACCTGCTGGCCGCCGCGGCGCCGATTCACAACGACGACTCGGTCATGATGCTGGTGGAGCGCGGCGCCGACGTGAACGCGCGCGACGCCGAAGGCCGAACGGCCCTCCACATCCTGGCCGGACGCGGCCACTGGCCCAACGTGGGCCGGCTCCTGGACAAGGGCGCCGACGTGACCGTATGCGACCGCCTCGGCCGGACGCCGCTCCACATGGCTGCCGGGTCCAGCGAGGATCAGGCCCGCGTCGCCCAGGCGCTCTTGAACCGCAGGTCCGCCGTCAACGCCCGGGACAACGAGGGCCGGACGCCACTGCACCTGGCCGTTGCG
>JADHXV010000073.1 GCA_016782785.1 Planctomycetota bacterium | reverse complement strand
GTGACGGGCCAGCCACGGGCGTCGGCCTCGCGGCGGGCGGCCATGAAAACCTCCGGCCCCGTCGAGTACGGGGCGTGCGGGCCGAGGCCGACCGCCAGGCCCGTCCGGCGGGCCAGGTCCTCCAGCGCCGCCGCCGTCCGGCCGACCCGCGCGACGCCCTTCTCGCCGAAACGGAAGAGTTCGCCGAAGACGGTCCATCGGGCGCACTCCTCGGCCAGGGGATCGGCGGCCAGGGGATCGGCCAGGCGGGGGTCGTGGGTCATCTCGGCCCCCGCGGCGGTGCCGGCGGCCAGGGCCAGGTCGCGGCCGGTCTCGACGGCCCGGCGGACGGTGCCCGCGGACCGCAGCATCAGACGGGCCGTCAGCCGGCCGATCCAGGCCGGGAAGTTCTCGGTCGGCTCGAACTTGCCCGCCATGTCCGAAAGGCCCAGGTGCGTGTGGGCGTTCACGAGGCCGGGCAGGACGGCCGAGTCGGGGGAATGTTCGACCGCGTCGCCGGGGCCGACGTGCGGCTCGATCGTCCGCCACGGGCCGACACGGACGATGCGGCCGCCGGCGGCGACGAGGGCCCCGTCGGCGATGGGCGGCTCGGACGCGCGGATGAGCCAGCCGGCGCGGAGGATGGTGGCGGCATCGCGCATGAGTGTACTCGCCCGCCGAGGCCGCCCCCGAGCCCGCCGCCCGAGCCCGCCGCGGAAGCGGCGGGTCACGTTCACTACCATGGCACGTGCCACGCGCTTCACATGTGACCGGCTGCTCCCGCAGCCGGCTCGAAAGGCGCCCCATCGCACTTCAGGTCGTGTACTCGGCGTTGATCTTGACGTAGTCGTACGAGAAGTCGCACGTCAGGTACCGGGCCTGGCCGGGGCCGGCGCCCAGGTCGAGGTGGGCGCGGATGTCGTGCCCGGCCATGACGCGCGCGAGGGCCTGGGCGTCGGCCGCGACGGGCACGCCGCCCTCGAAGACGACCACGTCGCCCAGCGCCAGGCGCATGGTCTCGGGCCGGCTCGAGATGCCGGCGGCGCCGGCGGCGGAGACGATGCGGCCCCAGTTCGGGTCGCGGCCGAAGAAGGCGCACTTGACGAGCGGCGAGTTGGCGATGGCGCGGGCGGCGGCCCGGGCCTCGGCGTCTGTGGCCGCCCCCGTGACGAGCACCTCGATGACCTTGGTGCCGCCCTCGGCATCGGCGGCAATCTGGTAGGCCAGGTCGGCGCAGACGGCCGTCAGGGCGGCCTGAAGGGCGGCCGCCTCGGCGGAGCCCTCGGCTACGGGGCGGCCGCCGGGCATGGCGGCGCCGCTCGCGAGCAGGGCCAGCGTGTCGCTCGTCGACGCGTGGCCGTCCACGGTCAGGCAGTGGTACGTTTGGTCGGCGGCGGCGCGGAGCATGGCGTGCAGCAGGTCGGGGCCCACGGCGGCGTCGGTCGTCAGGAACGAGAGCGTGGTGGCCATGTTCGGTTCGATCATGCCCACGCCCTTGGTGGCGCCGGCCACGGTGACGGTGTGGCCGGCGAGGTCGAGGCGGACGCCGGCCTGCTTCGGCCGCGTGTCGGTGGTCATGATGGCCTGGACGAAGGCGGCGTCGGCCTGGGGTCCGGCGGCCAGCGCGGCGCAGGCCGGCCTGATTCCGGGGCGGACCTTGTCCATGGGCATCGGCCGGCCGATGATGCCGGTCTGGGCCAGCAGCAGCGCGTCGGCCGGGCAGCCGAGTTCGCGGGCGACGCCGGCGAGGATCTCGCGGGCGTCGGCCAGGCCCTGCGGCCCGGTGCAGGTGTTGGCGTTGCCGCTCGTGGCCACCACGCCGCGCATCGTCCGGCGGCGGGCGAGGTGCTCGCGGCTGACCTGGACGGCGGCCCCGACGACGCGGTTCGTGGTGAACAGCGCCGCGGCGGGGACGTCCGCGTCGGCGGCGAGGACGGCCAGGTCGGGCCGGCCGCTGGCCTTGACGCCGCAGGTGGCGGCCCCGGCGCGGAAGCCGCGCGGCGCGGTGACGCCCAGCGTGCGGTCGACGGCGGGAAGCGGGGTCGCGGTCATCGCAGGCCTGCCGTTTCGTCGTGTCCGAACATCAGGTTCATGTTCTGGAGGGCCTGGCCGGCCGCGCCCTTCGTGAGATTGTCGACGACGGCGCTCACGACGACTCGGCCGCCGGCCACCGTCGGATACACGTGCACATAGTTGGTGGCGGCGATGTCCTTCGTGGCGGGCGGGACGTCGCGGACCACGACGAACGGCTCGGCGTCGTAGGCGGCGTGATAGAGGTCGGCCAGGCGCCCGGGCGTCAGGTCCTGAAGCGGCCGGGCGTAGATGGTCGACTCGATGCCCCGGTCCATCGGCGCCAGGTGCGGGACGAACAGGACCTCGACCTCGGTCCGGGCGATGGCCGAGAGTTGCTCGGCAATCTCGCTCTGGTGCCGGTGCGTGCCGATGGCGTAGGCCTTGAGCGACTCGTTGCACTCGGGGAAGTGCGTGAGGAGTTTGGGCGTCCGGCCGGCGCCGGAGACGCCGCTCTTGGAGTCGATGATGATGTCGCTGGGGGCGACCAGGCCCTCGCGCACGAGCGGCGCGAGGCCCAGGATGGCGCTCGTGGGGTAGCAGCCGGGGTTGGCGATGAGGCGGGCGGGGCGAATCGCGTCGCGGTACAGTTCCGGCATGCCGTAGACGGCCAGGGGGAGGTTGGCCTCGTCGGCCGGCGCGCCGTACACCTTCTCGTACAGGCCGGGCGTCGTGAGGCGGTAGTCGGCCGAGAAGTCGATGACACGGGTGCCGGCGTCCAGCAGCGGCCCGACGTAGGTCATGCTGGCGGTGTGCGGCAGGGCGAGGAAGACGACGTCGCAGGCCTTGGCGAGGGCGTCGGCGTCGGCCGGGACGACCTCCAGGTCCAGCCGTCCGGCGAACTGGGGGAACAGGGCGGCCAGGGGGCCGCACTTGTCGGGCAGGTCGGCCAGGGCGACGATCTCGGCCGACGGGTGCGCCAGGAGCAGGCGCATCAGGTCGGCGGCGGCGTAGCCGCTGGCCCCGATGATGCCGACACGGGTGGGCATGGATGGCTCCTTGGTTCGTCCGCGTGTGGCGCGGCTCCGTTCGAGCCGCGTGCGGGAGCACGCGGGTAGGGGCGGCGGGCTCCACTTGTCATTCCGAGCGAGCGCAGCGCGTCGAGGAATCTCGCCGTTGTGTGTGTCGCGTTGGCGCTCGAACAGCGAGACTTCTCCACTCGTCGCACGGCGGCCCAGCCGCCGTGCGTCTCGGTCGAAATGACATGTGCGTGCATAAGAAGCGAGCGGTCCGACGCCGGACCGCTCGCGGGTATCGCCAATCGGACGGTGTCTAGCGCTTGGAGAACTGGAACCGTTTGCGGGCGCCCGGCTGGCCGTACTTCTTCCGCTCGCGCATCCGCGGGTCGCGGGTCAGGAACCTGCCGTCGCGCAGGGCCTGTTCGAGCGAGGGGTCGGCCTTGACGAGGGCCCGGGCGATGCCGAGTTTGGTGGCGTCGGCCTGGCCGGTCGGGCCGCCGCCCTTGGCGTTGACGCCGATGTCGTACGCCTTGAGGGCGTCGGTGGCCAGGAGCGGGGCGTAGACGGCCCGGCGGTCCTTGTCCTCGTTGAAATACTCTTCGACGGGCCGGCGGTTGACGGTGATGTTGCCTTTGCCGGGCCAGATGCGGACGCGGGCGACGGCAGTCTTGCGTCGGCCGACGCCCCAGATGGGGTTGGCCTTGGTCGGTTCGGCGACGGCTTCGGTCACGGGTCAGCCTCCTGGTGCGCCTCGGGCGGCGCCTAGAGTTCCAGCGGCCGGGGCTGCTGGGCCTGGTGCGGGTGCTCGGGCCCGGCGTAGACCTTCAGTTTCGAGAACATCTGCCGGCCCAGTCGGCCCTTGGGCATCATGCGGCGGACGGCCAGTTCAATCGGCCGCGTCGGGTGCTTCTTGATCATCTTGTCGTACGTCATGGTCTTGTGGCCGCCGCGGTGATACGTGTACCAGTCGTAGGTCTTGTTGAGGCGCTTGGAGCCGGTCACGCGCACCTTCTCGGCGTTGATGACGACGACGTGGTCGCCGGTGTCCATGTTGGGGGTGTAGGTGGGGCGGTGCTTGCCCTGGAGGATGGGGGCGATTTTGGCGGCCATGCGCCCCAGGACCAGGTCGGTGGCGTCGACGATCCACCAGGTGCGGTCGACCTGCTCGGGTTTCAGGAACTGGGTCTTGGTGTTCATCGGCACTCTGCTTTTCATGGCATGCCGGGGCTGCGTCCCGGCCTACGTGCTCGAACGGCGCACACGGCGCGGCCGCCGAGCCGCGTCGCGAAGCGGTAAGTATACTACGCCGAGGGAGGGTGTCAAGGGCGAAAATGGCGGGAGGAATGACGAATAACGAAGGGCGAATGACGAATCAATGACGAATGACGAATGACGAATGATGAAGGGCGGGCCTTCGGCCCGAAACAGGGAGGCCGGGAGGGGGGCCCGGCGCACGACATGACCGCAACCGGCACCCCTCCCGGCCGGGCAGAGCCGGCCGGGCCACACACACCGCAGGCCGGGATGAAGGTCCGGCGATCCACGGAGTTTATCCGCCGCCGACGCGGACCTCGGAGACGCCCAGCGGCTGGAACTCGACGCCGAAGAACGACTCGTCCTCGCCGGGGTCGATCTCGATCCGCAGCCGCATCATCCACCGGTGCATCCGGCGGGCCAGGACGACGTTGCTCTGGGCGTTCTGGCCCCGGTCGAAGTCGTATTCCTGGAACACCGTCAGCCGCCACTTCTCGTTGATCTGGTAGTCGAAGCCGAACAGGGTGATGGACGAGTCGCCGTCGGGGATGTACCGGTGCCCCACGATGTAGGAGACCCGCGGCGTGTGGGTGATGGTGGCCCCGATGAAGAAAGCGTCGAGCGTGCCGTCGTTCAGGTTGAAGTTGGTGTCGCTCCAGAGGACGGCCGAGTCGGTGACGCGCCAGTCGGTGGCGAAGTCGATGCGGTTGAAGGTCCGCCGGCCGTCGGGGGCGATCTCGGGTGCCTGGCGGTTGTTGTAGAAGACGGCTTCCAGGTCCAACGTCAGCCAGTCGATGCTCCGGCGTTCGCCCTCCGGGCCGCGCTGCGTCTGGAACCGTTGCCGCCAGCCCAGTTCCACGACGCCCACTTCGTCCACGCCCTGGACGACGGGCGTGCCGGCCTCGGCCACGTCGAACGGAATCAGGTCGATGCTGCGGACGTTGTTGGTGGCGGCGTAGGCGCTGATATCGAAGATGTTGACGTGGCGGAGGCGGTGGAGGTCCCAGAAGTCGCTCTCCACGCCATCGTACACCCGCCAGGCCTGCGTGGCGGCCCGGGTGCCGAACCGGCCCGCCAGGCGGTCTTCCGCGCCCGACCGGTCCAGCACCTCCTCGAAGTACGAGAGGCGGACCTCGCCGAACGGCACCACGTTGACGGGCCCGAGTTTCAGCGGCAGGTCGAGTTCGTGGATCGTGTCGGCCACCACGGTGCTGTGCGAGCCGCGCATTTGAAGGTTATCGTCCGGCCGGTACCGCGCGATCGCCAGTTCGCTGTCCTGGAAGTACGTCAGGCGGTCGTCCCAGAGGCTGTGGCCGATGATGTTGTAGCCCACCTGCGGGTAGTAGTCGGTCAGCGTCTGCCAGTCGTTCAGGCGGGTAGTGGCCAGCAGGGTGAACGCCTGGTCCTGGTGCTGCTTCTTGAGGTAAATGAGCGTTTCCTGGGTCTTGCCCATTTCGTCCTCTTGCTCATAGAACTCGTTGAGGAAGTTGCGGTCGGTGATCTTGGAGAACTCGAGCGTCAGTTCCCAATCCTGGGGCAGGTAATGGCGATGGCGCCAGAGGAAGCGCCCGCGGTTGGGGCTGCCGGGTTCGATGTCGTCGCTGGCCACGCTGTCCTTGCCACTGTCGCGGATGAAGTACGAGACGATCTCGCCGTAGAAGTCTTTGCGGAGGTAGTCGCCCTGGACGCCCATGCCCGGGCCGCGCTCGGACCAGACGTCGGCATCCAGGTACAGGTCGAAGCCGGGCGGGGGCTCCTCCAGGCCCAGCAGTTTCATCAGGTGCCACTGCGTATGGACGCCCGTGCCGCGGTTCGACCGGTGCTCGATGCTGATGGTCCGCAGGGCGGTCTCGGCCTCGCGGAAGTCGCCGGCCATCCTCGGCCAATAGGCGACCGGCAGGCTGCGGACGCGGACCTGGACGTCCTCGCCGGCGAACCGGACGCGGCGATGCTCGGGCGCCGCTTCGCCTTCCACCGGCTCGGGCGTCAGGTCGGTCAGCGTCATCGTGTCGGCGCCCATCTGGTAGTGCGGATGGGCGAACTCGCACGTCGTCATCCAGGCGTTCGTCCCCTGGAACACGCCGCTCGCCAGTTGCCGGACCTCTTTGGCGTAATAGTACACCGGCACGTTGCGGGCCGTGGAGAAGGTGTGAATCTGCGTGTCGATGGCCAGGGCCTGCTCGCGCCGGAAATCGTAGTACAGCCGGCTGCACGTCAGCGTCCGTCGGCCGTGGATGATGCGGACGTGGCCCTCGAAGTACGCTTCGGCGGCCAGGCGCGTGGACCCGGCGTCCGGGGCGCCGGGCGGTTCCGGCAGGGCGATGTCGCCCGGGCGCTTCGCCGGCGTCGCCGGTTCGGTCCCCTCACCGGCCGGCGCCTGGCCGCCCCCGGCCCTGGCGGCCTGGCGGAGGGCCTCTTCGGGCGTCCAGATGACGACGCTGTCGGCCGCCATCTCCACCTCGCCGCGCATTACGATGATGCCGCCCGTCCAGATGCTGACGCGCATGCCGTCCTCGACGAAACTCGAGAAGTTCACCTGCCGCACGTCGTCCTGGGCGACGACGGTGATTTCCTGAGGCACGCCGGCCTCGCGAACGCCGGGCAGCGGCGTCTTCGGGCCGGGCGCGGGCGGCTCGGTGACCGAGAGCGGCTGCTCGCGGACGCCCTCGGTCAGATACTCGCGCCGCAATTTCTTGGCCCGAAGGAACAGTTCCGTGTCTTCGGCCTTGCCGCGAAGCGCCCCGTCGCTGTGCATCCGCACCTCGCCGGCGCTCGTCATCACCAGGTAGACCGAGTCGTATCGGCGGATGGCGCCGGCCGCGTCGCGGTACTCGACGCCCGTCTCGGCGTAGACGCCCAGGTGGACGGCGCCGGTCCGGCGGGCCTCGGCCTCGTCGAACCAGACCACGCCGTCGCGGGCGGTCAACTGCTCCTTGGCCGTCATCACCGTGAACCCGTCGATGGCCAGCATGACCCGCACGTCGGGCTCGGCGTACCAGGTGTGAATGACCCGGCCGGTGACCTGGATCATGGGGGCGGCGTCGGCGTCAGCGGCGTCGGAGGGGCGGGGGGCGGCGGCACCCGCGGCCGGAGGCGCTTCGGCCGCGCCTGAGGCTGGCGGCTCGGCGGCGCACAGCGTGACGGCCGGGACCGCGACGGTCCAGGCCGCACACACAAGGACGGCAACGAGAGTGGGTCGGACGCGTATCACGACGCTCCCACGGCAAGTCGAGAGACTCCAGGCGCACACCGGCCCCGGCTGCGGGCGAGTATAGAAGCCGCGCAAAAGGGGTGTCAATAAAAATGCCCATGCCGGAGCCCGCGCCGGGGCCGGCGAGCGGGGCATGGCGAACGCCCGCCGGTCGGATGCGCTCGCGGCGCGGCAGGTCAGCGACCGCCGGAGCGGTCGTCAGTCCGTCTCGCTCTCGTCGTCCCCGGGCCGCACCTTGGGGAAGAGTTCTCCTGGCTGCGGGCCGGTGGGGCGCTTCGGCTGGGGCACGTAGACCTGGGGAGGCGGTGGCGGCGGGGGTGGCGGCGTGCTCCGGCTGCCCACGATCGCGATCACGATCAGCAGAATCAGCAGCACGCCCGCGCCGGCCGCCACCCCGATGATCACGTTGCGTTTGTGGGTATCCTTCTGTCCGTTCTGGCCGTTGACGGGCTGGGGTGCGACCGGTGTGCGAGCGGCCTGCCTTGCGGCGGCCTTGCCGATGGCCGGCCGCGTCGCCTTGCCGGCGGCGGGCCGGGCTGCCTTGCCGGGGCGAGCGGCGGGGCGCGAGGCGGTGCGTCCTGCGGCCTGGGCGGCTGGGCCGACGGCCTTGGCCAGGGCGTCGAGGCCGCGGACGGCGTCGTCGACCTCCGGGGGCTCTTCGACGACCTCCGCCTCGGGGATGTCGGCGTCGGCCAATTCCTCGGCGGTGGCCTCGCGGATGGCGGCCGCCAGGGCCTCCGGGCCGCTCAGGGCGGGCTCCTCGGGCGCCGGCACCGGGACGCAGGCGCTGCACGTCGGGCACTGGACAGAGAGTCCGGCGTGCTCGTCCTTGGCCTTCAGCCGCTTGCCGCACGGGCACTGGAACTCGATCACGTCGGGTCCTCCCGGTTTGCAGAAACGTCCGGACGCCGGATTATACGGCCACGGCGGCCGGCCGCGCAGCGTTTGACGCCGCCGGGGTCCGGCGGGTATATCCGTCGCGGCGCCTACGTCCTTTGCAGGAAATTCCGCAGCAGCGTGGGGCCGTCGCCGGTCAGAAAACTTTCCGGGTGAAACTGGACGCCTTCCATCGGCCACCGTCGGTGGCGGATGCCCATAATCTCGTCCTGATCGGTCCAGGCCGAGATCTCGAAGTCCTCCGGCAGCGTGCCGCGCCGGATGGCGAGGCTGTGGTACCGGGTGGCCTCGAACGGGTTCGGGATGTTTTCAAAGATCGTCCTCCCATCATGATGGATCATGCTGGTCTTGCCGTGCATGAGGCGGTCGGCCCGCACGATCTCGGCCCCGAAGACGTAGCCCATGCACTGGTGTCCCAGGCAGACGCCCAGCAGGGGCGCCTTGCCGGCGAAGTGGCGGATGATGTCGTTCGAGACGCCGCCTTCCTTCGGCGTGCACGGGCCCGGCGAGATGATGATGTGGCTGGGGGCCAGGGCCTCGACCTGGGCGGGCGTGACCTTGTCGTTGCGGAACACGCGCATCTCCAGGCCCAGGTCCAGTTCGCCCAGCCGCTGGACCAGGTTGTAGGTGAACGAATCGTAGTTGTCGATGACAACGATCACGGCACGTCCCCTGCGCGCGCCCGCGCCGGCGCGGCGGGTGGCCCGGCCGGCTTGTCCGGCCGGGTATGGGCCGCACGGCGGGCGCATCACAGACGGTCCTGCATGACCTGGATGAAGTAGGCGACGCTCCGGTCGTAGGTCCGCTCGGCCTGGGCCGGGAAGAAGCAGCCGGGCACTTCGCCCGCGGCCCGATGCTGGGCAACGCACGCGCAGCACAGGCCCCGTTTGCTGCATGAGTAGGTGCACGTGCACGAGGCCCGGTTCTGAGCCTGGTTGGGGCAGTCGGCCATGGGTCGGGGTCCTCCGTGGGTTTGTCGGGACGCCACAGCACTATACGCCGGGCGGGGCGGCGTGTCAAAGGGGGCAGGAAGTTTTCGGCAGGGTCGTGCGCTTTTGGGCGCGACGCGAAGCCGAGCGCGGCGCCGGCGCATCATCACGAGCGCGGCGCCGGCGCGTCAGCATCAGCAGCGCGGCGCCGGCGCCCGTCACGAGGAGCGTGGCCGGCTCCGGGGCGTGGTAAACCTGGAGGGCGTTGACCGTCACGGGCGTGCCGGCGGCGCCCCATGCCTCCAGCGTGAACGTATCGAGCGTCAGGCCGCGGAACCGCACCACGTTGCCGCCGGCCCCGGTGTCCTCGACGAACGTGCCGCTGAAGTCTACGCCCGCCAGGTCGGTGCCGGTGCGGACGTCCGTCCCGATGCGAAAGGTGGTGACGCAGCCGGCGTTGTTGTCGGCGTCGAAGTACACGAGGACGTCGTACGGGCCGGGGGCGGCCGCCCCCAGGCCCGACACGGTGACGGTGATCGGGTCGGTCCCGAGCGGCGCGAGGCGCCCCCGCATGAGGCGGTAATCGCCGGGCAGGTTGGTAACGGCCAGGTAATCGACATTGGCCCGCCAGGCCACGTCGACGAGCGTGGCGGCGCCGGCGTCGTCCACGAGGGCCGACAGGCTGCTTACGCCGCCCAGCGCGTTGTTCCAGAACGCCTGAGGGACAAGGCCGGCCACCTCCGACGGGTCCATGGTGCTGAACGAGTAGTTGGCGCGTCCGACGAAGTTGACGCCGATGGCGAAGGGATCGGCCTCGGCCCTGGCGGCGCACAGCGCCAGCGCCGCGGCCGCGCAAGCGGCCAAGCAGTGAAGTCGACCAGCCATGGCGCGTCCCCCGCCCGCGCCGGAGGCGTGGCTGCAACGTCTCCCCCGGCAGGGACATGGTGCAGCGGGCACTCCCTTTCCCGCGGCACGGCACCCCTCTTTGCGACGGACAAGTATACGTCATGTTCGAGCGGCGTGCAAACCGAAACGGCCGGCGGTCAACGCCAGGGAGCAATGTCAGCCGTCACGGGGCCAGGGCCTTCTGGATGGCCTCGTCGAGTTGGTCGGCCTCGAACGGTTTCTGGATGAGGGTGACGACGCCTTCGTCCAGGAGGTCCTGGACGCTGACCTCGGGCCCGCCGCCGGTCGCCAGAATGGCACGGATGCCGGGGTGGATGGCCTTGAGGACCTGGAAACATTCGCGTCCGTCCATGCCGGGCATGCGGAGGTCGATGATCGCCAGGGCCACCTCCTTGCCGACCTCGCGGTAGTAGGCGATGGCCTCGGCGGCGCCGGCGGCCGTGATCACCTCGTGGCCGCGCTTCGTCAGCATCCGTTTCAGGACATCGCGGACGATGGCCTCGTCGTCGACGACGAGGATGCGGCCGGTGGCGTGGGCGGCCGCGGCAGAGGTGCGGCGGGCGGGGACAGGGGCCGGTTCGTCTCCGGCGGGGGTGTCGGCGGCCGGCAGGAAAACGCGGAACGTCGTGCCGGCATTCGGCGTGCTCTCGACGTCGATCCACCCGCCGTGGTTCCGCACGATGCCATAGACCATGGCCAGGCCCATGCCGGTGCCTTTGCCCTGCGGCTTCGTGGTGAAGAACGGCTCGAAGACGCGGTCGTGCAGGTTCCTGGGGATGCCACAACCGGTGTCGGCGACCGAGAGGACGGCATAGCGTCCGGCGGGGGCGTGCGGCGGCCGGCGGTCGTTGTCCTCCTCGACGTGCTGCTGGTCCAGGGCGAAGGTGATGTCGCCGCCGTCGGGCAGGGCGTCGCGGGCGTTCATCGCCAGGTTCAGGACCACCTGCTCCATCTGGACCGGGTCGCCGCGCACGTACGCGGGGCCGTGGCGGAAGTCGGTCCGGATGCGGATGGGCGGCGTCAGAGACCGGCTGAGCAGGCGGACGCTGGTCTCGACCGTGGCCACCAGGTTCACCGGCACGTCCTGCTGCTTGCCGCGGCGGGCGAAGCCCAGGAGTTGGCTCGTGAGTGCAGCGGCCCGGCGGGCGGCGCCTTCGATGAGGTCGGCGGTCTCGCGGACGGCCTCGGGCACGACGGGCTCGCTCTTCAGGAGGCCGGCGTGGCAGAGGATGCCGGTCATCAGGTTGTTGAAGTCGTGGGCGATGCCGCCCGCCAGTTGGCCGACGGCCTCCACCTTCATGGCCTGCTGGAGTTGTTCCTCGAGTTGGACCTGCTGGGTGACGTCGCGGTAGAGGCTCTGGAGGGCGGGCCGGCCTTCCCGGAGGATGCGGCGGCTACGGATTTCCACCAGGCCCGACAAGCCGTCGGCCCGCAGCGAGCGGTACCGCCGGGGCGCAGGGGAGGGCGGGTCGCCGGCCAGGACGGCCCGGGCGTAGTCGGCCGCCGCCTCCCGGTCGTCCGGGTGCAGGAGGTCGAGGGCGCTGCGGCCGATGAGGCGGTCGGCCGGTTCGCCGACCATGTCGGCCAGGGCCGGGTTGGCGCGGACGATGCGTCCGCCGGCGTCGACCAGGATGCCGTCGACGCTCTGCTCGAAGAGCAGGCGGTAGTCCTCTTCGGACTGGCGGAGGGCCTCCTGGGCCTGTTTGCGGTCGCTGATGTCGCGCATGGCGGCGACCATGCCGACGGGGTTCCCGGCCTCATCGCGAAGCAGCGTGTTGTGCATGGAGGCCGGGAACACGGCCCCGTCGCGCCGCTGGTGCCAGACCTCGCCGTTGAAGGCCCCCTCCCGGCGGACCTGGCGGTTGGCCGCCTCGACCGATGGCAATTGGTCGGGGGCGTGGAAAACGGAGAGATGTCGGCCGATCACGTCATCGGGCTTGCACCCGTGCATGGAGGCGAAGGCATCGTTGACGAACAGGAGGTTGCCCTCGACGTCGGAGACGGCGACGCCCTCGGTGCTCTGCTCGACAGCGGTGGAGAGGAGCCGGGCCCGCTCCTGGGCCCGTTTGCGGTCGGCGATGTCGCGCAGGACGGACAGCAGCCGGTCCTGGCCGCCGATGGAGGCCCGGCGGACGCTGACTTCCACCCAGAACTCCCGTCCGCGGCGGTCGCG
>JADHXV010000072.1 GCA_016782785.1 Planctomycetota bacterium | reverse complement strand
AGCCGCACCAGGTTGTCGATGTACGGGAGGCTCGTCCCGCTGAACCGGTCGGCCGCCACCGGGCCGTACACGCCCTGCGACGCGATATAATCGCGGGCCGCCTGCACGTCGGCCGCGTCGGTGTCGATGCCGTGGACGAGATACGCGTCGCCCTTGTGGAGGTCCACGGTCAGTTGGCCGTTGCCGCAGCCGACGTCGACGATCAGGCCGCCCGTGACGCCCGTAGCCGCGTAGATGTCATCTGCCGTCACGCCTCCGGGCGCGCCGACGGGCGCGGGGCCGCCGGCGGGCGCGGGGCCGTCGTCTCCCGCCAGGGTTGTCGCGCCGCCGCCGGCGAGGTCCATGACGCCCGCCGGGCTGCCGGCCACCGAGCCGAGCGTCCCGGCCGCGTCGCCCGCGAAACTGGCGTCGAACCGCCCGTTGAAGGTGGAGTTCGCGCTGGCCACCGCCACGCCGACCATCTCGCCGAAGACGCCCGCCAAACTGCCGCCGGTCGTCTGGAAACGAAAGTCGAACTTGTCCGGCGCGCCGTTCTCGTAGCCGAAGCCGTGAAACGTGCCCGTCAGCAGCGGGCTGGCGTACTCGGCGACGCCGTCGCCGTCGAGGTCGAGCGTGCCGGTAATCTCCAGGTCCTGGTCGGCCGCACCGGTGGCCGCGACGCCCGCGGCACTGACGCGCAGACGAATCCGCAGCGACGCCCCGGCAGGCAGCGCGCGCTGGTCCTCGCCGATTTTCAGCGACGTGACGGTCGCGTTGAGCGTGAAGTCGTCGGAGCCGGCGTCGTACGCCAGGCCGGCCGCGCCCTCGAAGTCGAGGGCGGTGCTGCTCGTCTCGACGTGAAGCAACTCGGCCCCCGCCGTCGCGGCCAGTGCCCCGAGCGCGAGCGCCAGGAGCAGGCCTTTTCGTGCGGTCGTCATCCGAAGTTTCCCCTTGTGGTTCGGGCCCGTACGGGCCGGCCATCCCGTCCCCCATAACCGCCGGGCCCGACGGCGCTCTCACTGGTGTTACATACGACTTCACATACGACGTGCGCGGGCGCACACACGTTCCGCGGTGCCGGACCGACGGGCCGGCGCACGGTCTTCGTTCAGAAAATGGCAGGTGATCGGTGATGTTCGTGCAAAGGCGTGCTGCCCCTCTGCCGCCCCGGCCCATTGAAGGAACGCCCCGGGGCCGCTGTGTCGGCTCCGCGGAGCCGGCCACGCACCTCGGGCTATGCCAACGACGCGTCAGCCTACCCAGCCAGGGCATTCTGCTCCGGCGGGTCCCCCAACCTCCGGCCGAGCCGCTGCCTGGATGCACTCCTTCCTCTATAAGGATAACACCGGACGGCGATTTGTCAAACCGGAGGGGGCGAAAAGCGCGATTTCTGCCGCCTGAAACGGAGTCGCCGGCCGGCCAAACCCCGTTTGTCGCCCCAAAATGCGGCTTTGGCGGGTGGCGGGGCCACGCTTGCGTGGCCGTGGGCAAGCGAATGTCATTCCGAGCGAGCGCAGCGAGTCGAGGAATCTCGCTGTTCATGACGCCGCAACAACGAGATTCCTCCGCTCGCCCTCGCCTTCAGCGAGGGCTCGGTCGAAATGACAACCTCACCAGCGCTCGGGGATGACCATGCCACTGGCGGCCACCCCGCGGAGCCGTCACCGCGGCCCGTACGGGCCGCGCTACGCTCTCTTGCCCGCCGCGCGGCACGGTGTTACGGGGCCGCGGGGACCGGTTCGAGCATCAGGTAATCCAGCCCCACCATGTGCCGCTGGGCGGCCTTGGGGTTCGCGCCGGCGATTTCGACGGCCAGGCGGTTCGGCCCTTCCTTGAGGTCGAACACGCCCAGGGGCAGGACGTCGCAGGCGACCTCGGCGTGGTACCGGTCGAAGCGTCCGGCCGGCTGGCCGTTGACGCGCAGCGCCGCGATGCCGTAATCCGGCGCCTTCGTCATGGCCGCCCACACCTTGTACCGGCCGGCGTTGGCGGCGGGGAACTCCAGGACCAGCCGGTCGCCGGCCGTGGCGTCCTTCCACCAGAGTTGGGCGCCGCCGCTGAAGATGAAGGCGGGCACCTGTTGGACCTCGGCCTGGCCGCCGGTCTTCTCGACCATCTTGAGCGCCTCGGCCTCGGTGCGGACACCGTCGAGCACGTCCTCGCGCTGCCGGGCGACCTTGGCGGCGGCCGAGGCGGCGTCCGGCTCGACGTTCCACGAGGCGCCCGGCCGGGCGTACCAGAACGTAGCCGGGGCGTAGGTGACGCGCGTGTCGCGCCAGTGCCAGAGTTCCATGTCGAACGTCAGGCCCTTCGTGAACGGGATGGCGTCGAGGGCGCGGTACCGGTCGTTGACCGAGAATCCCGCGGCCAGGTTGCCGCCGCCCTCCGGCTGGGCGTGGAACGGGGCGCAGAAGAACTCCGGCCGGCACCAGGCGTAGCCGTAATAGTCTTCCGTCCCGGTGCCGAAGTGCGACGGGAACGTCTCGCCGTCCACGTAGATCTTTTCGTCGCCCTCGCCCCACCAGCCGTCGGCGCCGTTGAAGAGGACCAGCGTATCGCCGACGTAGACGCCGCGGCCGGTGACGGCCACGTAGTTGACGTCGCGGGCGCCGTCGCGTTTTTCCTGGGTCTTTCGGATGCCGGTGGCCGCCTTCGTGTACTGCCGCCACGTGGCGTGGAAGTGCATGGACCGGTCGTCCCACTGCCACGGGCTGTAGCGGGCCCGGCCCAGGGTCACCGTGACGGGCGTGTCGGCGAGGTTGTGGAGCGTCAACCGGCACGACTCGGCGAACGGCATGACCCAGTACGCGCTCATGCTGCCGTCGGTCAGGACCTGCGTGTACCACGTGCGGTACTGTCGGAACTGGTAGCCGATGCCGAAGAAGTCGCCCACGGGGCACCAGACGGTCCGCCGGCCGTCGAACGCGATCTCCAGGACGGTGGACCGGAGGGCCTGCGGCAGGTCATCCGCGCGGAGCGCGACGGTGAGTTCGCGGATGGCGGCGGGGCCCGTGATGGTGACCGAACGGCTCTCGCCCGGGGCGATCGGGCCGTCCAGCGCCGCGCTCGGAAGGCCGGCCTCCTCGGTCGGCCCCGAAAGGGCCAGCCGGTGCTGGAGGCGGGCGAGTTTCGGCGCAAGGGCCGCCAGCCGGTCCCGCCGGAACGTCTCGACCGCCGTCCCTTTCTCATAGGTTCGATAGTTGATTTGATAGTAGAGCGCCTCGCCCGTCTTGCCGCCCGTGTCGATGAAGGCGGGCGTGGCGTACGTGACCTTGCACCGCTTGGCGTACGGGATGGGCAGGTACAGGTTGTGTCCGCGGCGGGCGTGGTCCGTCAGCGGCGAGACGCCCTGCGAAAGGGGCGGCCCGGCCAGCAGGCCGCCGTCGATCACGTCGGCAATCGGTCCCTCGATGGTCGGCGCGGCGCCGCCGTCCAGGTACACGCGAAGCGTGCCGTTCGAAAACGGCTGGCCGCGCGGGCCGTGCCAGGTGGCCCAGAAGCGGACGAGGGCGCCGGGCCCTTCGGCGTCCATGAGGACGTGCTCGGTGCGGCCGTCGCGCTCTTCGGTCCGGACGAAGTGGCTGCGGTCCCAGTTGGCGTACCAGCCCTCGTCGTCGGGCGAGACGGACGAGCGGTCGTAACTGCTCGCCTGCCGGCAGGTGTAGGCCGGGTCGGGCCAGCGAGCGAGCCGCGCGCGGTCGACCATCTCATCGAGCAGCGATTCGAGCGTGATGGGCGGGCCGGCCAAGGCGGCCGAGGCCAGAAGAGCCAGAAGGGCGAGGGTCCACACCAGGCGCATACCGAGTCTCCTTTTGTCATGAGGGTGCCGCGGTTTGCTCGTCAAGCCGTGCACCGCGGTCGGGCGACGCCGATTGGCAAGCCATCGGTGGCACCCAATAGACCCATGCCACCTTCCTGGCCCCGCTACCGCGCCTGGGGATCGAACGGCTTCTCGACGTCGCGTTTGCGCGGCCCGTGGGGATGCTCCGGCGGGTCGTCCAGCGGGCCGAACGCCTGGCGCTTCTCGGGGATGTGCTGTTCCAGGAACTCCAGCATCGTGTTGACGAACGGTTCGACCTTGTCGTCGTACACCTTGGGGACGGCGGTGCGGACAATCTGCTGCATGAGTTGATGGCAGGGCCCGTCGCGGCGGGTGGCGTCGGCGATGGAGTCGAAGTACATGGGGGCGTAGTACATCTTGTTGCGGACGACCAGCATGCCCATGCGGTTGCGGGCGGGGAGCGCCCCCCCCTGTTCCAGGTCGGGGAACGGGTCGTCGTAGAACTCGGCCCAGATCGAGGCGCCCTTGCCCCACTCGGCGATCTGGTCGAACTCGCCCAGGCTGCCGACGGTGTATTTGCCGCGCACCTTCAGGCAGAAGAAGTGGAACGCCTCGCCGGCGGCCTTGGTGACGAGTTTCTCGACGGCAGCCATCGATTCCTTGTGCGGAGGCGCGTCGCCCACCAGGACGACGACGCGGCGGGCGAAATCGCCGGAGGACCACTTCTGCTTCGTCACGGCGGTCATCAGGGCCTCGTAGACGGCCTCCGGTTCGTCGCCGCCGCCCTTCGCCTCCACGTCCTTGATCGCCTTCGCCAGCGCCTCGGCGTTCGCCGTGAACGGGTACGGCTTGACGATGTAGGCGTCGCCGTGGTCGCGGTAGAAGATGACGGAGAGTCGCGGCTCGTAACTGATGAGGTGGAACGCCCGCATCAGTTTCGCCACGTCGCGCTGGACCCAGCGGATGACGGTGGTCATCGAGCCGGTGCTGTCGACCGCCAGGGCCACGTCCAGGTGGTCCAGCGTGAACCGCGTCAGTTCCAGGTCTTTGCGCCACTTCGGGTCGCCGGGGTCGTCAATTCTTTCGGCGGCGGGCATGACGAGCGACGGCCCGTTGTACGGCTCGGGCTCTTCGCCCTGGAAGGTGTCTTCGCCGGCGCCGTCGAACGTCTTCTGCCAGGCCTCCTTGATCTTGAGGACCATGGGCGCCGTGCCTTCCTTGGCCAGCGTCTCGACGTGGGTGTAGGCGCCCAGGCGGGTGTAGCCCAGGACGTACTGGGCGCGGAAGACGCAGTTCAATTGGTCCATGACGCCGATAAGTTCGCTGATGAGCGTGCGGTCGCGCCACACGCCCAGGGCGTCGCGCATGGCGTCGAGCGTCCGCCGGTCGGAGGAGTCCATCGAGTTGGTGTGCTCGAACAGGTACCGGAAGAGTTTGCGGTTCTCCTCCGTCGGGCCCTCGGGGATGACCGACCGCAGCAGGCCGGCCTGCAGGTCGCCCCGCAGGTACCCTTTGGCGAGCAGCGTCTTGCCGGTCGTCAGCCAGTGGGCCCGTTGCTCGGGCGAGAGCGACCCCAGGCGCGAGTGCAGGGCCTCCCAGGCGAACACGCGGACGACCGGCAGTTTGTCGCCGTCGAGGGTCTCCAGCAGCATGGCCGTGAAGCGCGGGTCGTCGACGCGCGACAGGCCGACGACGCCCATGGCCCGGGCCATCCAGTCGGGGCTCTTCAGTTGCTTGCCGTAGATTTCCAGGTAGTGCCCGATGAGGCGCTCGATGGCCTGTTCGCGGAGGGCGGGGTCGGTGATGGCGGGGGCCCGGGCGGCGGGTTCGGCCGGCTCCGAGGCGGGTTCGGCGCCGGGTTCGGCCGGCCCCGAGGCGTCGGGCGCCGCCGGGTCGCCGACGTCCTGCGCGCGGACCGGACCCGTCAGCAGGAGCGCCGCCGACACGAGAAGGGCAGGAAAGAGCACGCAGCGACCGCGGAACATCGGGACCATGACCTTCCCTTTCCCCCACGGGCGTGGGCCTCGCGCCGGGACATGCCGCGGCGTGCCCGCAACGGCTCCGCCTAATGATACGGCGCGTCCGGCCGGATGTCTTGCGGAAAAGCCCCATCGACCCGTGTCTGGCACGCCGGCCGCCGTTCGGGTACAATGCCGACCCGTTGTCGGCGCCGCCGCGGCGAATATCGCGCTCGCGCCGGCGTCCGCATTCCGGGGGAACACGCAGCCCAATCGAGGACCGACCATGTCAACCGCCCGCCTGACCGCCGTCGCCCTGGCCCTCGTGGCCCTGGCCGCCTCCGTCGCCGTCACCGGCGAGAAGGCCGACGAGAAAACCGCCGAGGGCCAATGGGTCCCCCTCTTCAACGGCAAGGACCTGGCGGGCTGGACGCCCAAGTTCAAAGGCCACGACCTCGGCGAGAACTACAAGAACACCTTCCGCGTGGTCGACGGCCTGCTGACCGTCTCGTACGACCAGTACGAGAAGTTCGACGAGAAGTTCGGCCACCTCTTTTACGCGAAGCCGTTCTCGGCCCCGTACCGGCTGCGCGTGGAGTACCGCTTCGTCGGCGAACAGGTGGCCGGCGGCCCGGGATGGGCGTGGCGCAACAACGGCGTCATGATCCTCGGCCAGACCGCCGAGAGCATGAAGAAGGACCAGAGTTTCCCGGACTCCATCGAGGTCCAACTCCTCGGCGGCAAGGAGAAGGGCGAACGGTCCACCGCCAACCTCTGCACGCCCGGCACGCACGTGGTCATCGATGGCCAACTCAAGAAGCAGCACGTCATCAACTCGAAGTCCAAGACCTACCCCGGCGACGAGTGGGTGACCGTCGAGATCGAGGTCCGCGCCGGCACGGTCAAGCACATCGTCGAAGGCGAGGTCGTCCTCCAGTACGATGACCCGCAACTGGACGACGGGACGAAACTGACCGGCGGCACCATCTCCATTCAGGCCGAGAGCCACCCCTGCCAGTTCCGAAAGATCGAAGCGATGCAACTGGCCGAGTGATGACCGGCCTCTGGCACCGTTTCCGCCTTTCGAAACGGTGCCTGACACCTTTCAGCGCCAGGCCGCGGCAACGTAGGCCGGGGCGCAGCCCCGGCGATCCATGCCGTCATTTGCCAGGATGCCATCTCATATCTGCCGGGACTTCGTCCCGGCCTACACGGGATCATTCGCCATTCGTCACGCCTCAAAATACACGCCGCCCGCCTCCAGGGCCGCGCGGAGGTCGGCGTAGGGCAGGTCGCGGGTGCCGCAGCCCTTGGCGGCGCAGAGGGCGGCCGCGGTGCCGGCGGCCTGACCCTGGCCCATGCAGCACACCGTGTTCCGCGTCGACATGTGGGCCCGGTGGTCGGAGGTGATGAGCATCCCTGCGGCCAGCAGGTTCTCGATCTTCGCCACCCGCAGGGCCCGGTACGGCACGCCGTACGTCCCGCCGTTTTTGACCTGGAGCCGCGGGGCCGAGTCGTGGAACCCGTAAACCATGACCTCGTCCGGGAAGTGCCGGGCTTCGATCACGTCCTCGTGGGTGATGTCGTAATCGCAGGCGATGCGCCGGCCGCGGCGGATGCAGAGCGACGGGCTCGTCCGCGCGATGAACGCCTTCTCGCACCCCGGCACGTGCTGCCGCAGCAACTCGACGGCCCGGGCCTGGCGCTTCCTGAGTTCCAGTTCGGCCAGGGCCACGGCGTCGCGGTCGGTGGGGCTCGTCTCCATCTTGAAATTGAGTTTGATGAACATGAAGTAGTTGTCGTGCGTCGACGTGGTGACGGGTGCCATGCCGATGCGGCCGGCCTCCTTGCGGAACGCCTCCGGCAGCCGGCCCATGTTGGCGTGCAGGCGGACGATGCGGCCGGGCTGCCCGCTTCGCACGCCCTCGGCGTACTCGCGCACCGCCTTGTGCGATTCCAGGAACGCATGGTACTGCTCCATGCTGACGTTGGCGACGCCGATGCTGTTGGCGACGGCGTAATCGTTCGGCTCGGTGTAGTCGGCGCCGGCCCAGGCCGCCAGGTCGCCGTAGGCCGTGCAGTCGACCAGCGCCTTGGCGTAAAGCGCTTCGCGACCGTTTCGGCTCTCGGCCACCGCGCCGCGCAGGCGCGGGCCGTCCATAATCGCCCCCACGAGCAGCGTGTTGACGAGCACGGTGACGCCGGCCTCGGCCAGCATCTCGAACGTCACGAGTTTGTAGAGTTCCGTGTCGATGGCCGTGCAGACCGAGTCGTAATCGTAGCCCTGGGTCATCTCGGCGTGGCCGGAGGTGCCGCCGACGCGGGCCAGGCGGTCGATGATCTCCTGGGCGATGCCGCGGACGACCTGGCGTTTCTCGACCCCCGGAAACGCCTTCCAGAGGTTGTAGAAACTGTGGAGGGCCGTGCCGCCCTCCGTCACCGTGCCGCCGGGGTAGCCTTTGCGTTCGACCAGGACGGTGCGGGCGCCCTGGCGTGCGGCGGCCAGGGCGGCGACGACGCCGGCGGTCCCCGCGCCCGCGACCACGACGTCGAACCGGCGGACGGGCGTCCAACGCACGGGTTCCTTGTAATACTCCCCGGACGGTTCGCCGCGACCGGGCGGGGCCGCGTCGGGATTTTCAGCCGGCACGCCCGCGGCGGCGCCGGCGGCGGCGTGGCCGCCCGCGCCGCCCATCCCGCCCATCCCCAGCACGATCATGCCCTTCGAGAATTGTCGACGTTTCATCATGTGCTCCTTGTTGAGTTTCCGTCGCGCGGCCGGTGTCCGGCACCTTCTTGGCTGTTGGAAAAGGTGCCTGACACCTTTCGCCCCATGGTCACCCCCTGCGGGGGCTGACCATGCCACCCTGCTGTGGCATCTGGCGCGATTACTCTACCGCGCCCGCCGGGGCCGTGCTACGGTGTTGACTCGGTTCCGCCGGCGGGTATGCTCCAGCGTAACGAGGCGCGCTTCGCGCGGCGCCGTTTGAGCCGGGTGCCGAACATGTCATCTCGACCGAGGCGCCGGCCTCGCGTCAGCGAGGCGGCGCCGAGCGGAGAGATCTCGTCGTTCGAAGCGCCGGAACGGCGAGATTTCTCCACTCGGGCCCTTCGGGCCCTCGGTCGAAATGACATGCGGGGCACCAGGGCGGCTCGAAAGGTGGCGAAGCCCGTACGGGTCGCGCACGAACGCGGTTACGGAGGGAGAGCGACATGCGAACAGGCGCCTGGACGTGCGTGGTCGTCGTGTTCGTGGGCCTGTGTCTGGCGCCGGCCGGGTGCGCGGCCTCGGGCAAGGGGCTCCGCATCTACTGGGTGGACGTGGAGGGCGGGGCGGCCACGCTCATCGTCACGCCCGCCGGCGAGTCGATCCTGGTCGACACGGGGATGCCCGGCGACCGCGACCCCGTCCGCATCGCCAAGGTGGCGAAGGACGTGGCAGGCCTCAAGGCCATCGACCATCTCATCGTCACGCATTTCGACGTGGACCATCTCGGCGGGGCCGCCGACCTCTCGAAACTCATGCCCATCCGTCGCGTCTACGATCCGGGCGACGAGGGGGCCGTGCCGCAGCGCAGCCACGACGCGTACGTCGCGTTCCGCAAGACCGTGCCGTACACGGTGCTTGCGCCGGGCGACACGGTGCCGCTGCGCGCGGCCGAGGGGTCGCCGCCGGTGCGCCTCGTATGCCTGGCGGCGGCGCGGAAATTCATCGAGCCGGGGCCCGAGCACAAGGCGAACCCGATCCCGGCGTCCGAATCGCCCGAGTACCCCGAGGACCCGTCCGACAACGCCCGCTCCACGGTCCTGCTGCTCACGTTCGGCAACTTCGAGTTCCTCGACGGGGCCGACCTGACGGGCGGCCTGGAACTGCGGCTCGTCTCGCCCGTCAACCTTGTGGGCGAGGTGGACCTCTACCAGGTGAACCATCACGGCCTGGACCGCTCGAACAACCCCGTGCTCATCCGGTCCATCCGGCCGACGGTCACCGTGATGAACAACGGGCACCGCAAGGGCTGCGGGCCGAAGACGCGGGAGGCGCTGAAGGCCGTCGATTCCATTAAGGCCAACTACCAGCTGCACAAGAACCTGGCGCCCGGGGCCGACAACACGCCCGACGCGTTCATCGCCAATTTCGAGCCGGCCGAGACGTGCAAGGCCAACCACATCGAGGCGCACGTGGCGCCCGACGGGTCGGCCTACGTGGTCCGCATTCCCGCCACGGGGCACGAGCGGGTGTTCAAGACGAAGTGACGCGACACGCGGCTTGAGTGCATCGCGCGGCCCGTACGGGCCGGGCCACGCAGGTACGCTTCCCGCGCGGCCCGCATGGGCCGGGCGACGGGGTTCTGTGCGCCACTGCCGAAACGCGCCGGCCAAGGCCGGCGGCTAAATGTCGAATGTCGCCGCGCGGTACATTGCTCGCGGTTCGCGGGCGTCATTTCGTCTTGCGGGTGCCGATGCAGAAGAGCCGGGCGTCGGTTCGGATGAAGAGTTGTCCATCCGACACGGCGATGGAGGCCCGGCAATCGGTGCCGCCCATGTCCACGCGGTGGAGCACCTCGAAGGCGTCGCCGGCCGAGAGGACCACCGTCTCGCCCTTCATGTTGATGCAGTAGATTTTGCCGTCCGCCCCCGTCGGCGAGGCCTGGAAGACGGCCTTGGCGCCCAGGTCGCCCTCCCACAGGGTGTCGCCTGTCTTCGGGTCCAGGCAGAGGATCGTCTTTCGGGTGCCGACGAGGACGAACACCTTGTCCTGATAGGTGAGGGGCGTGGCCACGTCGGGCGAGTGCTCGCGCTTTTCCCATGTCCATTTGCTGGAGGCCTGGCCGACGGCGGCGGCGGTGATGCGCTGCCCGCCGCGCGGCGCGCACGCCAGGACCATCCCGTCGGCCACCGCCGACGAGACGATCGTCCGGTAGTTCCGGTCCTGGGCGGGATTGTACGTGGGCGACCGCCACAGTTCCTTGCCGGTGGCGGGGTCGTGGCCGGTGACGTAGTCGCCCCCCGTGACGAGGACCATCTTTCGGCCGCCGCCCTCGAACGGGACGGGCGTGGTGTACGCCTGTTTCGCCTCGTGGATGGCGTCGGTCGGGCGGACCTGTTTCCAGAGGTCCTTGCCGGTGGCGGGGTCGACGGCCAGCAGGAACCCCCTGGCGGCCTTGGCGCCCGTGGCGGCGGGGCCGGGCGTGCCGCCGCCGGGACGGTCCAGCGGCCCGTGAATCACGGGGATGATGAGCCGTCCGTCGAGCAGCAGGCCGGTGGCGCCGTAGTTCCAGAGCAGGTCGAACGGGCCGTGGTCGGTGTCGATGTTGCGCTGCCAGCGCTCGTTGCCGGCGAAGTCAAACGCCGCCAGTTCGCCCGTCCCGAAGTAGAACCACACGGTCTTTCCGTCGGTGATGGCCGACGGCGACGCCCCCGTGTTCCCCTGCTTGTTCGTGAAGCCCGTGCCCATGCGTTTGCGCCATCGCACCGAGCCGTCGCCACGGTCCAGGCACAGGGCCCAGAGTTCGCGGCTGCCGGCTACCTGGGCGGTGAGGAAGACGTGGTCGCCCCAGACGATGGGCGTCGAGGCGCCGACGCCCGGCAGCGTGGCCTTCCACGCAACGTTCTCGGTGGGCGAGAACGTGGTCGGCAGGCCGGTCTCAGCCGAGGACCCGTTGAAATGCGGGCCGCGCCATTGCGGCCAGTTCCCGGCCGATGCGGCGGAGGCGAACAGCGCGAGGGCGATCAGGACGACAGTTGCACATGTGGTACGCGTGTTCATGCGGCGGGTCTCCGGGTTGGTCCTATCGACACGCGCCGGGCAAGCCCGGCGGCTAAATATAACTGCCGCCGCGCGGCACATGGCACGCGGCTCGCGGCTCGTCACAGCCCCATTTTGGCGGCCCAGGCCTGCCAGCGGTCGACGAGCGCCTTGAGGCGGTCGGGCTGGGCCTGGGCGAGGTTGCGGGTCTCGGTCCGGTCCTCGGCCAGGTGATACAGTTCCCACGTGTCGCCGCGGGTGGGCTGGACGGCTTTCCATCCGCCGGCGACGACGGCCTTGCCGCCCTCGTGCTCGAAGAAGAGGACGTTGTGGCCGGGCCGGCCCTTGCCCTCGAGGAGCGGCAGGAGCGACTTGCCTTCCGTCGGCGCGATGGCGTGGCCGCCGAACGTTTTCGGATACTCGGCCCCGGCCAGGTCGAGGCACGTGGGCATGAGGTCCATGATATGGCCCAGGTCGTCGCAGAACGAGCCGGGCGCAGCCGCCAGCCCGGCAGGCCAATGGACGACGAGCGGCGTGTGGCACCCGCCCTCGAACGATTCCATCTTCCAATAGCGATACGGCGTATTGACGGCGTTGGCCCAGTACGCCCCGATGCCCGTGTACGTGGTCTCGCCGCCCAGTTCGTCGGGCGAAAACCCCTTGTACCGGATGGGCCGGCCGTCGCGGGTCTCGGCGCTGCGGTCGTAGCCGGGACCGCCCGGCACCTCGGGCGAGGCCCCGTTGTCGGCCAGGACGAAGATGACCGTGTCGTTGAACCGGCCGGCGGCTTTCAGGGCCTCGACGATCTGGCCGACGCCCTGGTCGGCCCGGTCGACCATGGCGGCATGGACCTGCATCTTGGCGGCCTGGATGGCCTGGTCGTCGGGGCCCAGGTCGTCCCAGTCGGTCCCGCGGCCCATGAGGTCGGGCAGG
>JADHXV010000071.1 GCA_016782785.1 Planctomycetota bacterium | reverse complement strand
TGGTGGCGAGATGAGCGTGACGCCCGGCGTGGTGTGCCGGACCCGCGCAATCTCCGGGCTGACCTTGTGTCCCGGCAACTGGCCGCCCTCGCCGGGCTTGGCGCCTTGGGCCATCTTGATCTGGAGTTCGTCGGCGTTAACAAGGTACTCGGTGGTGACGCCAAAGCGGCCGCTGGCCACCTGCTTGACGGCGGAGCGGCGGCTGTCGCCGTTCGGAAGCGGCACGTAGCGGTCGGGGTCCTCGCCACCCTCGCCGGAGTTCGACTTGCCGCCCAGGCGGTTCATCGCGATGGCGAGCGTCTCGTGGGCCTCCTTCGAGATGGAGCCGAACGACATCGCCGCCGTCGCGAACCGCGTGACGATCGTCTCGACCGGCTCCACCTCCTCCAGCGGGACCGGCTCGCCGGGCTTGAAGCGGAACAGGCTCCGCAGCGTCACGTGGCGGCGCGACTGGTCGTTGATGAGCCCGGCGTACGCCTTGTAGGCCTCGTAGTTGTCCGTGCGGACGGCGTGCTGGAGGTGCTGGATGGCCTCGGGCGTCCACAGGTGATGCGTGCCGCCTTGGCGGACGTGGTACTCGCCGCCGACGTCCAGCAGCCGGCCGCGGGGCGCGTCCGGGCCGAAGCCCCGGCGGTGCCGGGCGACGGTCTCGGCGGCAATCGCGTCCAGGCCCACGCCCTGGATCCGCGACGCCGTGCCCGTGAAGTACCGCTCGACCACGTCCTCGGCCAGACCGACGGCCTCGAAGATCTGCGCCCCGAAGTACGAGCGGATGGTCGAGATACCCATCCGGCTGAAGGTCTTCAAGAGGCCCTTCTTCAGTGCGGTGATGTAGTTATCGACGGCGGTCTCGGACGCCAGGGCCGTTTCAAGGCGCGCTTCCTCGGCCATCGCCACGACCGTCTCCATGGCCACGTGCGGGCAGATGGCGCCTGCGCCGTATCCGACCAGAAGGGCCAGGTGCATGACCTCGCGTGCCTCGCCGGTCTCGACGAGGAGGCTGGCCCGCGTCCGCAGGCCGGCCCGGATAAGATGATGGTGAAGCCCGGCCGTGGCCAGGAGCGCCGGAATGGCCGCCCGGTTGGCGTCCACGTGGCGGTCGGTCAGCGCGAGGAGCGTGGCGCCGTCGGCGATGGCGTCCTCGGCCCGTGCGAAGACGTCGTCCAGGGCCTGCCGCAGCGCCTCGCCGTCGCCGCCCGCCGGGAACAGAATGTCGATGTCGCAGACGCGGACATCCGGGTGCCGCGAGCCGCGCAGCCGGGCCATGTCCTCGGGCGTCAGGATCGGGTGATGCAGTTTGAGGCGGCGGCAGTGCTCGGGCGTTTCGGCGAGCAGGTTCCGTTCGGGCCCCACGAAACTCATCAGGCTCATCACCAGTTCTTCGCGCAGCGGGTCGATGGGCGGGTTTGTCACCTGGGCGAAGAGTTGCTTGAAGTAGGCGAAGAGCGACTGGGGCACGTCGGCCAGGACGGCCAGGGCGGCGTCGTTGCCCATCGAACCGACCGCCTCCTGGCCGCGCGACGCCATCGGCCCCAGCACCATCCGCAACTCTTCCTCGGTATACCCGAACGCCCGCTGGCGGGCCCGCAGCACCTCCGGGTCCTCGGCGGGCAGTTCCGCCGGGCTCAACAGGCCCCGCAACTCGATTGCCTGGTCCCTCACCCACCGCCGGTACGGACGCTGGCGCGAAATCTTGCCCTTGATCTCCGGGTCCGGGACGATGCGGCCCTGCTCCATGTCGACCAGCAGCATCCGCCCCGGCTGAAGACGGCCCAAGCGCAGGATGCGCTCGGGCTCGAACTCCATCACGCCCGTCTCACTGGCCAGCACCACGTACCCGTCGCGGGTGACCGTGTACCGGCACGGGCGCAGGCCGTTGCGGTCGAGCGTGGCGCCGATGTACCGCCCGTCGGTGAAGACGAGGGCGGCGGGGCCGTCCCACGGCTCCATGATGGCGGCGTGGTACTCGTAGAACGCCCGCTTGTCGGCCGCCATGTGGAAGGCGGCGCCCCAGGCCTCGGGCACCATCATCATGGCGGCATGCGGCAGGCTTCGGCCGGCCATGACGAGCAGTTCCAGCACGTTGTCGAACGTGGCCGAGTCGCTTCCGCCGGGCACGATGACCGGCAGGATCTCTTCCAGGTCGGCCCCGAACAGGTCCGATTCCAGGTCCGCCTCGCGGGCCCGCATGTGGTTGACGTTGCCGCGCAGCGCGTTGATCTCGCCGTTGTGCGCCACCATGCGGAACGGCTGGGCCAGCGGCCACGTGGGGAACGTGTTCGTGGCGTACCGCTGATGGACCACCGCGAACGCGGCCGCGAAGTCCGCGTCCACAAGGTCTGGGTAGAACACCTCCAGTTGCGTGCTCGAGAGCATCGCCTTGTAGACGAGGGTGCGGCTGGAGAGGCTGGCCACGTAGAACTGGGCCGCCCCGGGGTCGGTCCACTCGGCGACCTCCTTCTCGATGGCGCGGCGGATGACGTACAACTGCCGCTCGAAGTCGCCCATGCCCACCCCGCGCGGCGACACGAACACCTGCTCGATGGCGGGCTGGGTGGCGCGGGCCAGGTCGCCCAGGTGGTCGTCGGCGGTGGGGACCTCGCGCCGCCCCAGGACGCGGCAGCCGTGGGCGTCCACGACGCGCTCCAGCGCCGCCAGGCACCGCTGGCGGAGCGCCGAGTCCGTCGGCAGAAAGACCATCCCGGCCGCCCAGTCGCCGTCGTCGGGCAGCGAGAAGCCTTCGGCCAAGGCGACCTTGCGGAGAAACGCGTCGGGCCGGCCCAGGAGGAGCCCCGCGCCGTCGCCGCTGGCGGCGTCGCCGCCGCGGGCGCCGCGGTGCTCCAGGTTCACGAGCACGCGGACGGCGTCGCGGACCAGGCCGTGGTCCGGCACGCCGTCCAGGCGCGCCACGAACCCGACGCCGCAGGCGTCGCGCTCATTCGCCGGATCATACAGGCCGTGGGCCCGCACGGATCCGGCGGCGTCGGGCCGCGTGTCTTGCGTGGCAAGGCACATCGGTGCAGCCTCCGTTGGCGGCGCTCTCTGCCGTCCGGTGAACGTCCATCCGACGCGGCGTCGCGCCCTCTTGGGAAAACCGCGGGGGCGCCCCCCGATGGAGCGCCCCCTTGGCCACGCAAGAGGGACACGACCCTCTTTGACTCCTCGGCGCCGACGTCTCCGGCGTCTGCCCGGGCCCGCCTCGGCCGTGCGCATCGGGGACACATCGGCCGGCCGGACCGCGGACCGGAAGCGCGGCAACCTTAACTGTCGTAATACAGGTGGAACTCGTACGGGTGCGGCCGAAGGGCCATCGCCGCCAGTTCGTTCTCCCGTTTCCACTCGATCCAGCCGCGGACCAGGTCGTCGGTGAACACGCCGCCTTCGGTCAGGAAGGCGTAGTCGGCCTCCAGGGCGTTGATGGCCTCCTCGAGCGACCCGGGCGTCTTGGGATAGGCCGCCAGTTCCGCGGGGGTCATCTCGTAGATGTCGCGGTCGAGCGGCTCGCCGGGGTCGATCGCGTTTTTGATGCCGTCGATGGCGGCCATCAGCATCGCCGTCCAGGCCACGTAGCCGTTGGCCGTCGGGTCCGGGCAGCGGAACTCCAGCCGCTTGGCCTTCGGGTTCTCGGAGTACATCGGGATGCGGACCCCGGCCGACCGGTTCCGGGCGCTCATCACGAGGTTGACGGGGGCCTCGAAGCCCGGCACGAGCCGCCGGTACGAGTTGGTGGTCGGCGCCGCGAACGCCAGAATGGCCGGCGCGTGCTTCAGGATGCCGCCGATGGCGTGCAGGCCCAGGTCCGACAACCCCGCGTAGCCCTTGCCGGCGAAGAGCGGCTTGCCGCCCTTCCACAGCGACAGGTGCGAGTGCATCCCGGAGCCGTTGTCCTCGAAGATCGGCTTCGGCATGAACGTCGCCGTCTTGCCGTGGCGCTTGGCGACGTTCTTGATGATGTACTTGAACCACATGAACTGGTCGCCCATCTTGACGAGGGGCTCGAACTTCATGTCGATTTCGCTCTGGCCGGCCGTGGCCACCTCGTGGTGATGGGCCTCGACGATGATCCCGACCTTGCGCATCGTGTACACCATCTCACCGCGAAGGTCGTGGTACGTGTCGGTCGGGCTGACCGGGAAGTACCCGCCCTTGAAGCCCGGCTTGTACCCCAGGTTCGGCTCCTCGAAGCGGGCGGTGTTCCAGGCGCCCTCGACCGAGTCGATGCGGTACATGCCCGTGTGCTGGTTCTGCTCGTAGCGGACCTCGTCGAAGATGAAGAACTCGGGCTCCGGCCCGATGTAGCACGTGTCGGCGATGCCGGTCTTCTTGAGGTACTCTTCGCCCTTGCGGGCCACGTGACGCGGGTCGCGCGAGTACTCCTCGTGGGTGATCGGGTCCACGATGTTCGCGATGACCGAGATGGTCGGCTCGGCGAAGAACGGGTCCATCCGGCCGGTGCTCGGATCAGGCACGGCCAGCATGTCGGAGACGTGAATGCCCTGCCAGCCTCGGATGCTGGAGCCGTCGAAGCCGACGCCGTCCTTAAAGGTGCTCTCGCCCCACGTCTCGATGGGGAACGAGCAGTGCTGCCAGGTGCCGAGCAGGTCGGTGAACTTCAGGTCCACCATCTCGGCACCGTGCTTCTTGGCCAGTGCAAAGAATTCCTCGGGGGTCATGTCCCTCTCCTTTTTTGTGCCCTGTGCCTTGCGTGTTCTGCGGCTCTGCACTCCTCCTGCACAGCAATAGGGCAAAGACCGTGCCAATTCTGGCGTTGTGGGCCTAAGTTCCTTTCATTAAGTCACTTACGAATTTGGACACCCAGCATGTACCCCCTGATAACCCTACGTTTGCGTAGGACACACCTCGCACATCCTACGCTCTGGTAGGATTCCGCCGCCTCGCCGTCAGCCGATGGCGTCGCGGCCCGTCTCGCCGGGAAGGCCTGAGATGACAAAGTGGCATCAGGAAGACGTGCGGAATCGCCTCGAGTCGATGCCATGCTTGGCCACTCGCAGCCCCATCACCCGCTCGCTGATGCTGAGGTTGCGCGCGGCCTTGGCCATGTTGCCCCGCGACGACTTCAGGGCCTCCAGGATCATCTCGCGCTCGACGCTGTCGAGGACCGCCTGGAGGTCGTTCGGCGGCACGGTGCCGCTGGCCTCGGCCGTCTGAAGGGTGGGCGGCAAGTGATGGCCGTGGATGACGTCGTCATCCGACAAGAGCACCGCCCGCTCGATGCAGTTCTCCAGTTCCCGGACGTTGCCGGGCCAATGGTAACTGGTGAGCATGTCGATGGCGGGCGTGGAGATGCGCCGCACGTTCTTGCCATGCTCTTTACTATATTTCTCGACAAAATGGTCGGCCAGGAGCATGACGTCGGTGGGCCGTTCGCGCAGGGACGGAACGTGGATGGGAAAGACGTTGAGGCGATAGTAGAGGTCCGGCCGGAAGGCGCCCTCCTCGATGGCCTCCTCCAGATCGCGGTTGGTGGCGGCGATGACGCGGACGTCGGTCTTGATGGGCTCGGTGCCGCCCACGCGCTCGAACTCCTTCTCCTGGAGGACGCGGAGCAGGCGGACCTGCGTGGCGGGCGAAAGGTCGCCCACCTCGTCCAGTAAGAGCGTGCCGCCGTTGGCCCGCTCGAACCGGCCGGCACGCTGCTGCGTGGCGCCGGTGAACGCGCCCTTTTCGTGGCCAAAGAGTTCGCTCTCGATGATCGATTCGGGCAGGGCGGCGCACGAGACCTTGATGAACGGCCCGTCGGCCCGTGGGCTGTTGTAGTGGATGGCGTGGGCCACCAGTTCCTTGCCCACACCGCTCTCGCCGCGAAGCAGCACCGTGGTGTCGGTCCGGGCGACCTGGGCGATGAGGTCGTAGACGTGCTGCATGGCCTTGGAGCGTCCGATGATGTTGGCGGGGCGGAATCGCTCCTTGAGTTCCTCGCGCAGGCGGGCCCGCTCCTCCAGGAGTCGCTGCCGCTCTTCCTGGGCCTGCTGCCGCAGACGGACGGCCCGGCTGATCATCGAGGCGATGATCCGCAGCAGCCGCACATCCTCCTCCAGCGACACGTTGCCGGCAAAAAGGCGGTTGGCGCTGAGGGTGCCGATGGCCTCGTTCTCGAGTTTGATGGGCACGCAGATGAACGAGATTTCGCTCGGGTCGAGGTTCTTCAGGCTGCCGGTCTTGTCGAGGAACTGGGGTTCCTCCGAGACGCGCGGAACGATGGCCGGCCGTCCCTCGGAGACAACGCGGCCGGTCACGCCCTCGCCCACGCGGTACCGTCCGCGGCGCTGGGCGCTGGGCGAAAGGCCGTAGGCGGTCTCGACCGAGATCTCACCCGTCTCGCGGTTTAAGAGCGTGATCGTGCCGCGGAGCATGCCCATGTGATGGTGCATGGCCTCGAGGGCGGGGCCAAGAACCTCGCGCAGGTCCATGCTGCGGTCGAGGATCTCGCTCAACTCCATGAGGAGCGTCAGTTCATGGACGCCGCGGCCGCTGCCGGCAGCGGATGATGGGCTCTCCGTTTCGGCCAAGGTCGTGTCCCTCCTGCATGCGGCCCATCGGAGACGGGGCGGCGAGCCGCCCGACTGCGATGTCGGCCTGGCTTGACGCCATGATAGACCCCGCGGGGGTGGATGCCAAGACTATTTCCGACCGCAGGGAATGCTCGACGGCGAAATCCCACGAAACGGTAGGGCACGCCCGCCGGAAAACCGACCAATCACCCCCTGGGCGCTGTTGCCCCCCGATCGCGCGCGTCGGGTTCTCGTTCAACCCGTACCGATGGCGCGAGCACATCGACCCCAAGGCGGGGATGGTGCGGCTGGTGCTGGGCCTGGGCACGCGGGCCAGCGAGTGGACCGACGCCGTCCGCGTCATCGAGCCGGCCCACCTGCCGGGCGCCGCCGCCGGCCTGGTCCTCCACGCCGACACCCTGAAGCAGGAGGTCCTCTGCTACCTGGAGCGCGGCGAGGTGGGGGGCGAGGAGGGGCCGGGCGACAAAGCGACGGGCGTCAAGGCGGCGGGCGACAAGGGGTAGCGATGCGGCGCGCCCGCAAGATTCCCCGGCGGCCTTGCGTCAAGACGAATTAAGGTGTGTGTCACCGGAACTCAAATTAAGGGCAAAGGGTTATTTCAAGTCCACGGCTGCACGAAACCCGTTGCGGAAGTCCCGGCCGACGGGGCCGTACCTGCTGCGGTTCGCCGAGCGGCAGACCCCCGGATCGTCGTTCCAGGAACCGCCCCGGAGAACACGGGGCGACCCGGACGCCGGGCCCGGCGGATCCCTCACCGGACCGCTTGGATACTCGCCGTGCCAATCCTGGCACCATTCCCACACGTTCCCGTGCATGTCATGAAGGCCCCAGGCATTCGGACGGAAAGAACCCACCTCGACCGTCTTCCCGCGGTCCACGCCCTTCGAACCGCTTCCGTACGTTGAGTCCCCATCGTAGTTCGCCTCGTCCGTGCTGATCGTCGCGCCGGTGTGGAACGCCGTCTCCGTGCCCGCACGGCACGCATATTCCCACTCCGCCTCCGTCGGAAGACGAAGGCCCGTCTTCCGACAGAACTCCTGGCAATCCTGCCATGACACCATCTCTACCGGCAACCGGTTGCTTCCCTTGAAGTGGCTTGGGTTGCTCCCCATCACGCTCTGCCACTCCCCTTGCGTCACCTCGTTCTTCCCAAGGTAGAACGGCTTCGTCAACGTCACCCGGTGCTGGAGCTCGTCGCCATCGCGTCCGGCCTCCGACGCCGGCGATCCCATCGGGAACGACCCCGCCGGAATGAACACGAACCGCATCGTCACGCCGCCGCCGAGGTCCACCTCCTTCGCCACCGACACGCCCGCCTTTTGCGCCTCGCGGACCTGGAACTCGCTCACCTTCGCCCAGGACGGGATGGAGAAACGGGCTCCCTCGAGCGACGCCGTCCACGTCTGGACGCCCAGCCGGTCGGCCCGGACTGTCTGGGATGCCTTCCCGTACTCCTTGCCCCCCAACGCCGGCACACTCACCTCCACCTCGTAGGTCCGGCCCTTTTCCAGGCGGAACCGGGCCGGCGTCCGGCTTTCCTGGACCGACCCGTTGACCCGGATCTCGGCCCCGCTGTAAGGCTTGCCGTCCACCTCGGCGTTCACCACCAGCGTCGGCGTCAGGCGCTCCAGCAACGCCTTCGCCTCCGGTGCGTCCGGCACAAACCCCAGCGCCCGCTGGGCCGCCGCCTCGGCCGCGTCCCAGTCGCCCCGGGCAACCGAACCCAGGGCCAGGACTCCCACAACCGTCACAACCAGACAGATTCTTGCGCGTCTCATGGTTCTCCCTCCTTCATCGGTCTCCCCCGGCGTTCGTCACGTCAGTTGTCTCCGGGCCGGCGGTTCCCCGTGAGCCGCCTTACGACCCCATTCCATCCCATCGTGTTCCGCGCGGTCTAGTTTCGGTGACACACACCCTATCTCGGCTGCCGCCGGCTGCCGCTCGGGGCGACGCGATGCGAAGCGCCCGCCGCCCCGGCGCGCGGCCTGCGGCCATGCCGTCACGCTATCGCCCTGGTTCCTTCATGTCAAGATGAATGAGAGTCCGGGAACGTCAAGCGAAAAAGGGGTACCATCCCCCCGGGTTGCGCAGGCTGCTCGTGAAGCGGTTTCGGGTTCCCGAATTCGGATTGACGGCAACGGCAACCCGGCTTCGCCAAGGCTGCGCCGGGGCAGGCGGCAACGGCGAGATTCTGCGTCGCCCGTACGGGCTTCTCAGAATGACAACGCGTGCCGCGGCGCGCCGCGGCCACCATGTTGCGCGGCCCGCACGAGCCGCGCGGAATATGCGTGATAGCCACCCTCACCCCTGCCCCTCTCCCGTCAAGTCCATACGGACCCGTACGGGGGGAGAGGGGGTCACGGGCCGCGCCCGATCACCCCTTCGACGCCCGGCGCGGTGCGGTCTTTCATCCCTTCGACGCCCGGCGCGGCGCATCTGCCCGGCGCGTGACGTCCGGCCGGCGCGGGCCGGGGTCGAAGAAGCGGGCGCCGCGGCCGATGCGGTCGTAGTCGCCCAGGTCGCGGCGGGCCTCTTCCACCACGTCCATGAGATGCTCGACCACGTCGGGATGGTCGGCGGCGACGCTGCGCGTCTCGCCGATATCCTCGGCCAGGTCGTAGAGGGCCGCCTCGCCCACCGCGTCGACCATGCGGGCCGACCAGCCGCACCACTTCGGATGGGCCGGCCGGGGCAGGACCAGTTTCCACCGGCCCTCGCGCACGGCCTGGAGATGCGTGTAGCAATAGAAGTAATAGCGCGTGCGCGGGCTCTTCCCGGTCTTGCCCAGGAGGAAGTCGGAGACGTCGAGGCCGTCGAGCGTCCGGTCGGCGGGCGGCCTGGTCCCCGCCAGGCGGGCGAAGGTCGGCAGCACGTCGAGCGTGGAGACGAGTTCGCCGCTCGTGCGCCCCGCCGGCACGTGGCCGGGCCAGCGGACGATGCTCGGCACGCGCGGGCCGCCGTCCCACGTCATCATCTTGCTGCCACGAAGCGGGTCGGCGCAGCCGGCGTAGTCGCCAATCTGTTTCTCGATCCACGGCCCGTTGTCGGAGGTAAACAGGACGAGCGTGTCGCGGTCGAGGCCGGTTTCCTCCAGCGTCTGCAAGACCTGGGCGAGCGACCAGTCGAGTTCCTGGATCACGTCGCCGTACAGGCCGCGCTTCGATTGGCCGCGGAACGCCTCGCTCGCGCCCAGCGGCACGTGCGGCATGTTGTGGGCCAGGTACAGGAAGAACGGGCCGGCCGCGTGGTCGCGGATGAAGCGGACGGCCTCCTCGGTGTACCGGCGGGTGAGCGTGTTCATCTCGTCCTGGTCGAGGAAATCGTCGAGCACTTCGTTGTCGCGCATCAACTGCGTGCGGAACGACTTCTCCTCGACCGTCCGCGTGAATCCGTTGTGCAGCGGCGTGCCGAAGAACGAGTCGAACCCCTGGCCGAGCGGCATGAGTTCCGGCGGATAGGCCGCCTGCCGCCCGCCGGCCAGGTGCCACTTGCCGATGATGCCGGTGGCGTAGCCGGCGGCCTTCAGGACCTCGGCAATCGTGACTTCGCGCGGATGCAGGATCGTGTGCTGGCCCTTGGTGTTGCCGGGCTCGGCCACGCGGATGGGATAGCAGCCGGTCATCAGGGCCGCACGCGAGGGGCCGCACACCGGCATGGCGTAGAAGTCGGTCAGGCGGGTGCCCTGGCGGGCCATGCGGTCGAAGTTGGGCGTGGCGATGTCGGGGGAGCCGAAGCAGCCGACGTCGTTGTACCCCTGGTCGTCGGTGAAGAAGATGATGAGGTTCGGCCGGCGCGGTGCGTCGGCGCGGTCCGCCGGTGCCGCCGCGGCGGGCCTCGCCAGCGCGGCCGCGGCCGAGAGGCCCGCCGCCGACAGGGCGGCTCGTCCTGCCGTCCGAAGAAACGCACGCCGACCCAACCGCTTCGTGGAATCGGGCATCGTCGCTCACCTCCTTGGGCGGCGTCAGCGCCTGCCGTGCGAGAGGCATAGGCGGCTCACGGCATCGCGCCGTCTTCGCCCGGGACAATCTTGGCCGCCATGAACCACCGGATGCCGTCCGGCAGCGAGATGAAGACCGTGGTGTCGCTGACGCGGACGCGTTGGGTCGCCACCGGCTCGGTCTTGGCCGGGTCCCACCACTGGATCGTGTACGCCCCGGGCTGGAAGTCGCCGACGCGGATGACGTTGCCATCGGGGGGCTCGTACGGCACGTCGCGATAGGCGGACGTGCGGAGGAAGTACAGGACGGCCCGGCGTCGGTCGCCGACCATGCCCCGGTATTGCATGCCGCCCGGCCCGGCCACCTGGTCGAAGTACGCCGGCCGCCACGCGCACGCGCCCAGGTCCTCGCCCTTCAGGAACGCGGCCGCCGGACCGTACACCCGCCCGAGGGCCTCGGCCTTGCCGAGATGCCAGGCGTGCGCGAAGAGCGCCCCGCTTCGGTGGCCGGCGATGGCCGCCCAGAGGCCTTCGAGGGCCAGCCGCTCGGCGCGCTCCGGCGCACCGTACGTCGACACCAGCATCGGCCGCTCAGGCCCCTTGTGGAACTCCGCCAGCGGATACCCGTACGGCGCAAGGTACGCCTGCTCGTCCTGGTCCACACCGTAGGGCGTGTTGAAGACGAAGTGGCCGTTCGGGTCCAGGCTGCGGACGGTCGCGATCACCGCCTTCCAGTAATCGTAGTCGGTGGGGCGGAAGCGCGCGTTGTCAAAGAGGGTCCATCCCAGGACGGCCGGGCTGTACGCCCATCGGGCCACCTGGTACCGCAGCCGCCGCTCGACCAGAGGCCGGCTCGCGGGCACGGCCGCGTACACGGAGCCCTCCTTCACGAGCGGTGACGTGAAGTTCCAGGTGACGAGGATGACGACCAGGCCGCGCGCCTCGCACAGGCGGACGACCTGGTCGGCCACCCAGGCGTTGCCGGCGTGATACCGGCCGACCTCCAGACCCGGGATCCGCACCGTCGGGCTCGAGGGCTCCAGCGGCAGGTACGCCGAGTGCAGCGGCAGGCGGACGCACGTGGCGCCGGCCTCGGCCAGCGCCTCGACGGCGCCGCGGTGCCACTGGTACGTCTCATAGAGATCCGCCGGCGTGATGCCCTTGGCAACCTCGCAGAACCCCGCCGTGGCGTAGGCCTTCGCCATGGTCTTGTCGGGGAACTGGGGCGCGTCGAGGTTGGCGCCCGCCAGCCAGAGCGTTCCGCCGCGGCGTTCGAACTGGTAGTAGACAGGGCTGGCCGGGTGCAGCCGCGCGAAACCACGGGCCTCGGCGTCGGGACCCAGCACGTGGACGGTGACCGGGTCGGCGGCCGCCTCCTGCTTGCCGGCCGTCGCCCGGACCGCGCACGCGTACATCCCCTTGACGCGAGGCGTGTACCGGACGCGAAAGACCGGCTCGCCGTCGGGCACGACCTGCTTCGCGACGTCGTCCACACGGTACGGCTGGTACCAGAAGGCCGGGACGCTGACCGTTCGGCCGTCGGGGCCCTTGAACTCGGCCCGGACGTCAATCTCCTTCGGGTCGTCCGGGTTCTTGAACGGGCCGCCCGCCACCTGCACGTCGACGTCCACGCGTTCCAGGGCCCGCGGGGCGACAGGCCGGACCTCGACGGACGTGATCGCGATGGGCGGCGCCTCGGCCGGTTTCGGCGCGTCCTTCTCGGCCGCCGAAGCCGGGCCGACTGCCGCCAGGAGAACGACCATCAGAAGATGCGCCCGCGCCAAACGCATGACTGCCCTTCGGACCTGAACCCTTAAACCTTATAGCCGCTGACGGGGATGGTCCGCACCCTCGTGTGCCACCCCCATCCGGCGACGCCGGCTACGGCGCGTCGCTGAACAGAACGGCGGCCGGTATCGGCACCCGCGCGAAGCCCGGCCCCTGCCAGGAGACCTCGAGGTGCTCGTCGCCCGCGCTGTCGAAGAACTCAACGGTAATCGCGTGCCTGCCCTTCGCGAGCGGAATGAACCCGCGGCGCCGCACCGGCTCAC
>JADHXV010000070.1 GCA_016782785.1 Planctomycetota bacterium | reverse complement strand
GCTGGCTGCCCAACGGCCGGATCGTCTTCATCTCGGAACGCCGCGGCGGGTACCTGCGGTGCGGCCGCGTCTGCCCCACGTACACGCTGTACGACATGCGGCCGGACGGGTCCGACATGCGGTGCCTGAGCCCGCACGAGACGAACGAGTGGCACCCCAGCGTCACGCACGACGGCCGAATCATCTACACGCGATGGGACTACGTGGACCGCCACGGCTGCACCGCCCACATGCCGTGGATCACCACGCTCGACGGCCGCGACTCGCGGCAGGTGCACGGCAACTTTGCGCCGCGCCCGACGCGGCCCGACATGGAACTCGACATCCGGGCCGTCCCCGGGTCGAACCGGTACGTCGCCACGGCCGCGCCGCATCACGGCCAGGCGTACGGCTCGCTCGTCCTGGTGGACCCCGACATGGAGGACGACGACGGCATGGCGCCCGTGCGGCGCGTCACGCCCGAGGTCGCCTTCCCCGAGAGCCAGGGCGGGGCCCAGGTCTACGGCACGCCGTGGCCGCTCAGCCAGGACTACTACCTCTGCGTCTACGACGCCGCCATGCAGCCGGGCGCCGGCCGACAGGGCCGCCAGGCCGTCCGCGGCGACTACGGCATCTACCTCGTCGATGCCTTCGGCAACCGGGAACTGGTGTACCGCGACCCGGAGATCGCGTGCCTGAGCCCGATTCCCGTCCGCCCGCGCCCCGTGCCGCCCGCCATGCCCGACTCGGGCGCCCGGCCGCAGGTCACCCAGGCCGCGCCCAACCTGGACGCTTCGGCCGCTGCGGCCGCGCCGTTCGAGCCGCGACCGGAAGAGCCTGCCCTGAGCGAGGCGCAGCCGAGTCGAACGGGTCGCGGGGATGCGTGGACAGGTCGCAACGCCGAGGCGCGCCCCGACGCCGACCGCGACGCCACGCTCGCCGTCATCAACGTCTACGACGGCACGCGCCCCTGGCCCGAGGGCACCCGCATCGCGGCCCTTCGCGTCTTCCAGGTGCTGCCGATGTCGGTGCCGTCGGGCGGAGGCCAGCACGCCTTCGAGACGGGCCTGCGGCTGCCGTCGGCTACCGACAGCGTCAACCCCGCCCGCCGCATCCTGGGCACCGTGCCCGTGGAGCCGGACGGCAGCGCCCACTTCCGCGTGCCGGCCGGGCGAGAACTCTTCTTCCAGGCCCTGGACGAGCGCGGCCTGGCGGTCCAGTCGATGCGGTCGGCCACGTACCTTCAGGCGGGCGAACGGCTGGTCTGCCAGGGGTGCCACGAGCCGCGGCACCGGGCCCCCGCCCTGCCCGACCGGTTCCCGGTGGCGCTTCGGCGGGAGCCGTCGGCCATCCGGCCCGAGGTCGACGGCGCCAACCCGTTCAGTTACCCGCGGCTGGTCCAGCCCGTGCTGGAGCGCCACTGCCTGAAGTGCCATACCGAGAACGCCGACAAGGCCCCCAACCTGGCCCGCGAACCCGTCAAGCAGGGATGGTATGCCTCGTACCACAGCCTGGCGCCGGCGTACGGCTTCCACGATTACCGCGACGGCTACCGGACCACGCCGGGGCAGTTCGGCGCGCGGGCGTCGAAACTGTTCCAGATGCTGGATAAGGGCCACCACGACCTGAAACTGCCGCCCGACGACCTCCGCCGCATCACCCTGTGGCTGGACTGCTGCTCGATGTTCTACGGCGTGTACGAGGCGGACCGCGGCCAAGCCCAACTGCGCGGCGAAGTGGCCGGCCCGACGCTGGAGTAGGGCCGCCGCGCCCGGCGCATCGCGGCCCGTCTCACCTCCGGCTCGTGGGCCTACTGCATGAAGCAAGCCGCCAGCGCGTAGATGTTCCGGTTGACCTGCTGCATCAGGTCGGTCATGGGAGTATGCGGCCGGAACTGCTTGTCCACATGGGTGCCGTACTTGAACCAGTGCCAGCCAACGCAGTTGGGATTCTCGAGCAGCGACAGCGCGTGGTTGGTGTAGAACAGGCCGCGGTCGCGCTGCGTCTTGACGAGGTACCCCGCGTTGGCCTCGTCGACGTTGGCGTACCATTCCGAGTTCAGGACGGGCCGGCCCGACAAGGCCGCGGCCCGGTTCAGTTCCGCCTGGTCGGCCGACCAGCGGTGGTAGTAGTTGAGGCTGACGACGTCCAGGGCCTTGGCCCCGCGGAAGACCGCGTCGCTGATGTTCCGCCCGTTGAGGCGGCTGCCGAGCACCAGGTGATTCGGATCGTGCTTCCGGATGGCCTTGACCACGGTGCCATAGTAGCGCTCGGCCACGAGGGTCAGAAAGTCGGCCTCGTCGGCGCCGGTCATCTGGTCGGGCCCGCGGCCGCGCGACGCCAGGAAGGCCGCCGCCGCCCGGTAGCCGGGGTCCGTCTTCGGAAGTTTCAGATAATTGCGCAGCGCGTCGGGCCGGAACGGAATCTCGTTGTCCGTGAAGTGGCCAAGCAGCCACGGGGCGGCCTTGGCCTCGGCCAGCCGCTCGGCGAACCGGTCGCAGAACGTTTCGAATTCGGCGTCGAACACGGGCTGGCACTCGTGCGGGAAGCCCCGCTCGCCGTTTTTCGGGTCGCGCTGTTTCGCGTAGGCGCTCATGATGCTGAGCGTGGTGGTGTACGGCATCGGCTCGGCCAGCCGGCGGAACCGTTCGGCCTCCGACCACCGGCCGAGGGTGTTGAACCCCTGCTCGCGGAGCATGGCGGCCGTCCGGGCGGCCCAGGCGTCGCGGTCGCCGAACGCCTTCTCGGCGTCGCCCTTGCCGAACATGCTCAGGTTCACCGAGCACAGGCCGACCGACAGGAACAGCCGCCCCTCCGGATCGACCAGCCACCACCGCCCGCCCACGTGCTGCGTGCGGAAGAACCCGGTGGCCGGCAGCCGCGGACCGCTCTCGAGGCCCCCGTACTTGTCCAGGCGGACCTCCTGCGGCCGGTAGCCGCGGAGATCGGCGAGCGTGCGGACCGACACCGATTTCCATCGCCCGCCGTCGCGCACCTCGGCCTGCTCGGCCCCGAGCGCGCCGCCGCACACCGCCCACACCCATGCCGCGATGGCAAGCGCCACGGCGAGCGGCTTCGACGCGATGGTTGGCATAGCAGGCACCTGCCTGGTCAAAGGCGACCGCCCCGCACAGCGGCGGCCGGTTCGCGGAGTTGTACGCGTCCGGCGGTCCCGCGTCCGCCACCGATTCCGTCGTTGCTCACTGCATGCGCGGGTGGCGGACCGACCGCAGAGACTTCGGCCCTCACGGCGCCGCGAAGACGGCCGTGAAGCGGGCGCCGTCGTTGCCGGCGTCGGCGTACGGCGTCAGCAGGATGCGGCGCGTCTGTTCGCCCGCGAGCAGGTTGGCCGCATACCGCCGCCGGCCGTCGGGCGCGGGGTCGGCCGGCTCGACCGAGACACGTGCGGGGATGGTCAGGTCCTCCAGCGCCACGTCCGGGTTGTCGCGGGCGTCGGCGGCCAGCACCTCCGGCCCGCGCACCAGGACCATCTTCCCCTCGCCGAGCGGCTCGGCCCGCACCGGCATCGTGAACGCCAGGTCGATGCGGTCGCCGGCCGACCATCGCCGACGGACGGCGGCGTGCCCGCCCGGCTGCACGGCCTCCGTGCCCGCAGCGCCCGCCCCACCCTCCCCGGCCGCGCCGGTCGCACGCACGTTGTCTGCGCCCGTCCCGTCCGCGCCGGCGTCGACGCTCGCCTCGACCGCGGCCCCGTTGACGGTCAGCCGGACGTCCTCGACGCCCGGCGGCACGCGGACCTTGACGGTGAACTCGGCCGCTCCGGTCGCTCCGGTCGCTCCGCCTGCTGCACCCGCTTCGCCTGCTCCACCCGCTCCGGTCGCGCCCGTCGCCCCAACCGACTCAATGATAACCGCCACGCGGCCGGCGGCGGGGTAGTCGGAATCGACGCGGACCGTCACGGCCCGGCCGGCCACGTCGAGCCGCGCGGTCGCGCGCTCAAGCAGGTCCACGCGCAGGCCGTCGGCGTCGGTCGCGAAGGCGCACATCGGCAGCCGGGCGATGCCCCGCGGCCCGGAGAAGTAGCAGCATCGCGTCGGCCCGGCAAAGCGCGGCTTCGCGTACCGCAGCGGCGTGTAGTAGGACCACGCCTGGCCGTCCGACGACTGGGCCGCCGCGAGCGCGCTGTACGCCGTCCGCTCGACCGCGCTCATGTACCGCGCGCGGCCGGTGGCCCGGTACAGCCGGTGCGAAAGGAGCAGCCACTCGACCGTGGCGCAGGTTTCCTGGAGTTTGCCGTCGGGCTCTTCGACGGGCGGCGGGGCGTGCAGTTTCTCGCCGCGGCCGAGCGACCCGGTCGGGTACAGATGCTGCTCGCGGAGGTCGGTCCAGACGCGCTCGACCCAGGCCAGTTCGTCGGCATCGCCGGCGGCGACGGCGGCCTCGACCGCCCCGCCGAGATACGCGCACAGGACATACGCATGCGTGAGCGGCGGCGGTCCGCCCTCGCGCATGGCCCGGACGGGCGGGTAGTGGCGGAGCGCGGCGCGGGCGAAGTCCAGGAAGCGCGGGTCCTCTGCCTGGCGGCCCAGGCGGACGAGCGCGCCCGCGATATCGACGTTGCATCCCCCGCCCCATCCGCCGCGGAAGAACCGCGACGCGGGACCCTCGATGGGTCCGTACGCGGCGACGAGCCACCGGCCGGCCCCGGCGGCGGCGTCCAGCGACGCCGCGTCGCCCGCGGCGGCGTGATGCGCGAGCCACCCCGTGATGGCATACCAATGATTCCATACGTCCCAGGGCGCGCGGCCGCGGCCGGCGGGGCCCTCGATGCCCATGTACCCGTCGGGGGCCTGGGCGCCGCGGAGCCGCTCGGCCATGCGGTCGGCCAGGAGGCGCAGGTCGGCCCGGTCGAGGTTCGCCGCCGCCAGCGCCGCCGCGTCGAGCCACTTGCCGGCGTACTCGCCGTCCCAGCCGCGGTCGGCCTTCCGCGTGCCGCGCTCGGCGAACGCGGCGACCATGGCGTCGCCGTCCTTCTCGTACAGGTGGACCAGGTAGTCGGCGTTGGCCCGGCACCGGCGGCCGAGCGGCCCGTCCAGGCGGACCGCCGCCGCGGGCGCCGGCGTGACGGCATCCGGCAGCGGCGCGGCGTGCGCCGTCGCGCCCAGGAGCAGGCCCGCCGCGGCAAGGATGGACCCGACGATATGACCGGCGTGCGCTCGCATCGGAAAGATCCCTCCCGAACCACCGGCCGAGTATACCCGGCCGCCCGGCGGCGCCCCACCACATTTGGCCGCCGACCTTGGCCGGCGCGTAACTCCACCCCGGCCGGGCCACACACCGCCGGCGGCCGCCCAAGGGGGTAGGATGTCTGGGGCGCTTCCCGTGCGTCCGGCCACATGCCCCTTGACGCCGGCGGTCCTTTCCCTTATCTGGATAGACATCGGGCCCCTTTTCCGGACGTCGGGCCCTTTTCGGACGGTCGTTCGGACGATATCCCCTGTCCGGGAGGCGGAGAGCAGCCATGCGCATGAGCCGCATCATCCTTATCGTGCTGGTCGTCCTTGTCCTGGGCGTCCTGGCCTCGGGCGCCTGGTACGTGTTCGTCTATCGGGCCAGCGGCGACAAACTGCTGAAGCGGGCTGGCGTGGCCCTGGCCGCCAAGCAGTACGACAAAGCCATCGACCTCGCCCGGCGGTACGCCGCCAGGAACCCCGACGACCGCCGGGCCGTCACCCTCCAGGCCCGGGCCCACAGCGCGCTCGGCCGGTACGAGCAGGCCCGCGAACTGCTCCAGGACGCCGCCAAACAGGCGCCCGGCGACGTCGACCTCGCCCTCGCCATCGCCGACACGTTCACCATGCCCGCCCGCGAGGTTCTGCGGTCCGACGACCGCAACCTGCCGGCCGACAAACTCTGGGAGGTCGCCCACCAACTCACCCGGGCCCTGACCGCCCTCGAGGACGCCGCCCCGGCCGACGGGCCCGCCAAGGCCCGCGTCAACGAGGCGGCCGGCCTGGCCCGCGCCGACCTGGGCAGCACCAAACAGCGCCTCGTCAGGGCCCTTGAGCGCGAGGCCGAGGTCTACGTCGCCGCCGGCCAGCAGGGACCCGCCGACGCCAAGATCAAGGAGGCCGACCGCGCCAAGGAAGAGGCCGAGGAGGCGTTCCAGCAGGCCACCGCCCTCCTGCTGGAGGTGCTGACCTGGGACGCCGCCCAGCGCCAAGGCGACCAGCCGCTTGCCCACCCCGTTGCCGCCAACACCCTGGTCGCCCTGGCGGCCAACGCCGACCGCCGCGACACCGAGACCCTCGCCAAGGCGCGCGACGTGATTCTCGCGCTGCCCGACCCACCGCTCCCGGCCGCCACCCTCCTTATCATCGACCCCATCGAAGACCCCGGCGCCGAGCCGGACGAGGAGCAGGTCCGCGACGCCTGCCGGCAACTCGACGCCCTGCTCGAGCGGCACGGCGACGATCCCGCCGCCCTCCAGGTCCGCCTGGCGCGGGCCCGGCTGGCCCTCGGCCTGGGCGACCTGGACCAGGTGGCCGATCTCTGCGCCACCATCCTCAAGACCCAGCCTCGCCAGGCCGACGCCCGCCTCCTGCAGGCCATGGCGCGCCTGGAGAAGGGCGACGCCGCCCAGGCCGAGAAGGACCTGTTCGCCCTCAAGACCGACGTGCCCGGCTCGCCGGCCGTCCACTTCAGGTACGCCCAGGCGGCGCTGCGGACCGGCAAACGCGAACTCGCCAAGGAGGCCCTCCGCAAGATCACCGCGCTGGATCGGACCCACGCCGGCGCACACGGCATGCTGGCCGAGATGCTCTTGGAGGAAGGTTTCGCCGACGAGGCGTTCAAGGAGGCCAAGGAACTCTACGATGCCTATCCGGCCAACCCCGAAGCCCTGAACCTGTTGGCCCGGACGGCCGCCAGGATGGGCCAGCCGATCCTCGCCCTTGACGCCCTCGACGCCGCCGCCAAGGACTTCCCCGACAACGCCACGATCCAGGCCACCCTCGCCGACGGCTACCGCCTGCTGGGCGAAGCGGAGAAGGCAAAGGCGGCCGCCGAGAAGGCCGCGGGCATCACCCCCACCACGATCAGCGACCGGCTCGCGAAGGCCCAGGCCCTGATGCGCCTCGGCAAGACGGCCGAGGCCGAGCAACTTCTGACCGCCATCGTCGCCGAGCAGCCGCAATCCGCCGGCGCCCACGCCCTGCTGGGCAACGTCTATGCCTCCACCGGACGGGTCATGCAGGCCGCCGACCAGTACCGCGAGGCCGTGACCCTCGTGCCGCAGAATGTCAGGTACCGCCTCCTGCTGGCCCATACCCTGCTGGCGGCCGACCTGGCGGACGAGGCGGCGGAGGAGGTCCGCGAGGCCCTGGCACGCGACCCGACGAACCCGGAGGCGACGGCGCTGGCCGGCCGCATCCGGGTCCTCCGGGGCCAGCCGCTCGACGTCGACACGCTGGTCGCCGCCCCGGGCGCGGCGCCGACCGGCCTGCCGCTCGCCCAGGCGTGCCTGGCCCGCGGCCAAGTGGAACAATGTATCGAGATTTGTCAGACTTTCCTCGAGAAGACGCCCGACGACGCCGACGCCCTCTGGCTGCTCGGCCGGGCCCACCTCGCCCTCGGCCGGCCCGACGAGTGCATCCGGCAGTGGACCCTGGGCCTCAAGGCCGACCCCCAGCGCATCGAGTTCTACCAGGGCTTGGCCCAGGTGCTTGGCCGCGACAAGAAGCCCGCCGAGATCGAGGCCGCCCTCGCCGCCATCCCGGGGGCCGACCGCAACCTCACCGACCTGGCGGTCGGCTCGATGTTGCGCGAAGGCGGCCGGTTCGCCGAGGCCGCCGGCGTCTTCGGCCGCGTCGTCGAGCGCCCGGGCGCGCCCGCCGACCACCGGAACGTCGCCCGGCTCCGCCAGGCCGAGTGCCTCTCCCTGGCCGGCCAGACCGACGAGGCCGTCGCCGCTCTTGACGCCATGCCCAAGGACGCCACGTGGAACAGCCGGACGCAACTCGCCAAGGCCATGATCCTGGCCAACGCCGGCCGGGCCGACCCGGCGAACGCCGTTCTCGAGGACCTCCTGAAGACCGCCCGCGACGAGCCGAACCCGTCCATTCTTGGCCGCATCGGCCTGGAGTACCTGCGGACCGGCCGGAACGAGCAGGCCCTGGCCCTGGCCGACGAGATGGCCGGCCTCTTCCCAAAGACCGTGGACCCGCTCGTCCTGCGCGCCGCCGCCCTCGAGCGCCTGGGCCAAGGCGACGATGTCATCGCGTGCCTGCGCGAGATCGTCGCGCTGGAGCCCGGCAACTTCGGGCACCACGTCCGCCTGGCACGGGCCCTGGACCTCCACCAGCGCCCGAAGGAAGCGCTGGCCGCCGTCGCCGAACTCCGAAAGCACGGTCCGACCGGCGAAACGCTCGCCCTCCTGGAGGAAGGCGCGCTGCTGGCCCAGTGGGGGCTCCAGGGACCGGCCCTGGCGCGCCTGCAAGAACTCATCGGCCGCGACGACGCTACCACGCCGCGGGTCCGGATCCTGGTGGCCCAGGCCCTGGCCACCTTCGGCGACGTCCCGAAGGCCCGCGACCAACTGGCCAAGGTTCCCACGTACGCCTCGGAATACGTCGTGGCCCAGCAACTGCTGGCCCGGCTGGCCGAGACGGAGGAGGAGCGTCTGGCCATCCTCGAGCAGGCGGCCGCCGGCCAGCCGGCGACCGGCCAGGCCGCCGCCGGCCTGGTGCTGGAACGCATGGACATCCTGATGGCCGCCGGCCGGCCCGCCGACGCCGCCAAGGCGTTCACGGCCTGGGCCAACCGCCTGCCGGAGGGCGCGGCCACGTCGGGCAGCCTGGCCCGCCGGGCCATCGACGCCATGCTCGCCGCCGGCGACCGCGAGGCCGCGACCGCGCTGGCCGTCCGCACCGCCCGCCAGGGCGACAACACGGCCTGGCGGCGCCTGGCCGCCCTGCTCGCCGTCCGCGACGACCCGGCCACGGCCGAGAGCCTCCTTCCGCCGATCCAGGAGTCCGGGCCCATGGACGCCGTCCTTGGCCTGGTGGTGGCCAGCGGCCGCGGCGGCGACCTCGGCCCGTGGCTCGAACGCATGGCCGAGATCGACCGCATCTCGCTCGACCTCCGGCGTCTGCCCGGCATCCCGCCGGCGTACCGGGTTCTGGCGCTGGTGGCGGCGGGCGATACGACGGCGGCCGCCCGGCACGGCATGGTCCCCGCCGGCCAGACCAGCGTCGTCCCGGCCGTCATGCTCGAACTGATCGCCTCGACCAAGACCGACCCGGCTATCAAGGGCGAGGCCACTCAGTTGATCATGGCGGCGCTGGCCAACGACTTCGGCCTCCGCGACCTCGGCCACGCGTGGGCCATGGAGGCGCTCGGGAAGCGACCGCACTCACAGTGGTCGGCCGCCATCGCCGCCGAGGGCGCCGCGGACCCCGCCCGGCTCCGCGCCATCCTGGACGTCCTGAAGCCGCCGGACTGCCTCATCGGCCGGGTCATCCAGGCCACCGCCCTGGCCCAGGAGGGCAAGCATGACGAGGCGGCCGCCGCCTTCGAGGCCGTCATCAAGGACCACGGCGCCACCCCGCAACTGCGGATGAACCAGGCCACCGCCACCGAAAAGGCCGGCCGGCTCGCCGAGGCCCTGGTCCTCTACAGCCAACTCTGGGACGAGACGCGCGACCCCAGCGCCGCGAACAACGCGGCGTACCTGGTGTCGCGGCTGTACCCGGCGGACGAGAAGCGGCTGACGCTGGCGGCCGGATGGGCCGCCTCCGCCGTCGAAGGCCGGCCCACCGTGGCCGCCTTCCGCGACACGAAGGGCTGGATCCACTACCTCCTCGGCCAGAACCAGGACGCCTGCCGCGAACTCCGAACGGCCGTCAAGGGCATCCCTGCCTCGCCCGAAGCGCACTACCACCTGGGCCTGGCGGAAAAGAAGGCCGGAGATATGGACATGGCGCGATGGCACCTGGAGGCGGCCGTCCAACTGGCCGAGACCGCCGCCAAAGACGCCGCCGGCAAGGAGACCCCCGCCAAGGACGCGCCCGGCGCCGAGGCCGCCCGCCTGGCCCGCCAGGCCCTCGAAGAACTCCCCAAGGCGGGTGGGACGTGAGAGCCGTCCACACGCTGTCATTCTGAGCGAGCGCAGCCCGTACGGGTCGTGGCCGTTGGCGTTTGCAGCGCGGCCCCTACGGCCCGCACCCGGCCGGACAAGTTCACCCGCCGGAGGCGGGCCGGCCGGGCCACACCACATTTAGCCGCCGGCCTTGGCCGGCGCGTAACTCCCGGCCGGGCCACACAAGCACACTTCCCGCGCGGCCTCTACGCCCGCGCCCGGCCGTTCCAGACCAGGCCTGCCAGCAGACCCACCAGGATGATCGTGGCGGTGCCGACCACGCTCGTCAGCAACTCGTGGAACGGGCTCTTGGCGAAGTTCGCCCACTCCTGGTACCACGGCAGGGGGTACCACCGCAGCAGGACGATGTGGCCGATGAGGACGGCGGCCGTCGCCGCGGTCGCCACGATAGCCGCCGCCCGCGGGCTCGCCAGTCGCAGCAGCAGCCACACGACGCAGACGCCCGCCAGGGCCGCCGCCACAACGAACGACAGACTCATCCACAGGATAACGAGCAGACCGACGACGGCGCCGACGGCGGCCGCCGGGCTTCGCACCCGCCGCGACACCAGCCCCAGCAGAAAGAGGCCCACCAGGGCGCCCGTGAACGTGCCCGCCAGGGTCCACCAGGCGTCCAGGACGCTCTCGACGCCGATCATGGCCACCGCCACGCCGGTGCCGATGGCGCCCCAGACCAGGGTGGCCCCGCGCAGGACGCGCATCGCCTCCTTCTCGGACGCCTGCGGTCGGAAATAGCGCTTGTAGATATCCGACAGCGTGATTGTGGCGGAACTGTTCAGACTCGTGTCGACGCTGCTCATGGCGGCGGCAAAGATGGCCGCGATCAACAAGCCCGTCAGGCCCGCCGGCAGTTGGCGGACGATGAAGTGCGGCAGGACCTTGTCGCCGATGTCCCGGGCCGAGAGCGCACCCGCCTCCCGCTCGAGCGCCGCCGGGTAGCCGGCGTCGTCGGCCGAGGCGCCCTCGGCCCGCAGCCGCTCTTCGGCCACCGTGCGGGCCACCTCGGCCCGCATCTCGGGGTGCGTCTGGTAGTACGCGAACAGGCTGGTCCCGACGAAGAAGAAGACGAGCGAGATGGGCACGTACAGCAGGCCGCCCAGCCACACGCTCCGCCGGGCCGCCCCGTCGCTCCGGGCCGCGTGGTACCGCTGCACGTAGTTCTGGTCGATGCCGAAGTTGCCCAGGTTGATGACCAGGCCGTACGCGAGGACCACCCAGAAGGTCGGCTCGGAGAGGCTGGCGCCGAAGCCGCCCAGCGAGAACTTGCCCTCGGCGGCCCCGATGCTGAAGATCTGCCCCGGCCCCTCGGGCATGCCGACCAGGAGCATGCCCGCCACCACCAGGACGCCGACGATCAGCACCAGGCTCTGGACCACGTCGGTCCAGATCACCGCCTCGATGCCCCCCAGCAGCGTGTACGCCGTCACCAGGCCGCCCATCGCGATGATGATGGGGGCCATGGGCCAGCCCGTCAGCGCCCGAAGCGCCAGCGCCACGCCGAACATGATCGAGCCGACCCGGCTGACCTGGAGCAGCAGGTAGCACACCACCGCGTACGTCCGGGCCCACGGGCCGAAACGCCCTTCCAGGTGATGGTACGCCGAGATCTCGCCCGACCGCCGGAAGAACGGCACGAAGACCTTCACCGCCACGACCGCGGCCACGGGAATCGACAGGCTGAACACGAACCGGTTCCAGTTGCCGCCGTAGGCGTTGCCCGGCACGCCCAGGAAGGTGTTGCTGCTCAGGAACGTGCCGAAGATGCTCAGGCCCACCGCCCAACCCGGCAACGACCGCGCCGCCGCCATGAACTCGTCGCTCGTGCGGCTCTTGCGGACGAACCAGCATCCGAACGCGACCACGCCCGCCACGTACACAAGCAGGACGACGATGTCGAGCATCGGAAGATGCACGCCGTCCTCCTCGCGAGTCGCCCCGGTTGCCGCGCGGCATCGCCCCGCTCACCCGGCCGGTCAAGCCGGCCGGGCCACACCACATACATTTAGCCGCCGGCCTTGGCCGGCGTGTAATCCCCGGCCGGGCCACACCACATACATTTAGCCGCCGGCCTTGGCCGGCGCGTAATCCCCGGCCAAGCGCCTCACAGCCGCCACGGGGCCCGCAGGTCGCGCGTCAGCATCCGTGCGGCCTCGTCGTCGCCGACGATCGTCTCCTTGGCCGGGTCCCAGCGGATGGTCCGGCCGGTGCGGATGGCGATGTCGCCCAGGTGGCTCATGATGTCGGACTGGACGGCCGAGTCGATGTCGCTGGCCGGCGTCCGGCGCGACAGCACCGCCTTCAGGAAGTTCTGGTAATGATGCTTGTCCTGGAGCAGGTGAACTTCGTCGGCCCGGATCTTGACCTTCAGGAGCGACGCCGGCTCGGCCTGGATGCCGCCGCGCGACGGCGCCACCCAGCCCTCCGTGCCGACGAAGGTGGTCTTGTCGCCGCCGGGCTTCAGCGTGAACTCCACCCCGCTGGCGTACCGGCCGCGGACGTCCCAGTGGACGACCGTGTCGAACAGCCCCTTGGTCGGGATGACGCCGGTGCCCTGGACCTCGACCGGCACGTGCGGGTACCCCCAGTGGGCGATGTCGAGCGGATGGGC
>JADHXV010000069.1 GCA_016782785.1 Planctomycetota bacterium | reverse complement strand
GATCTCCTGGACGCGGGCCTTCTGGACGTCGGCCGGCGGCTGGCCGTCGGACCATCGCGGCACGCCCGCCTCGTGGCCCCACAGCAGCGGATGGCCCTTCATCCGGATGCCGCGCTCCCGGCACCACGCGGCCACCGTGTCGGTGAGCGCGTAGTTCGGCCTGCCGCGCTCCCACTCGTACGACCGCCAGTAGAAGCCGAGCGTGGCGTAGTTGAAGAGGTCGGCAAAGCGCTGCTTGTACGCGGCATTCTCCGCGTCGGTCTTGAAGCGGTCGAACGCGTAGATGTTGCAGCCGAAGAGGAAGGCGTGCCGGACGAGTTCCACGCGCACCTGAACGTCGGGGACGGGCGTTCCGCCGCGGACCACAACGACGGCGGCATCGCTCTTCCGATACTTCTCGATGCCTGCATCCGCCCGCGCCAGGGCCTGCTGTTCGCGCCGCGCGTCCTCGGCGCCGTAATCGGCGGCCGTGGCCGGGCGAAGTTCCTTTGCCCCCTCCAGCGGCTCGATGGCGATGCGGTCGAGCAGGAGGTTCCGGTCCTCGCCGCCGGCGACGGCGTCGTTCAGAAACGCCGCCGTCACCAGGTGCGTACCGGCAGTCAACCGGACCCGGACCTCGTAGTCGGCGAACTCCTTGCGTCCCACGCCGACCGTGGCGGCCGGCCGGCGGTCGACGGCCACGGCCATCTTCGGCCACTCGCCGCCGCACGGCGTGCCGCCCGCCCGGACCGTGACCGTGTAATCGCCGTCGGCCGGCACGTGGACGTACCCGCCGACCTCGCCGGCGGAGTGCAGGTTCCACCCGCCCTCCATCGGCGCCCCGGCCGTTCGCACGGCCGCCTGCTCGGCCTCGATCGTCAGGGCCGCCGCCGGCGCGACGGCGCCCAGCATCCAGGCCGCAAGCGCAAGAAGCGCAACACGTCGTATCATCGCCGGTCTCCTTCCTCCGGCGCACCCGGTTGGGTAAACGGCCGGGCCTCGGAGTCCGAGCCGGCGGCATCCGGTTCGGCGGCCGAAGGCCCTTGCGCCTCGTCCTCCCCCGGCTCGTCGGACGGGGCGGCTGATGCTTCCTCCGGCGGCCGGCAATATATCTCGACCCGCGAACGGAACTGGAGCACCAGGTACACCGCGCCCAAAGCCACGCTGAACGGACCTTCCAGCACGGTCCACCACGGCGGCATGCCGGACTGGATGTCGATCCACAGCAGCACCATGCCTCCGATCAGCATGAAGATGCCGAGCGCCACGATCGGCCGGCCGAACCGCCGCACGTCCAGGCTGAACCACCACTGGACGACGCCCGCCACCACGTAGAACATCGACGTGCACCGGGCCAGGTACTCGGGCACCGGCCCCTCGGGGAACGGGCCGAAACCGGCCGCCCGATGGCACCAGTCGATCCACGCGCGCAGCATGAAGACGGCGACGATCGCCAGGATGCCGGCCGTCCCGACCACCCGCAGCAGCACCATCAGCCACCGTTCAGACCGCGTCATCGGCGTCCCTCCCTGCCCGGTCCCCTCACGGCCAACGATAGCGGCGGCCCGTGCAAGAAACAAGGGAATCGCTCGTTTCGCTTTACGGTTATAATAGGTGGGATGTAATTCCACGGGTTGGCCCAATGAGGAGCCTTGCCATGATCCGAATCGCCGCCGCCGTTGCCGCCGTCGTGCTGGTCTCGGCATGCCTGATCGGCACCGCCGCCGCCGAGGCCAACCGCGAGGTCGTGTACAAGAAGACGCCGCAGGGTGACTTGAAGATGTATATTCATCTGCCTTCCGAGTGGAAGACCGACGACCGCCGGCCGGCCATCGTCTTCTTCTTCGGCGGCGGCTGGCAGAGCGGGAAGGTCGAACAGTTCGAACCGCAGGCCACGTACCTGGCGACGCGCGGCATGGTGACGGCGCGGGCGGACTACCGCGTGAAGTCGCGTCACAACGTCACGCCCGACGCCTGCGTGGAGGACGCCAAGAGCGCCGTCCGCTGGATCCGGCAGCACGCGGCGGAACTGGGCGTCGACCCGAACCGCATCGCGGCGGGGGGCGGGTCGGCCGGCGGGCACCTGGCCGCCTGCACCGCCCTCGCGCCCGGCCTCGACGCCAAGGACGAGGACGCCTCCATCTCGTCCAAGCCCAACGCCCTGCTCCTCTACAACCCCGTGGTCGACCTGACCGGCCTGGGCCAGCACACGGCAGGTCTCGACGCGAAGGTGGTCGAGGCCATCTCGCCCATCCGGTACGTCACCAAGGACACGCCGCCCGCCATCGTGTTCTTCGGGACCGCGGACCGCCTGTTGCCCCACGGCCAGGCCCTGCTGGCCAAGGCGAAGGAGCACGGCAATCGTGTAGAACTCTACACGGCTGAAGGACAACCGCACGGCTTCTTCAATCGGCCGCCGTGGCAGCCGCTGACGACCATCCTGGCGGACCGGTTCCTGGCGTCCATCGGGTACCTGAAGGGCGAGCCGACGCTCGAGCCGCCCGCCGACACGAAGGCGGCGCTGAAGAAAGAGCCGTAGCCGAGCGACGGCCTACCGCCCGCCTTCGACCAGATACCACATCGTGCCGTGCGCCGGGTCCAGGTCGACGCGGGGCCGGCCGTCGGCGGTCCTGCCTATCGGCACGCCCGGGCCGCGGGCGCCGTCGGGCGTCAGGGCGTGGCAGGTCCACGTCCCCGCCGGGAGGTCGACAGCGGCCTCGACCGGCTCGATTCGGACGGGCGGTCCGCCCCAGTTGCGGCCGACGGTCCGCCGGTCCTCGGAGAAGCCCATCCCCGTGTTCTCGCACCGGCCGCAGGCGGTGATGAGGATGGCCTCCGACTGGCCGAGCGCGCGGCCGTCGAGCGGCGTCACGGTGACAGCGGCGAACTCGGGCCGGCGCAGTTCCACGCCGGCGCCCCGCCCACCGCGGTGACCGATGAACACGCGGGCCCCGTCGGCGCTGGCGGTGAACGTGCCGCGCCCCTTCTCCACGTCCCACGACAGGGTCGGCCGGTACTCGGGGGGATGAGCGCGCGTCTGCGTGCCCCCCGCGAGGGCCACGCTCAGCCGCTCGGCCAGCAGGTGCCGCCAAGTGATCTCGGCGCGTTCGGCGGCGGCGGCGAAAAGGTCGCGGTCGTGCTTCTTGTGGAGCGCGATGAGGCCGCCGAGGAACGTCTCACCCGGGTCGGCCAGCGGGGCGTACCGCGCCTGCTCAAGCGGCGGGATGGCGCCGCGGAGGAAGATCTCGGCCCCGGCCCGCATGAAGCCCCACTTCGCCGGATTCATGCGGAGATCAAAATAGGAACGAACTCGGTCCTGGTCCATGGACTCGCCGTCGTTGCCGTAGGTGAAGAACCAGATGCCGTCCCAGTCCTGGGCGGCGGCGAAGGCGGCCAGCATCGGCACGCACTCGGCCTGATAATCGTTCGGCGCGGGATGGTTGTACTCGCTGACGGTGTACGGCTTGCCGGCCAGCCGCTCGGCCGCCAGGCGCCACAGCGTCGCCTGCTCCGGACGGTCGGTCATCGCGATCTGCTGCACGGTCCAGTTGTTCGTGTCCCACGGCCGGCCGGGGAACCGGGGGTGCTGCCAGTACGCGTGGCCGTCGATGAAGTCCATGTCGCTCTGGCCGTAGAGCCCCAGCGGCCCGAAGACGATGGTGCCGGTGACGAGGGCCTTGGCGCCGAGGTCGTCCTTGATGAAGCGGCGCATGTCGTCGAAGTAGGCCTTCTCGGTCTCGGCCAGGAACCGCCAGCGGTCCAGGGCGCGGGCCTCGACCTCGGCGGGGGCGAAGACCGCCACGTTGCCCTGCTCGAGCGACTCGTCCTCGGCCAGCCCCATCCGGCCGCCGGGCCGAAGGCGCACATCCGCGAGTTCCACGGTCGCCGGGTTGCCGCCCACCGAAAACGACAACCGGGCCCGCTCCGAGTCGGCCTTGGCCGTGAAGCCGACCGTGAACGTTTTCCACTCGGGCGTCAGGTCCGCCCGGCCGGAGAGACCGAGGTTGCCCCACGGCTCGTGGTCCTGCCCGAGCGAGTGACTGATGGTCCGCGGCTTGTCGGCCCGGGCGCGGAAGGTGAACGTGTGGTAGCGTCCGCCCTTGACGGCAAGCGGCACGTGCTTGAGTTGGAGATGCCACGACGCGTCGTCCGCCTTCTCGATGTGCAGGCGGACGCCTTGCCGGCCCTCGAGCGGCGTCGCCGTCATCCGGCAGCCCTCGTGCTGTTCCAGGACCCAGCGGCGGGCGTCCTTGTCGGCGGCCTTGGGCATGGCGAAACCGGGGTCGGCCAGGAGGTCGTCGCCGAGCGGCTCGGCGCCCGTCGCCCAGGCCCGCCGAAGCGCCTCGGTGGTGCCGTAGCGCGCCTTCAGGTACGCGCTGAACCGCTCGCGCAGCACCGTCGCATAGGGGTCAGGCAGGGCGCGGAGGTCGTCGGCCGCACTCCACATGAAGAGGCTGTCCTCGTTGGTGATTTCGACGAACGCCACGGCGGGGTCGTCGGCGTACCGGACCTTGCGGGCGGCGTTGGTGCGGCCGAGCAGGTCGCGGGCGTACTGTTTCTGCGCCTGGACGAGGGCCGGCATGAAGAGGCCGACGATTTTGTCGTACTTCGTGCCGGGGTCGGGCAGGCCGAGGGCCCGGCTGGCCGACCGGCCCACGTGCAGGTTCAGGTTTGCACGGATGCCGTGCCGGGCGAGTTGGTCGATGAAGTAATCGAGGCGCTCCAGCGCCTCGGGGTACAGGCGAGTCTTGTCCTTCGGGTCCAGGATGCCCCGGGGCCAGGCCGATGTGTCCATGTGATGGAAGCGCACGGAGTTGACACCGGCGGCGGCCATGCGTCGGGCGATGCGCTCGGCCTCGTCCGGTTCGGGGAAGCACGCCCCGAAGCAAAGGTTCACGCCCCAGATCTTGAGGCGCCGGCCGCCGACCGCGAAGTGGCCGTCGCGGACCACCACGTGCTCGCCGTCGGCCGGAATCGGCTGCCCCGCCATGGCGATGGGCGATGCGGCGTCCGGCGCGTCGGGGATGACGAACGGCACCATGTCCTGGCCGGCGGCGGCCGTGGCGACGAACAGGACCGCAAGTATCAGGCCGGTTAATCGCACCATGTCGCGCTCCTTTCAGCGCTTGTGGCTCGTGCGGACGGCAACATGATTGAACTGGTCGGGCCGAAGAAATAGCGGGGGCTCGGCCTCACGGCAGTTCGACGATGTAGGTCTCGCAGGCGAGCGGCCCGAGCGGGCGCGTGACCGTGCCGCCGGAGACCGGCACCGCGTCGCCGGTCATTGTTTCGACCGCATCGACGCCCGGCGGCAGGTCCATACGCATCTCGACCGGGTCCGGCTCGGGATTCGTGACGAGCACCCACACGCGCTTGCCGTCGCGGAACGCCACCCACCGCGCGCCGCGGACGGCCAGACCCTCGGGCGCGCGGTCGACTGACAGCAGCGCCGGCTCCAGCGCCCGGACCTCGCGGCCGACGCGGGCCATGTCCTGCCACCGCGCGTCGAACCCCAGCGGGTCGCGCTGGAGTTGGTGGAACGTGTAGTAGATGAGGCCCTTCGCTCCCTCGATGAGCGCCTGGTACGTCATGCACCGGACCTCGTCGTACGTGGGCGACCGGTTCTGCGGGGCGTCGGCCGGCTCGCGGCACGAGCCCCACGCGAACGCCTGCGGCACCTGCCAGAACGCGTCGGTGCCGAGGCTGGCCCCGCGCGTCTTCCGGGCCCACTCCCCCGCCATCGTGATCGGCTTGCGGGCGACGGGGTACGGGTCGGTGCCGAGCACGTCGCACGTGTGGCGATACTCCGTTAGTTGGTCCACCTGGTACAGGACCGCCCACGTCGGGTGATCGGGATCGAGGCCGCGGACCACGTCGTACCGGGCCTCCAGGTCGGGGCGCATTGTGGGCGGAAGTTCGTCGTTCAGGTACCACGCCAGCAGGTTCGGGTGCGAACGGAACCGCTCGACCACCTGGCGCACGCGGTCCGCGGCGGCCTCGGCCGTGGCAAACTGTTTGGGCGTCCCCCGCGTGCCGGGGTACAGGTCCTTGACCGAGTAGATGACCATGACGCCGTGGCGGCGGGCCATGTCGAGCAGCGCGCCTGCCTGGTCGGGGTCCATGGTGCTGAACGCGTACGGCATGGCGCAGTTGAAACCCGCCCGGCTGAGGGTCCGAATCTCGTCCTCCTTGAGCGTGCCGAAGTAGAACCCGAGCGGAAAAAACGGCCGGCCGCCGACGATCGTCCGGCCGTGGCGATCGATATAGACCTTGGGCCGCTCGCCCCGGCCGAGCACCCGGCCGTCGAGGCGCTGCCGCCCCAGTTCGCGCTCGCCGTGCTCCAGGACAACCTCGACGGAGTACGCCCCTTCGCCGAGCGCCTCGGACTCCAGGTCCACGTCCAGGCTTCGCTGCGCGAGTTCGGCAAGGCGCTGCTGGGCCACCGCTTTGCCGTCGGCGACGAGCCGGCACACGAGCGCCAGGTCCGGCAGGCCCTCGTACCCGCCGGCCTCCTGCCAGGCGTGGCCCATGACGCATTCTGACAGGTCGATGTGTACGCGCACGGGCCGTCGGGCCTCGTCGGCGAAGATCAGGCCCCGGTACGGCGGGGCGAGAAGGAACGCCTCCATCGGCCGGCCCTGAACCTCGCGGACCTGCCCCCCGGCAGGTGCCACATCGTCAGGCTCGGGAGCGCCTAACGCGGTATCCGCCGACGAAGGATCAGCCGGCGCATCGGCAGCCACAGTCACAATCACGAGAATCGCCACCACGACCGGCGCGATGGATAGCCTGTTCATGGGACGCTCCCCTTCGGACGCTCCCCTTCCCCGGACCCTCATCTTGAGAAACCCGCGTCGCCTCGGTGCCGTCCGCGCAAAAAGGCGCGGCCCGTGTGGCCGCGCGCCCATCCGAAATCCGCCTGCCCGAGCCGCGCTCGCCTGCCCGAGCCGCGCTCGGTACGCGGCCAGGGGGGCGCGGCCAGGGAAATCTGCCATCCGAAATCGCCTACGCCCGCTCGAGGTACTCGCCGGTCCGCGTATCGATCTTGATCTTCCCGCCCTTCTCGACGAACGGCGGCACGCGGATGCGGGCCCCGCCCTTGCACACGGCGTCCTTCAACTGGTTCGTGGCCGTCGCCCCCCGGAGTTGCGGCGGCGTGTCCTCCACCTCCAGCACCACCGTGAACGGCAGGTCGGCGGTGATGGGCTTGCGGTCCATGAACCCCACTGTCACCTCGAGGCTAGGCGTCAGGTACACCCGCTGGTCGCCGATGAGGTCGTCCGGCACGCGCACCTCCTCGAATGTTTCCATGTCCATGAACACGTGGCCGTTGGCGTCGGAGTACAGGTACTGAAGGGGTTTGCGCTCGATGATGGCCTGCTCGAACTCTTCCTCGGTCCGGAACCGTTCCTCCAGCACATGGCCGTTCAGCAGGTTCTTGAGGCGGAGCACCTGGCTCGAGCGCCAGTTGCCCTTGGCCACCTTGTTGTTGTCCTGGACAATCCAGATCTGGCCTTTCCAGATAACGCCCTGGCCCCGGCGAAGGTCAATGGCTTTGATCAGCATAGGACGGCTTCTCCTTCTCGTTCGTACGTCGAAAGGCAGCGGTAACCCGCCGGTTACCGCACGCGTCAGCCCGATAAGGATAGCCGCCCGGGGCACGTGCGTCAACGGCAAACGGGCCAGAGGCGGGTGCGAACGGCCTCCAGCCTTCCTGCCCCGAAGAGACGCCGTTTCGGCAGACCCGCGTCGAGAGTGGCCCTGCAGCAAGGAAGAACAGGGAATGATGAGGGACAGATACTGAGGGCCCGGCTTTCGGCCGGAAAGGTGGCGCGGCGGCCGGTGCTGGCCACCGCGCCAATCCGAACTCCGCCATCCCTGGCCGCGTACCGAGCGCGGCTCGGGCAGGCAAGCGCGGCTCGGGCAGGCCGAAATCTGCAATCCGAAATCAGTCGTCCGTTTCCCGCGAAATCAGGTCGCCGAAGCGCTTGTTGATCGCCAGGGCCGGGTCGAGCGGCACCTCCACGGGTACCACGTCGCGGGGGATATCGATGGTCGGCCTGGACGCGATCTTCTTGCCCTTGAACTGCGGCAGCCACTCGCGCTCTCGCTCGAGCATCTCGCTGCACATGTCGCGGGTTTCCTTGAGCGTCAGCACCGCCCCCGCCAGCGGGTCAACCGCAGCCGCGTGGACGACCGCCTCCGGGTCGCCGGAGAGGGCCGCGTCGGCCGTCAGGATCTGCTCCTGGACGTTCGTCATGCAGACGGCGGCGAGTTGCGGCGGCAGCGCCCCGATGCGCGTGGGATGCAGGCCCGTGTCGTCGGCGAACGTGGGCACCTCCACGCAGCAGCCGTCCGGCAGGTTCGTGATGTACCCGTCGTTGCGGACGTTGCCCATGAGCCGAAACGGCCGGCCTGTGGTGATGGCCTCGACGATGTACGAGCAATACTCGACGCTGCGGGACTCGATTTTCGGGTCCTCGTACTCCAGCGGATCGTGCTCGGCGTACTTGGCGGCCAGGGCTTTGGAGTACTTGTAGTAGGCGCCGCTTTCGCCGCCGAACGACGGCTCGTCGCAGTACAGGTCCAGGGCCTTCTGGTTCTTGCGGAACCACGGCAGGTACTCGGAGAGGTGGCCGGTGGACTCGGTCACGAAGTACCCGAAGTGCCGGAACACCTCGCCGCGCACCTTCTCATTCTTGTAGTACTCGGGCTTCTCAAAGACCTCGCGGAGTTTGGGATACAGGTCGCGGCCGTTGTGTTCGAGCGTCAGGAACCAGTCCATGTGGTTGATGCCGCCGCAGGTGTACGTGATTTCCTCGACCGGCACGCCGACGTAGCCGGCGATGAGGCGCAGCGTGGTCTGCACGCCGTGGCAGAGGCCGACGAACGGCACCTCGGTCACACGCCCGAGGGCCAGGCAGTTGGCCGCCATCGGGTTCGCGTACTGGAGCATGACGGCCCCGGGCTTGGCCGCCTCCTCCATGTCGCGGGCCACCTTCACGAGTTCCGGCATCACCCGCAGGCACCGGAACAGGCCGCCCGGGCCGAGCGTGTCGCCGATGCACTGGTCCACGCCGTACTTGAGCGGTACCTCGTAGTCGATGGCGTACGCGTCGAAGCCGCCGATCTGGAAGATGACCACGACGAAGTCGGCGTCGGTGATGGCCTCGCGGCGGTCGAGCGTGGCCGAGACGGTGGCGTCGACCTTGTTCTCCTTGACCATGCGCTGGGCGAAGTTCTTCATGCGCTCCAGTTTGGGCCAGGTGCGGCTCATGAGGGCGTACTCGGTGCCCGCGAGGGCGGGCGTGGCCATCAGGTCCGACAGGAGCGTCTTCGTGAACACCACGCTGCCGGCGCCGATAAACGCGATCTTCCTGCCCATAGTCGTCTCCTTACCTCTTCCTGTGCAAACACACCCCGCGCGCTCGGAGGCTCGGGGGCCGGACCTCACGGCCGGCCTACTGTAGCACCCGACGCGGCCCGGTTCAAGAATCGCCCGCGCCGGCGCCGAAGACCTCGCGCGCCGCAGGGCGTCAGCGCGTCTCGAGCGCCTTCAGGACGTGCTTGGTCACCAGTTCGGCCAGCGCCTTGGACCCCTCGGGCGTGAAGTGCACGTTCTTTGGCTGCTGGATCTTGTCCAGGCGCTCGAGGGCAAAGCCGTACAGGTCATTGACGGTCACGCCATGCTTCTTCATGACCTCGGCCGCGACGGCGTTGTAGCGGGCGGCGTCGCCCTTGACCCGGCCGGCGGCACCCTCGGGAACGGGCGTGGTGCTGGCCCAGATGAGGGCGGCCCCGGTCTTCTTGAGGCGCGTGACGATCTCCTCCAGGTTCTTGCGGTACTGGTCGATGGGCACCTGCTGATGGCCGTCGGCGACCGCCACAAGAGCGCCCTTATCATTGATATACTTCAGGTCGTGCAGGCCGAAGTTGAAGTGGATGACGTCCCACTTCTTCTCGCCGAGCCAGGCGTCAAGTTGCGCCACGCCGAGCGTCGTCGGGCCGCAGTTGACCGGCGGATGGCGCACATTGGCTTTGCCCTTCAGGAGTTCGCGGACCGGAGGCGTGTAGCCCATGGAGATGGAGTCGCCGATGAGGAGGACGCGCGGCAGTCCGGGCACGTCCTCGATCTGCTCGAGCGCCGGGTTGGCGCGGCGCGCGGCCTTGGCCTTGCCGGCTTCCGCTGCAAAGACCCTGGCCGGGCCGGCCGCCAGAAGGACCGCCAGCGAAACCAGAAGCATTGTGCGGGTCGACGTCATTTCTGTTCCTCCGTTTTGCTCTGTAACGTTTGCGGCGCCAGGCCGTCATCGCCAACCGCGGCGCGGGGGCCAATCAGAAGGATATCGCCGTCGCCGCCAGGCACGCGGTGCTCGGTGCCGCGCTGGCCCGTGGCCCGGCTGGTGGCCGGCTCGGGCAGGTGGACGGTGACTTCGCGGTTGCCCATCGGGTTATAGGCCGCCCACCCGCCGTCGAAGCGGCGCAGAAAGGCGCCGTCTGGCCGCACCTGGCCGGGACCAGTTGGGCGGCCTAGCAGCCCGTTGAAAAAGTCGGTTTTCCGCGTCGTCACATATTGACATGGCCGAGGGCTGGCGCTAATCTGGCCGTGGCCAAGGAGGGCGACGCGATGGCGATGGGCAAGCGGCAGGCGGAGCGGCAAGACGACCTGTGGATCGTGTCGGCCCAGTTGCCGCAGGGGCCGGGCCATCCGTTCTACCGGCGGCTGAACCAACTCTTGGCCGCGCATGGCTTCGACGCCTTCGTCGAGGGACTGTGCCAGAAGTTCTATCACGACTCGCTGGGGCGGCCGGGCATTCCGCCGGGGGTGTACTTCCGCATGCTGCTGATCGGTTACTTTGAGGGCCTCGACTCGGAGCGCGGCATCGCGTGGCGGTGCGCCGACAGCCGCACGCTGGGCGCCTTTCTGGGCTATGGCCCCACCGAGGAGACGCCGGACCATTCGAGTCTCTCGGTGATCCGCAACCGCATCGACCTGGAGACCCACGAGGAGGTGTTCGGGTGGGTGCTGAAGTTGCTGGCGGCCGAGGGCCTGTTGAAAGGCAAGACGATCGGCATCGACGCCACGACGCTGGAGGCCAACGCGGCGATGCGGTCGATCGTGCGGAAGGATACGGGGGCCAGTTACGAGGCGTTTCTGACAGGGCTGGCCAAGGCGAGCGGCATCGCGACGCCGACGCGAGAGGACCTGGCCAAACTGGACCGGAAGCGCAAGAACAAGGCCTCGAACGAGGCCTGGGAGAACCCGCACGATCCGGACGCGAAGATCACGAAGATGAAAGACGGGCGGACGCACCTGGCGCACAAGGCCGAGCACGCGGTGGACATGGACAGCCAGGCGATCGTGGCGGTGACGCTGCAGCCGGCCGACCGGGGCGACACCACCAGCCTGGGGGAGACGGTGGAGGCGACGGTGGCGAACCTCTTGGACGTGCAGAACGACCCGGCCACGGAAGCGTGCGTCCACAAGGTGGCGATGGAGGAAGTGGTGGCCGACAAGGGCTACCACAGCAACGCGACGATGACGGAACTGGCGGGGATGGAGATTCGTAGTTACGTCAGCGAGCCGGGCCGTGGCGAGCGGGACTGGGAGGGCCAAGCCGAGGCGCGACAGGCGGTGTATGCGAACCGGCGGCGCATTCGGGGTTCTCGCGGCAAACGGCTGATGCGGAAGCGCGGGGAGGTGATCGAACGGACCTTCGCGCACTGTTACGAGACGGGCGGGATGCGTCGCACGCACCTTCGAGGGTCTGAAAATATCCTCAAACGACTGTTGGTGCACGTGGCCGGGTTCAACCTGGGGCTGGCGATGCGCGCCCTGGTGGGGATCGGCAAGCCGCGCCGGATGCAGGACGGCCTGGCGGCTGGCTTTTTTGATTTTCTTGCCGGGATGAGGGCCTTGCTGGGGTTGTTCTGGCGGCGGTGGGGGCGCCCTGGGCCCCTCCGGACCGCACCGGCGCCGGTCATTCCGCTTCCGGCGGCGGCGTGAGCATCAGCGGCAAAACAACGACTTATTCAACGGGCTGCTAGACCGTTGTCCCAGAACGGGTACCAGTCGTGCCGGTGGTCGGGGGTCGGCAGATCGTTCGGATCGGAGAACAGGCAGTAGCCATCGGAATGCGTGAGAACCAGCGTCGTGGTCGCGCGCATGAGGGGCAGGTCGCGCCGGGACCGGTGGTACCACGTCTCGAGGCAATTGATGCGCGGCTCGCGCAGGTGCGCCTCGGCCCAGGCGAGCGTGTCGGCGATGCGCCGCCAGTCGGCGGGCGACCGCGTCCGCGTGCACTCCATGAACAGGCCGTTGACGTACGGGGCCGACCGCGGCGCCCGCCGGTCGTTGGTGTTGACGAGGATGAGCGCGTGCGGGCCGATGGCCTCGCGGACCGCCTGCGCGAGGGCCACGCGCTCGTCGTTCTCGTCCCACCAGTCGAGCATGACGCCGTCGACGACGCCGGTCTCGACGGCGGCCCGAGCCTGGGCGGCGACGTGGTCGCGGAAGGCAGGGTTGGCGATATCGAGTTGGTAGAAGCCGCCCTCGGCCCAGCCCGCGACGCGCCGGCCGTCCCGGCGCAGCCACCACGGATGGTCGTCGGGCAGGTAACCGGCGGCGGCATCGCGGTACCGGATTTCAGCAATGAGTACGATATGAGGATTCTTCTGAAGGAGCGCCTGGCGCGTGGTCAGGGCGGCGCGGATGCTGTCGTCCGTGAAACCCCCCGCCAGGCCGCTCGGCCGGCGGTCCCACCGGAGGCCGAAACCACCGGGAGCATGGAAAACGAGGTCGTGGCGGGCCATCGTGTCGATCGACGATTCGCCCGTGAC
>JADHXV010000068.1 GCA_016782785.1 Planctomycetota bacterium | reverse complement strand
CGGCACGACCTCGCGAACGTGCACATTGCCGTAGAGGCTGGAGGCGAGGAGGTAGTTGAGGCGAAACGGCTTCTTCGCTTCGGCCTCCCCTGCGGCCTGCGACAGGCGCGCTGTCAGGGCCGTGCCGGCCAGTGCGGCGCCCGTCGATTTCAGGAACGTACGGCGAGATACGGTGTTCATAGCGGCTCCTTCGGTCCACGCGCCCCATAAGCGGGGCGGCTAACTGGGCAATCCGAAATCCGAATTCCGCCTGCCCGAGCCTTCGGCCGAGCCGAAGGCTCGGACGAACGGCCAGGGAAATCCAAAATCGTTTACTTCCGCCGCCCGCAGCACTTCTTGTACTTCTTCCCGCTCCCGCACGGGCACGGGTCGTTGCGGCCGACCTTCGGCTGGTCGCGGACGATAGTCCTGACGGCCTCTTTGCCCTCGTCGGCCATCTGGGCCTGCTGCGACATGCGCAGCGCGGCCTGGCGCTGGGCCTCGTAGGCGCTCTCGGCCACGGCGTGCTCGCTCGACTGGCCGGCCCAGATGCGCGCCAGCGCGTCCTGCCGGACCCACCGGGCCCGGAAGAAGAGGTCCGAGAACTTCTCGCGGGCCGAATCGAGCATCCGCTCGAAACCCTCCAGCCCCTCCCGCTTGTACTCGATGAGCGGGTCCTTCTGCCCGTACCCCCTGAGGCCCACGCCCGATTTTACTTGGTCCATTTCGTGCAGGTGGTCTTTCCAGGACGTGTCGTGGACCTGTAGGAGGATGTACCGCTCGAGTTCCGTCATGCGGCTGCGGCGCTCGGAGCGGGCCCGGGCGACGAGGAACTCGGCGACGGCCTCGCGGGGATCCGGGGCGGCGGGCTCGTCGCGGCCGGCCTCGCCGTCGCCGTCTTCGGGCGCCGGTGCGGCCGCCTGGGCCAACTGGCGCGGCACAAGTTCCAGCGCAAAGACGTCGCCGGCCCACCGCGCCAGCGCCTGCCAGGACGCTTCCTCGTCCAACCGGCGCGCGGGGAAGTGCTTCGCGAGCCCCTCCTCGACTGTCCGGCGCAGGCGGCCCGACTCGTCGAACGCGCGGGCGATCTCCAGCAGCCGGTCCCGCACGACCCGCGGGTCGCGATCGCGCAGGTTGTCGGCCGAGACGTCCGCCAGGTAGAACCGCGACGCCCACGCCGCCAGCCCCTCGAAGTCGCCGCTGCCGTGGCCGACCTGCGGCGAGAGGTACTCCTCGATCGCAAACTCGACCGGGTACGACCGCTCCTTCTCGGCGTACAGGGTCTCGATGCGCCCGAGCAGCATCCGCTCGGCGGCGTCGCGGTCCAGACCGGCCAGATCCGACGGCGCGAGGTTCATCTCGAACTTCTTGTTGGCCCAGTCGGCGAGGGCGGCCAGGCGGAACTCGTCGCGCATGAACTCGGCCAGCGGCGAGGTGTCGACCGCGTCGATGCGTGCTTCGGCCGCCGAGGCGACCATCTCGGCGATTTCGTCCGAGGTGCGGTTCCGCAGATCGGCCTCGCGCACCTTGACGCCCAGGAATGACTCCGCCCACTCCGCCAGGCCGCGATAGTCGGCCTTGGGCGGCGGCTCATCGGCGTCTTCCGGGTGGTCGTAGGCCTCCGGCACAAACTCGCCGAGCGTCTGCGTCACGCTCTCGCGCACGGCCTGGCAGGCCTGGCGCTTGAGGAAGTCGTCCAACTCGCCCGGATCCTTGCCTTCGAGTTGGTCGGCGTCGACGGGTGCCCCGAGGGTGCGGCGGGCCCACTCGGCGCCGGTCTCGTAACTGTAGGCCTCCGAGAGGTACGAGTCGCAGGCGGTCTCGACGCTCTCGGCCAGCAGGTCCCAGACGAAATCGCGGAGGTCGTCGGCCTCCAGGATCCGCTGCCGCCGGCCGTAGAAGATCTTCCGCTGCTTGTCCATGACCTCGTCGTATTCCAGGAGGTGCTTGCGGATGTCGAAGTTGCGCTGCTCGACCTTCTTCTGGGCGTTCTGGATGCCGCGCGTCAGCCACCGGTGCTCCAGCGCCATGCCCTCTTCCATGCCGACCTTCTCGAGGGCCGCCCCGACCCAGTCGCGGGCGAAGATGCGGAGCAGGTCGTCCTCGAACGAGAGGTAGAAGCGGCTGGAGCCGGGGTCGCCTTGGCGTCCCGTCCGGCCGCGCAACTGGTTATCGACGCGGCGGGCCTCGTGCCGATCGGTGCCGATGACGTGCAGGCCGCACGGCGGGTTCTCGGCGCACTCGGTCTTACCGCGTTTCGGGAACGCCGGGTCGACCTTGGGCTTGAAGCAGTGCGCGCAGGGCTCTCGCACAACCTTGTGCACGCTCAAGTAGCCCACCACCGCAGCCATGACGCCAAACCCCAGGGCCACGGGTATGCCAAACATGAGATGGGTTCTGTATGCAACATCTACGGGCACGTAAGCGTGCAACAGAAACCCGATTGCCACACACGCGGGAGAACTGAGAAGACCCGCGATGAGCCCCTTGGCGATCCTCCGGCTCAGAGGCACTATCTCGCCCCCGTCGTACTCCGGGCATCCGACGCAGCACTTGTAGCCGAAGTCGGAGGGGATCTGCTGCTCCGCCACGTCCCATGGCCCGAAGCAGGTGTGGTAGACGACGCCGTCGCCGAGTTTGATGTCGGTGCCGCGGCCGGCCATCTCGGTGGCCACGGTAACGTTGCCCTTCCTCTTGCCGTCCGGGCCCACGTGCTGCCGGCCGGCCTTGGCGATGATCTGCGATTCCTTCTCGTGGAACTTGGCGTTGAGGACCTCGTGCCGGATGCCGTAGGTCCGCTCCAGCAACATGCTCAGGTGCTCGCTGCTCTCGACGCTGGTGGTGCCGACGAGCACGGGCCGGCCGACCTCGTGGTACGCCTTGATCTCCTCGACGATGGCCTGGTACTTCTCTTTCCGGCTGCGATAGATGACGTCGGCGTGCTCGGTGCGCGAAAGCGGCCGATTGGTGGGCACGGCCACGGTTTCGAGGCGGTAAATCTTGTCGAACTCGGCGGCCTCGGTCATGGCCGTGCCGGTCATGCCGGCCAGTTTGTCGTACATCCGGAAGTAGTTCTGGAGGGTGATGGTGGCCAGCGTCTGGGTTTCTTCCTTGATCTTGATGCCTTCCTTGGCCTCGACGGCCTGGTGCAGACCGTCGGACCACCGCCGGCCGGCCATGAGGCGCCCCGTGAACTCGTCGACGATGATCACGTCCTCGCCGCGGACCACGTAATCCTTGTCGAGTCGGTACAGGTGATGGGCCCGCAGGGCCTGGTCAATGAGGTGAGGCCAATCCATGTTGCCCGCCACGTAGAAGGAGCCGACGCCCACAAGTTCCTCGGCCCGGCGGACGCCCTCCTCGCCGAGCGGGCACTGGTGCTCCTTTTCCTTGATTTCGAAATCGCGCCCCGGCCGCAGTTGCTTCGCCACGACGTTGGCCTTGGCGTACTTGTCGGTGGACTCGAACGCGGGGCCCGAGATGATAAGCGGCGTGCGGGCCTCGTCAATGAGGACCGAGTCGCACTCGTCCACGATGGCGTAGGCCAACTCGCCCTGCACCTGCTCGTGGACGCTCGTCTTCATGTTGTCGCGCAGGTAGTCGAAGCCGAACTCGTTGTTCGTGCCGTAGGTGATGTCGCACGCGTACCGAATCTGCCGGTCATACGAGTCCATCTCGGACTGGATGGCGCCGACCGTCAGACCCAGCCGGCGGAACACCGGCCGCATCCACTCGCAGTCGCGGCGCACGAGGAAGTCGTTGACGCTGACCACGTGGACCGACCGGCCCGACAGCGCGTTCAGATACACCGCCAGGGTGGCCACCAGCGTCTTGCCCTCGCCGGTGGCGAGTTCGGCAATCTTGCCCTCGTGCAGCACCATCGCCGCCACCAACTGCACGTCGTACGGCCGCATGGAGTACAGGCCGCGCCGGTCGATCGGCTCGCCGGTCTCGCGGTCAATCAGGCTTGCCTTGCCGCACATCGCCTGGCGGATGCGGTCCTGGATGTCGGGATGATAATCCGGCGGGGCCTCGCCGTAGCCGACCAAGTCGTCCGGCCGCTTGGCTTCAAGCATGCGCTCGATGATGGCGTCCGGCACCTGTCCGCGGCGAGGGTCGACAAGGCGCGGCCGGCGCTCCAGCGCCTCCAGCACGAACGCCCGCTCGTCGTCGCACGCCTCGAGGTCCTCGGGCCTGTACGACACCCACTCCTGGTACCGGCGGGCGGCGAGCACGTCGCGGATGATGCGGGCCAGACGCTCGTAGCCCAGGTCAAACAGGTCCGGCCGTTTCGCGCTCTCCAGCAGGGCCCGGATGCGGCCGACGTCGGACGCCTCGGCCGGCGGCTCGTCGTGGCCCTCGCCCTGACGGCCGGCACCACCCTTCTTCGTCGCCGGCGCCCCTCCGGCGGCCATGACCCAGCGGGCCTCGGTCAGGATGTGGCTCCACGGCTCGGTGCCGAGCCAGACGGTGCGGGCGGCAGCCTCACGAGCCACTGCGAACGCCTCCGGCAGGAGGCCGTCGAGCGATTCGCCCTCCGCAAGGCGCCGCCGGAACTCGTCGGTCTTGGCCCGCAGGGCCTCGTCCGAGAGCCTGTGCATCTCGGGTTCCAGCGAGTTGATGTGCTCCACACGCTCCGTGTAGCCGCGCACGAGACGCTCGTTGCGCGACCCGAAGACCGCACGAGCCATCCGCCCGACAAGTTCAGCCACAGTATCTAGAGCCATAGTGGAAAACGCGCACCGCAGACGCGGCGGGAACGCGGCCGCGCGGTGCAGGCCTCCGTGCATCGGCCCACACCCGCGCTCGCCGCGGGCTTTCGGCCTGTCGCATGGGAAATCTCGCACCAGTATATCGGTCGGCAACCGGAACGTCAATCAACGCCGGAGACGTGCCCCTGCCGTGTCCAGGCCGGGTTGACCCGCGCCCGCCGCCCGATTATAGTGGCCCTTGCCGGAATACGAGGCGACCGCGGCGGCGGACGCCTCTCACGAAAGGAGCCGCCCGCATGGTCGAACGCCAGAGCGCTGACGTCGTCATTGTCGGAGGCGGAGGCGCCGCCCTCCGGGCTGCTTTGGCTGCGAGGGACGCTGGGGCGAGCGTACTCATCCTGACGAAGGGCGAACTCGGCAAGGCCGGCGTCACGGCCCTGGCATGCTCGGACCGCATGGCGTTCCACGCCACTCTCGAACACACCGAACCCGGCGGGCCCGACGCCTGGCGGTACCATGCCGAGGACATCTACCGCATCGGCGGCCGGGTCTCGGACGCCGACCTCGCCAGGGTCCTGGCCCAAGGAGCGGCCGAGGCGTTCCACTATCTGGACCACCTGGGCGTCCCCTTTGCCAAGGACGAGGCCGGCCGGGCCGACCAGTTCGTGACCGACGGCTCGAAGTACGCCCGCGCGTGCTACACGGGGCCGCACACGGCCAACCATATCCACGACGCGCTGCGGAACGAGGTCCGCCGCCGCGGTCTGCCGCTGCTGGAGAACGTGATGGCCGTCGACGTGGCCCTCGACGCCTCCGGCCGCGCGGCCGGCGTCCGCCTGGCCGACGGCCGGCTTGTCCGGGCCGGCGCTGTCATCCTGGCCACCGGCGGCGCGGGGCTGGCCTACGAAGTCAACGTCTTTCCGGAGGGCATGACCGGCGACGGCCACGCCATGGCCTTCCGGGCGGGGGCCGACCTGGTGAACCTCGAGTTCATCCAGATCGGCCTCTCGAGCGTCAAGACCAAACTGGCGTGTTCCGGCAGCCTGATGCGGGCCTGGCCGCGCCTCGTCACCGGCGAGGACCGCGAGTTCCTGGCCGACTACTTCCCCGCCGGCACGCCGCCCGAAGACATCTACGCCGTCCTCTTCCGCAAAGGCGCCTCGTGGCCCGTCTCGTACGAGGAACCCAGCCACGTCATCGACGTGGCGGTCTTCTCCGAGATGCAGAAGGGCCGCACCGTGTGGATGGACTTCTCGCGGAACCCCGCGGGCCTGGACCTTTCGCGGATAGACCCGGCCCTCTGGGCGAAGTATCCGAATGTCGCGCGGCTGCGACTCACGGAATCGCCGCTTGCCGACTCGCCGCTCGAGCGCCTGAAGGCCATCAACCTGCCGAGCGTCGCATGGTTGGCCGAGCGCGGCATCGACCTGGCGGCCGGCGACCGCATCGAACTGGCCCCCGCGTGCCAGCACTTCCAGGGCGGCATCAAGATCGACACTCGCGCCGCCACGACCGTGCCCGGCCTCTTTGCCTGCGGCGAGGCGGCCGGCGGCCAGCACGGCGCGAACCGTCCCGGCGGCAATGCCCTCATGGACAGCCAGGTCATGGGCAGGATCGCCGGCGAGCAAGCGGCCGCCCTCGCCCGGACCGCGCCGCCCGGCGAACCCGCCGGGGCCGCCGTCGAACCCGCGCCCCGCGGCCAGGCCGTCGACGTCCGCGAGGTCCGCCGGCGCATCCAGCACCTGATGACCATGTACGCCAGCATCAAGCGGACCGCCCAGGGCGTGAAGGCGGGCCTGGCGGAACTCCGCGGCCTGCGCGCCCGCCCCTGGGACACCGCCGATGCCGGCGACGCGTTCCTGGCCGAGACGCAAAGCATCGCCCTGGTGGCCGAGATGGTCCTGACGGCCTGCGGCGCCCGGCCCGAGAGCCGAGGCCCACACCTGTGGTTCAACGCGCCGGATGCGATCACACCGCTCCCGCGGAAAGACCCCGAGTGGCAGAAGTGCAACGTCCTCCGCCCCGACGACGACGGCGCGATAACCATCGAGACCCGCCGGCCCGTCGAGCCCGACTGGGAACTCGCGCAGAAAATCGACGCATGACGAATAACGCATGACCGACAGTCGCGAACAACTCGACCACATGGTTCGGACGCAACTGGAGACCCGCGACGTCCGCGACCCGCGCGTCCTGGAGGTGTTCCGCACCATCGACCGCGCCCGCTTCGTCTCGCCGGACCAGCGGGCCTCGGCGTACGGCGACTATCCGCTGGCCCTCGGCCACGGCCAGACCATCAGCCAGCCGTACATCGTGGCCCTGATGACCCAGGAACTGGACCTCCTCGGCCGGGAGAGTGTCCTGGAGATCGGCACCGGCTCGGGGTATCAGACGGCGGCGCTGGCGCACCTGGCGGCCGAGGTCTACACCATCGAGGTCCACGCCGCCCTGCTGGAGCGGGCCCGCATGGTGCTCGACACCCTTGGGTACCGCAACGTGCACTACCGGGTGGGCGACGGCCGGCTCGGTTGGCCCGAGGCGGCCCCGTTCGACCGCATCCTGTGCGCTGCGGCGGCCGAGGACGTGCCCGGGCCGTGGATCGACCAGTTGGCCGACGGCGGCATCCTGGTCGCGCCCGTCGGCGGCGGGTTCTCGCAGACCCTCGTACGGGTTGAGAAACGCAACGGGCACGTGACGCGGCAGGAATTCTGCCCGTGCCGGTTCGTCCCGCTCGTCGGCGGAGATAGGGACGCGCCGTGAGGTGCGCCCGCTGTAACGAGCCGCGAACGTGAGTTCGCGGGTACGCACGCGAGCCATCGCACAGGAGAGTGTACATATGATCCATGGGCGGGTCTACCTGGTCGGCGCCGGTCCGGGCGACCCCGGCCTGCTGACGCTGCGCGGACGCGACATCCTAGCCCAGGCCGAGGTGGTCGTGTACGACGCCCTCCTCTCGCCGCGGCTGCTGGACCACGCGCCCGCGGGGGCCGAGCGCATCTACGTCGGCAAACGGGCCGACCGGCACACGCTGCCGCAGGACGAAATCAACGCCCTCCTGGTCGAGCGCGCCCGCGCCGGCAAGACCGTGGTGCGCCTGAAGGGCGGCGACCCATTTGTTTTCGGCCGCGGCGGCGAAGAGGCCCTCGCCCTGGCCGATGCCGGAATCGACTTCGAGGTCGTCCCCGGCGTGACGGCGGGCGTGGCCGCCCTCGCCTACGCCGGCATCCCCGCCACGCACCGCGAGGGCGCGAGCGCGATCGGGATGGTCACCGGCCATGAGGCCGCCGAGAAGGACGCCTCGTCGCTCGACTGGGGCGCCCTGGCCCGCTGGCCCGGCACGCTTGTCTTTTACATGGGCGTGAAAAACCTGCCGGCGATCTGCCAAAGCCTCATCGACGCCGGCGCGCCGCCCGACACACCCGCCGCCGCGGTCCACTGGGGAACGACGTCGCGCCAGCACACCGTGGCCGGCACGCTAACCACGCTGCCGGACCTGGCGGCCGAGGCGGACCTCGCGCCGCCCGCCGTCATCGCCGTCGGCCAGGTGGTGGCGCTGCGCGACCGCCTGGCGTGGTTCGAGCGCCGGCCGCTGCTTGGCCGGCGGATCGTCGTCACGCGGGCGCGGGCGCAGGCGTCGGCGCTGGCGGAGCGGATCGAGGCCCTCGGAGCCGAGGCCGTCGAGGCGCCGGCTATCCGCATCGAGCCGCCCGACAACCCCGCGCCGCTGGCCGCGGCCGCCCACGACGCCGGCACGTTCGACTGGATCGTCTTCACCAGCGTCAACGGCGTGGAGGCGTTCTTCGGCGCCCTGGCCGACACCGGCCGCGACGCCCGTGCCCTGGCGGGCGTGCGGGTGGCCACAATCGGCCCGGCCACGACCGCCCGGCTGGCCGCGTTCGGCCTGCGGACCGACCTGGAGCCGCCCACGTTCACCGGAGCGGCGGTCGCCCAGGCGTTGGCGCAGGCGGCGGACCTGGCCGGGGCGGCCATCCTCCTGCCGCGGGCCGACATCGCCCCCCCTGACCTCGCCCGCGCCCTTGCCGAACGCGGCGCGCGCGTCACCGAGGTGACCGCCTACCGGACGGTTCCGGACGCGTCCGGCGCCCAGGCGGCGGTGGACCACCTGGCCCGGCGCGAAGTCGACTGGGTCACGTTCACGAGTTCGTCGACCGTGCGCTACTTTCTGGATACCGTCGGGGCCGACGCGTTGAAATCGTCAGGCGCGCGCATCGCCAGTATCGGCCCCACGACCAGCGGCACGCTGCGCGAGGCCGGCCTGGAACCGACGGTCGAGGCCGACCCGCACACCATCCCCGGCCTCGTGGACGCGATCCTGGCGTATGAAGCATGACTTTGCGCCGAGCGGCGAGGCCGCCGCGCGGAACGGGCATCCGGATACCCACGATGGACGACCTCGACAAACGCATCCTGACCCAGATTCAGACGGCCCTGCCGGTGGCGGAGCGGCCGTTCGACGCCCTTGCCGAGAGGCTGGGCCTTTCGCCCGACAACCTCCTGACGCGCATCCGGCGGCTGGCCAGCGTCGGCGTCATCCGCCGCATCGGCCCCGTGTTCGACTCGGGGCAGCTGGGCTACATCTCCACGCTGGTCGCCGCGAAAGTGCCCGCGGATCGTGTGGAAGATGTGGCGGCGCACGTCAATCGCCTGCCGGGCGTCACGCACAACTACGAGCGCCGCGGGGCGTACAACCTGTGGTTCACCCTCACCGCGCCGTCGCGGCGCGACCTGGAGTCGGCGCTTGAGCACCTGCGCCGCCGGCCCGAACTGAAAGACCTGCACAGCCTGCCGGCCGAGGCCCGGTACAAGATCCGTGCGACGTTTGACCTGACGGGCGCGGCACCCGTTCCCTCCGAGCGGGCGCCCGGCGTCGGGCCGGGCGGGCCCGCCGTCCCACTCAGCGAGAAACAGAAAGCGCTGGTCCGCGCCGTGCAGGACGGCCTGCCGGTCGAGCGCGAACCGTTCGCCGAGGCCGCAAGGCGGACTGGCTGGACGGTGCCGCAGATCCTGGAGCAGATGCGCACGTGGCTGGCGGCGGGCGTGGTCCGCCGATTCGGGGCGGTGCTCCGGCACCGCGAGGCCGGCGTCCTCGCGAACGGCATGGCCGTGTTCCAGGTGGACGCCGGCAACGCCGACGCGGCCGGGCGGGCGCTGGCGGCCCACGCCGAGGTCACGCACTGCTATCGCCGGCGGGCGCTGCCCGACTTCCCGCACAACCTGTACGCCATGGTGCACGGGCGGTCGGAGGACGAAGTCCGCGTGACGGCGGCCGGCATGGCGGACGAGGTGCGAGCGGCGGCGCGGGACGTCCTGTTCTCGGCCCGCGAGTTCAAGAAGACATCGATGCGGTACTTCACGGAAGGCGAAGCGGCCCCGCCGAACGATACATGAGCACAGCCCTCCCCGCGACACGGGCCAAGCAGCCGGGCCGCTGCGCCGTTACGAGACGCCCTCCCACTTATAGAAGTCCTCGATGATGGCGGTGGGTGCGTCGACCGCCACGCGCGCAGCGCCCATCTCGAGCAGGTCATGCACCTGTTGGAAGCGCGTGACGCCGCCCGCCGCCTCGATCTCGGCCGCGTGGCCCACGGCGCGCTTGAGCAGGCGGACGTCGTGCACGCGAACGCCTCGCTTGCCGAAACCCGTGTGCGTTTTGACGACGTCGGCGCCGGCGTCAACGGCGAGGCGGGCAGCGCGAATCTCGTCCGCGTCGGTCAGGTAACAGCATTCCAGGGTCACCTTGAGCACCAGGCCCCGGGCCAGTTTGCGGACGGCGGCGATCTCGGCCTCGACGTCGGCGTACCGCCCGCTCTTCATGGCTACGAGGTTAATAGCCATGTCGATTTCGCCGGCACCGGCCTCGATCGAGGTGGCGGCCTCGTCGCACTTGGCCCGTCGGCCGCTGTGGCCGAACGGCATCCCCACGGCCCCGCAGACGGCCACTCCCGTGCCTCGCAGGAGGCCGGCGGCGTACGGCACGGCGTAGGGCGGCACGGATAGCGCCGCCAAGCCGTAATCGGCGGCCTCGCGGCACGCCTCCTCGATGGTCTGAAACGTCAGGTCCGGCGCCAGGGCCAGGTGCTCGAGCGACTTGGCGATCGTGTCAACCGTCAGGTCCGCCAGGGTTTGAGTCGTTGACATTGTGCGTCCTCCTTCCAGGCTGTCCGTTCATGTCGGCCCCGCGGACCGGCAAAGGGCGGCCGCCACGGGGCAGTCCGACTCTCGGCCACAATCTGCGGCATCCACTTTTACTATAAAGCCCATACTTGGGCCGGCCGCAATCCGGGGCAACCTGCGTTCCGATGCCCGGAAGAGTTCCCAACGTCTCATCGGGGAATCCCTGATATGCGGCGTGAGCGGCAGCCGGGACACTGCCAAAACGCCCGCCAGAAGCCCCCAACGCGGTTTCTACGCGCGCACGCCAGGCCCCATATCGAACCCGGTCTTATGCAAGAACAGCCATGAGAAGGGGGCTCAGGCCATGAAGACAGGCCCAAGAACAGCGCTGTCGGCCGAGCGTCACCCGCCCGACGTCTCCTGGACATGCCGGACAGCCCGCTGCACAAGTTGAGCGGCGTTGGCCAAGTTCAACTTCTCTTTGATATGGGCACGATACGTCTCGATCGTCTTCGGGCTGAGGTGCAGGTGGGCGGCGATCTCGCGGGTCCCCTGGCCGCGGCCGATCAACTCAAATACCTCCAGTTCACGGTCGCTCAAGCGGTCGATCGCCGAGGTTTCCTCGGCCGGCGCGCCGTCCACGAACCGCCCCAGCAGCCGCGACTTCATGTCGTCGCTCAGGAACACCCCGCCGGCGTGCACGCACCGGATGGCCCGGATGACCCCGTCCGTGGCGACCTCTTTCATGACATAGCCCTTGGCGCCGGCCCGCAGGGCACGTTCGGCGTAGAGGTTCTCGTCGCTCACCGAAAGCACCAGCGACGCGATCTCCGGGTGCCGGACCTTCAGGTCCTTGATGAGATCGAGGCCGCTGGCATCCTTGAGGGAAAGGTCGACGACGGCGACGTCGGGGCGGTGCTCGCCGGCCGCCTGAAGGGCCTCGGCGACGGTCTCGGCCTCGGCACAGACGACAAGGTCGGGCTCCTCCTGAATCAGAATCCGCAGGCCCTGCCGGACCACCGGGTGGTCGTCCACGATCAGGACGCGGACCTTCGCGTCCTCGGACGGAGGGTGGGCGCCTTTGGCCATTGAGTCGCCGCTCCTCGTCATGCCGCCGCTTTCGGCGGCTGCTCGCAGCCTGGCCGGATGAAGCCGCCATATGTAGCCGCTTGCAGCACGGGCCAGTATAGCCCGTACCCGCGGCCGGGGCAAGCCTTCCGAGCACCGGCCGGGCACACCGCACCACCGTCGCCGGGCGCCGCGGTGCCGGGAATGACAGCAGCCGCACGAACCGGCGGTCGACATTTCGCCAGCGTTCGGATATCCTCGCGGCCTGGGTGCACGAAGGAGGTCCACCATGGCAGCACGCGTGAAGCACGCAGCGCAGCGATGGCCCACGGCGAACCTTCTGCTTGCGGCTGTGGTCATGGTTGCCGCTTTCTCGAACCTCGCACGGGCCGACCCCGCCCGTCCGGACGCGGCCGAGATGATTGCCGGCGCAGTCAAGGCCGGCGAACGAACTTGGCAAAACGCACAAGGGCCCGCGGCAAGCCTCACGTCGCGCGAACTCTTCACCTACGCCCTCGCCCTGGCCGAGGCCCGCGAGCACCCCGAGCGGCTCCAGCATCTGTTCGACGTGGCGGCCCGCATGCAGGACCGCAACCCCAAGAGCCGCAACTACGGCAACTTCCGGTGGTCCTGGTCACACCCGGAGGTCATGGACCGTAACGCCGTCGAGTTCTCCATGCAGGGCGGCGCGCTGCTGTGGATGCGGCACCGCGACTGGATACCGGAGCCGGCTCGCGCGACCTTGCGCGAGATTCTCGACTTCGCCGTCCAGGGCTGCCTGCAGCACGGCGTGGGGCCTGCGTACACGAACATCGCGCTCATGAACGCCGAGAACCTCATCCTCTTGGGCGAGACGCTCGAGCGGCCAGAGGTCGCCGAGGAAGGTTACCGGCGGTTCGACCGTTTTATCATGCACACATACGACGAAGGGATTTCCGAGTACGCCAGTCCGTGCTACTACGG
>JADHXV010000067.1 GCA_016782785.1 Planctomycetota bacterium | reverse complement strand
GACCTGAACCTGCCGACCCGGATCGTGGGCTGTCCGCTCGTCCGCGACGCGGATGGACTGGCAATCAGCAGCCGAAACGCGTATCTTAGCGGGGCGGATCGGCGGCAGGCGCTGGCCCTTGGCCGGGCGGTGGCGGAGGCCCGCGAACGCATCAAGTCGGGCGAACGCGACGCCCGGCGCGTGGCGGACCTCGTCGAGGGCCGCCTGGACGCCGCCGAGGGCGTCCAGCCCGAATACGTGGCCGTCGTGGACCCGGACACGCTGGCGCCGCTGGACCGCATCGGCGGGCAGGTGCTGGTGGCCGTGGCCGCGTACGTGGGGAAGACGCGGCTCATCGATAACGTGATCTTGCGCGGGCTCTCGCAGTCCGAGCCGCGACCGTGAGGTCGCGGGTACATCGTGCCGGTGAGGATTTCGGCGCGCCGATGTTCGGGGCGCCTCTGGCGTACCCCCGACCTTACGGTCGGGGCTCGAACGGCAGCGCCGCGCGGGAGCGTTGTCTCAAAGGGAGGTAGGCGGATGCTGGTCAAGGTATTGCGCTCGAAGATCCATCGTGCCCGCATCACCGAGACGCACCTGGAGTACGAAGGCAGCATCACGATCGACGAGGACCTCATCGACGCGGCGGGCCTGGTCGCCGGCGAGGCCGTCCTGGTGGCGAACATCAACAACGGGACGCGGCACGAGACGTACGTGATGGCGGGCGAGCGCGGCAGCGGGATCATCTGCCTGAACGGGGCGGCGGCCCGCCTGGGCGAACCGGGCGACGTCGTCATCATCCTGGGGTTCGCCTACCTCGGACCGGAAGAACTGGCCGACCACCGGCCAACCAAGATCGTCGTCGACGAGAACAATCGTTACGTCCGGGAAATGGCCTGACGTCGCCGGAACAAACCCGTGCGCCAAGTCCTGCTTCGGCTGCCGTACCCAAACCCGTTTACGGGCGAGTGGGGGACGTTGCCCCTGTACGGGTACGGTCTGGCGATGGCGGTGGGGTTTCTGGTGGCGATCCTGACGGCGGCGCGGCGCGCGAAGCGCGACGGCAGCCCGCCGGAGGTCGTCCACAACTGTGCCCTCGCCTGCTTCTTCGGGGGCGTGTTCGGCGCGCGGGCGTTCTTCGTCATCCAGTTCAGCGAGCGGTTCCCCAGCCTGCTGGATCTGCTGCGGATCTGGGAGGGCGGGTTGACGTTCTACGGCGGCTTCCTGGTGGCCACGCTGGCGGTGGTGGCGTACCTTCGGCTGACGCGGCGGCCCGTCCTGTACTGGCTGGACGTCATCGTGCCGAGCCTGGCCCTGGGCCTGGCGTTCGGCCGGCTTGGGTGCTTCCTGAACGGGTGCTGTTACGGCGACGTGGCGCACTCGGGTCCGGGGATGGTGTGGCCGGTGGGCTCGATTCCGTGGACCCATTACGCGCAGGCGCACCTGGCGTCGCTCGGGCAGATGGGCCCGCTGCCGGGCGGCGCGGGCGGGGCCGCGATGATGGGGGCGTTGGCGGCGGGGTGGCGGATGCCGGCCATCCATCCCGCGCAGGTGTATTCGCTGGTGAATGCCCTGCTGCTGGCGGTCGTCTTACATGTGTTGTTCGTGCGTCGGCGTCGCAACGGCCAGGTGCTGCTCACCTTCGTGGTGTTGTACGGCGTGTCGCGGTACCTGCTGGAGATGGTCCGGGCCGATGAGCCGGAGATTTACCTGCTGGGCCTGCCGACGCTGCTTCGGCTGCTGGGCGCGCACGAGGCGGCCGAGGCGCTGCCGGGGCTGACGATCAGCCAGAACATCGCCGTCACCCTGGTGCTGGTGGGCGGGGTGCTCCTGTGGCGGCTGATGAAGAGCCGCCGGCCGGGGCTGGTGGTGGAACGGCCGGGGCAGCGCGACGCGGCCGAGGCGTAGGCCGCGGCGCGATGGGCCAGAAGGCTGTCATTCCGAGCGAGGCCCGAACGGGCCGAGTCGAGAAATCTCGCCGTTGAGAAACATCGAGATTTCTCCGCTCGCCCTCGCTTCGCGAGGGCTCGGTCGAAATGACAGGCGGGAGGACGAGACCCCCGGTCGAAATGACAAGCCGGCAGTGGACGCGGCTTTCACAGTCGCATGCGTGAAGGAGTCGCGATGAAGGCGATGCGTGTGGTGGCGTGGTCGGCGGCCGCCCTGATGAGCGTGGCGGTGCCGGTCCTCGGCCAGGCCAAGCCTCTTCGGTATAACGTCCAGCCGGGGGCGCGCCGGGTGTATCAGCGGACGACGCGGACCGAAACGACGATCACGGCGGGCGATCAGACGAGCCGCCAGGTGACCGAGGTGCCGCTGCGCCGCGAGGACCTGATTGTGGAGGTCAAGACCGACCCGCCCCAGATGCGTGTCGTGTCGCTCGAGACGCCGGCGGGCGAACGGCTGGTGGGGCTGGAGAAGGACGGGCAGGACCAACTGGCGACCGTGCCGGAGGCCCAGCGGCTTCGGCCCATGGCGCCGCTTCTGGCGGCCCATTGGCGCGACCTGACGGCCCGGCCCGTCGGCGACACGGCCCAGCCGACCGCGCCGATGCAGGCCATCGAGTACGCCCTTTCGGAACTCAACTATCTGCCGGCCGAGCCGCTCGGCGACGACAAAGCGACGACGCGGCAAGTGGACCTCGGCATCGCCAAGGCCACGATCACCACGCAGAAGGTCGAGGAAACGACCGTCGGCGACACGCCGGCCATCGTCCTGGAATCGAAGGCCGACCTCGTGTTCACCGGCGAGTGGGCCGACCGCATTACCGTCCCGGCCATGACGGTGCGGTCGGCGTGGGCGGCCGACGGGTCGGGGCTGCTGGCCCAGCGCGGGACGACCGTGGTGGACGAGAAGGCCGAGAAGGCCACCCAGCACCTCGTCCGGAACTGGGACGAGCAACTGGTCGAAGCCGGCCGGCTGACGCCCGACGCCCTCTCGAAGGCCAAGGCGAACCTTGATACGCTCGAAAAGGCCATGGCCGACGCCCGCGAGGGCAAGTACGACGCCGCCATCACCGCCCTGAACGCGTACCTGGAGGCGAACCCGGACGGGCCGTGGTCGTCGGCCGTGCGCAGCCTGCACGCGGCGCTGGCGCGGCGTCGGCTGGTGGCCGAACCCGTGTCGCCGGCGCGGCTGCGGCTGATGCTGCGGGACCTCCAGACCAGCCGCGACCAGGCGGGGGCCCAGGGCAACACGCCTCAACTGGCCCAGATCGACACGGCGCTCCGGCAAGTCGCCCAGACCAACGCCAAGCAGATCCTGGTCGACGCCGCCGACCCGGACCCGATCGTGCGGGACCTGGCGGCGTTCGGCCTGGCGTTCCTGGACAACCCGCAGGGGGTGGAGCGGCTGCGGATCCTGGCCCGGGACCCGAGCGCCCAGCTCCGCGGGACGGCCCTGGTGAGTCTGGGCCTGCGCGGCGAGAAGGTGGAGAAGGACACGCTCCTGAAGGCCCTGAAGGACGAGACGCCGCGGGTCCGCGGGGCGGCGGCGATGGCGGCCGTCCGGGGCTACGAGCGCGGCGACGCGACGGCCGTCGCCCTGCTCCCCGCCCTCGTCGAGACGCTGGCGTCGGACCTGGCGTGGACGCGGAACAACGCAGCGACGGCCATCGGGCTGCTCGCACCCAAGGGGTCGGGCCCGGGCGTGCGCGGGCTCATCGCAGCCCATGAGAAAGAGTCGGAGGAGCCGCTCAAGGCCCTCTACCGGGCGGCCTTGAAGGAACTGACGGGCGTCGAGGCGAACACCATCGAGCCGTACCAGGCGTGGCTCAAGGAACAGGCGGCGGAGAAGCCGAAGGGGTGACGGGGCCTTTGCCTTTTCGAGCCGCGACCGTGAGGTCGCGGGTACGTCGTGACGCCGAGGATCATAGCGCGCCCTCGCCTTTCGAGCCGCGACCGTGAGGTCGCGGGTACGTGGTGACGCCGAGGATCATAGCGCGCCAGGGCGTTCGGTGCAATTCGAACGTACCCCCGACCTTACGGTCGGGGCTCGGGCGGCAACGACGCCCTTGGCGCGCCGACAATTCGGCGCAGTTCTTACATACCCCCGACCTTACGGTCGGGGCTCGGGCGGCAACGACGCCCTTGGCGCGCCGACAATTCGGCGCAGTTCTTACATACCCCCGACCTTACGGTCGGGGCTCGGGTCGAGGCTCGAACGGCAACGGCGCGGCGCACCCGCACGGGCAATGCGGCGGGGTACGTCGCGCCTACTCTTCCTGGCGGGCGTGGGTGGGGGCGCGGGCGCGGAAGTGGCCCTTGAAGGCGGGGACGACCTCGCGCAGGCATTCCTCCACGCGGTCGACGAGGTGGACCTTGACCTCGCTGAGCACCTCCTGGGGCACCTTGTCGAGGTCGTCGGCGTTTTCCCTGGGCAGGACGATTTCGGTGATACCCTCGCGGTGGGCGGCCAGGACCTTCTCCTTGATTCCGCCGACGGCCAGGACGCGGCCCTGGAGGGTAATCTCGCCGGTCATGGCCACGTCGCGTCGGGCGGGGCACCCGCTCATCGCCGACGCCAGGGCGCAGATGACCGGCAGCCCCGCGCTCGGGCCGTCCTTGGGCGTAGCCCCCTCGGGCACGTGGACGTGCAGGTCCACGGTGTGCCGGTCGGGGACGACGCCCGGCCGGTTGCATCGCGAGCGGACCCACGAGAGGGCGGTCTTGACGGACTCCTGCATCACCTCGCCCAGTTGGCCGGTCAGGGTCAGCTCGCCTTTGCCGACCATGCAGGAACACTCGATGACGATGCTGCGTCCGCCGACCTCGGTGCGCGCCAGGCCCGTCACGGTGCCGACGCCCTGCTTGGGGCCGGCCTGTCCGCGGCGATAGCGGGCGGGGCCGAGGTAGCGGCGAAGGTCGTCCTCGGCCACGGTGTGGGCCGCGACGGGAGGCGGGTCGGCGGCGGCGCGTTCGGTGGCGATCTTGCGGAGGATCGTCGCCACGCACTTCCGCAGGTTTCGGACGCCGGCCTCGCGGGTGTAGCGTTCGATGACCGCCTGGAGGACCGGCCGCGCGAGCGCCACGTCCGCCTCGGCCAGGCCGTGGTCGGCCAGTTCGCGCGGCAACAGGTGGCGCTGGGCGATGTGGGCCTTCTCGTCCAGCGTGTAGCCCGAGAGCTCAATCACCTCGAGGCGGTCCATGAGGACGGGCGGGATGCTGCCGGCCACGTTCGCGGTGCAGATGAAGAGAACCTCGGAGAGGTCGTACTCCACCTCCAGATAGTGGTCGCTGAAGGTATTGTTTTCGTCGGGGTCGAGGACTTCCAGGAGGGCGCTGGCCGGGTCGCCGTGGGCGTCCTGGCCCATTTTGTCGATCTCATCGAGCAGGAAGACGGGGTTGCGGACGCCGGCCTTTCGGATGCTCTGGATGAGGCGTCCGGGCATGGCGCCGACGTAGGTGCGGCGATGGCCTCGGATTTCGGCCTCGTCGCGGACGCCGCCCAGGCTCTTGCGGACGAACCGCCGGCCCAGGGCCCGGGCCACGCTGCGCGCCAGGCTGGTCTTGCCGACGCCGGGCGGCCCGACGAAGCACAGGATGGGCTCGCGGAGGCGGCTGGAGAGTTTCTTGACCGCCAGGTACTCCAGGATCCGCTGCTTCGGTTCGTCCAGGCCGTAGTGGTCCTCGTCCAGGACGCGGGCCGCGTGCCGCAGGTCCAGGTCGTCCTCGGTCCGCTGCTGCCACGGCATGTGGATGAGCCAGTCGAGGTACTCGGTGATGACGACGGCCTGGGGCGTCAGGGGCAGCATGCGGCTGAGGCGATGGTGCTCGCGCAGGGCGATCTTGCAGACGGCCTCGGGCATGCCGCAGGCGGCGATGCGTTCGCGCAGTTCCGAGATGCCCTCGCCGCCCTCGTGGTACCCGAGTTCCTCCTCAATGGCCTTGAGTTGCTCCTTCAGGAAGTATTCTTTCTGGCTGCGGTTCATGCGGCCGCGGACGCGGTCGCTGATTTTGCGCTGGATTTCCAGCAGCGAGAGTTCGTTCTCGAGGATGTCGGCCAGGGTCCGAAGCCGCGCCTCGGGGTCCATCATCTCCAGCAGCCGCTGCTTGTCGGAAAACGGAATGGCGGTGTACGAGGCCACGGTGTCGGCCAGGAGGGAGGGCGTCTCGGCCTGGGTGACCAGGTGGCCCACGCCCTCGGACAGCGTGGGCTGAAGGTGCATGTACGAGAAGAACCGGCCGCGGACGATCCGAAGGAGGGCCTCGATCTCGGGGCCGTCCGGCTCGGTCTCGGCGACCTCCTCGATGCGGGCCCACAGGCACCCGCCGTCGCGCTCGAGGTCGCAGACGCGGGCCCGGCCGACCGCCTCGATGATGACCTTGTGCGTGCCGCCCTCGTTCCGGAAACACTGGTGGACGTACGCCAGCGAGCCCATCTCGAAGAGGTCCTGCGGCCCGGGGTCCAGGCACTGCGGGTCGCGCTGCGCCAGGAGCAGGATCCGCTGGTCGCGGGCCAGGGCCTCGTGGACGGCCGTGACCGACAGGTCGCGCCCCACCTGGAGCGGCATGGCCAGGCCCGGAAACGCGACCAGGCCCCGCAGCGGCAGGACGGGCAGGCGGTCGGCGGGCGACGGCGCGGCGGCGGGTTCCATCGCCGGGTCGGGCTCCATCGTCGCGACGGGTTCCATCGCCGGGTCGGGCTCCATCGTCGCGACGGGCTGTGGGTCGGATACCATCGTGGTTCCTGGTTGCGCGGCCCGTACGGGCCGCGCGAAACACCGTATCACGTGTCATGCTGAGGCCTTGCTTGCAAGGCCGAAGCATCTCGCTGTTCGCGACAAGGCAAAGGCGAGATTCTTCGTCGCCCCGATGAATCGGGGCTCCTCAGAATGACAGTCTTCCGCGTCACTCGCTCGTCGGCGCGGCCCGTACGGGCCGCGCAAAACGCGGTTACTCGCTCGTCGGCGAAGCCGCCTCGGCCGGCTGCACTGCGGCATCGGCGGCGTCTGCCTCGTCGGCCTCGGCTTCGATGCCGTCGGCGCGGCGGGCGGCCTGGGCGCCAGCGTGGCTGAGGGCTGCCGCCACCTCGACCGGCACGGGCGCCGGCGACACGTCCTCATCGGCCGACACGGCGTCATCGGCCAGCGCCGCCTCGTCGACCGGCGGCGCTTCCTCCGCCGGGGACGATTCGTCGGCGGGGGCCCGGTCGCCGTTGCCGCCGGCGTCGCCCGCGGCCGATTCCTCCGTCAGGAACCCCTTCTCGTGCAGGTCGCTGAACTTGACGCTGACCTTGCGCGAGACGCCCGGCTCGGCCATCGTCACGCCGTAGAGCACGTCGGCGATGGCCATCGTCCGCTTGCTGTGCGAGATGATGACGAACTGCGACTGGTCCAGGAAGTCCTTCACCAGGGCGGTGAACCGGTCGATGTTCGTCTCATCCAGGGCCGCGTCCACCTCGTCGAGAATGGCGAACGGGCTGGGCCGGGCCCGGAAAACCGCCAGCAGCAGGGCGACGGCCGTCAACGTCTTCTCGCCGCCGGAGAGCAGGCTGATGCGCTGAAGTTGCTTGCCGGGCGGCCGGGCGACGATCTCGATGCCCGTCTCCAGGACGTCGGCCTCGTCTTCCATGAATACGTCGGCCTTGCCGCCGCCGAACAGTTTCCGGAACAGTTCCTGGAAGTGGCCGCGCACCGCCTCGAAGGTGCTCATGAACCGCTGGCGGCTTTCGCGGTTGATGCGTTCGATGAGGCCGGCCAGGGTTTCGCGTGCGGCGGTGAGGTCGTCGCGCTGGCGGCGGAGGAAATCGACGCGCTGCTCCAGCGCCTCCTGCTCGTCGATCGCCTCGAGGTTCACCGAGCCGAGCCGTTCGATCTTGCCCTGGAGGTCGCGAATTCCCTCGGCCACCTGGTCCCAGTTGACCTCGTCGGCCTGCCAGGAGGCGTACTCGTCGGCCAGGTCGAGGTGGAAATCGTCGCGGACGCGTGCGGCGAGGTCGTCGCGTTTGGTCTCGAGTTCGCGGCGCGCCAGTTCCACCTCGTGGACCTGGGCCCGGACCTGGTCGATCTCGCTTTCGACGCCGCGGGCCTCGTCGGCCAGACCGGCGGCGCGGCGGCGGGCGTCGGCCCGGACCCCGGCCAGGCGGCGGACGTCGGCCTCGGCCGATTCCTTCGCCAGGAACGCCTCCGCCAGTTCCGACTGGAGGCGGAGCATCGACCGCTGGGACTCGCGGATGCGGTCGCCGCAGTCGGCCAGTTCCTGACGGGCCTCGTCGATGCCCTGGCGGGTGCCGGCCAGGTCGCGGCGGGCGGCCTCGAGGGCGTCGCCGGCCGCCGCCTGCTTCTCGTTCAGTTGCGCCAGGGCGACCCTCGCGGTCGTCCGCTCTTCCTCGCAGACCTCGCGGCGGAGCAGCAGGGCTTCCTGCTCGGCCGAGAGGCGGGCCACCTGCTCGCGTTTCTCGTTCTCGCGGCGCTCCAGGTCCTGGGCCTCGCGGTCGACGGTGTCGCGTTCCTCGGCGGTCTGCCGGCGGCGATCGGCCAGGTCGGCCAGTTCCGCCTCGACGACGGGCGCTTCGCGGACAAGTTCCTGGCGGGCATCGGTCAGGCGGCGGAGGGCGGACTCGACCTCGACCTTGCGCATCGAGGCCTCGTAAATCTCCTGCCGCAGGTGCTGCTGGCTGGCGTCGATGGCCTGGAGTTCGGCCACGGCCCGGCGGCGGTCGGCGTCGAGGGCGTCGATGCGGACGGCCAACTCGTCGGCCTGCCGCTGGATGTCCCGCAGTTCCGACCGGCGCGAAATCAGGCTCGTCTCCGGACCGGGCGGCCCGATGGCGATCGAACCGTCGGCCTCCAGCACCCCGCCCGAGAGGCTGACGAAGCGGTACCCGGCCAGCGGGCCGCCGCGACCACCCAGACGGGCCGCGTCGTCCAGCGTGCGGACCACGATGGTCCGGGCCAGCAGGTGCGCCACGGCCGGCCGGACCGATGCGTCGGCCCGGACGTAGTCCATCGCCCACCCGACCACCTCCGGGTAGGCGGACAAATCGCGGCCGTCGGTCGCGGGCTCGATGGCGTCGAGGGCCAGGAAGCGGACCTGGCCGGGCAGGTCGCCCTCCAGGCGGCGCGCCAGGGCGAGCACGTCTGCCTGGCGGTCGGCCACGAGGAGTTTCTCGGCCGGGCCGAGGGCGGCCTCGACCATGACGGCGTGGGCCACGTCGACCTCGATGAGGTCGGCCACCATGCCGTGCCACCGGCCCGCCGCCGGCTGGGCGTCGGCCATGGCGGCGTCGGGCGCGGGGGCGGCGGCGGCCGGCGCGGTCTCGGCGCGGATGGCCTCGGTCACGCGGCGGACGGCCGCCGGGATGCCTTCGCCGCGGCGTTCGAGGTCCTCCAGCAGGCTGCGTCGGCTCTCGAGGGCGGAGGCGTGTTCCTTGGCGCGGGCAAGGCGGTCGGCGACATCGTTGAGATGCTGCTGGCGCTCGTCGGCCTCGTGGCGTTTGGCTTCGAGGCGTCCGCGGCGTTCGGCGACGGCGGCGGCGAGTTCGTCCTGTTCCTGTCGGAGTTCGCCCTCGCGGCCGGCCAGTTGGCCGAGGGCGCCGGCGATCTCGTCGCGGCGGGCGGCGAGTTTGCGGACCTGGGCGTCGAGCGTCTCCAGGGCCAGCTCCAGGCTGCCGCAGCGGCTGGCCGCTCGAGTCCGCCCCTGCGCCAGGTCGAGCATCTCGGCCTTGGCGTTCTCGATGCGCCCGGTGAGCGAGCGGACCTGGTCGGATACGTCGCGCAGGCGCTGCTCGATCTCCTGGACGGCGAGGTCCTGGCGCTGGGCGGCCTGGGCGACGTCGCGGATTTCGTCCTGGCGGCGCTGGACGTCGGCCTCGGCCTGGCGAAGGTGAGCCGAGAGGTCGCCCAGTTTGCGGCGGTCGCGGTCGACGATCTGGCCCAGTTCCTCGGCCCGGGTGCGGTGGAACTCGATCTCGCTGGTGCGGGTGGCGATGTCGGACCGGAGTCCGGAGAGGCGGGCATCGGCGTCGCGGGCGCCCGTCTCGAGGTCCATGAGTTCGGTCTCGACGGCCGAGCGCCGCCGGTCGAGGTCCGCCAGCCGGGCCGACGCGGCGGAGCGCTCGTCCCCGAGCCGGTCCAGGTCGGTCTGCTGGGCCGCCATCGCCCGCGTGTGCTCGTGGTACTGGTTCAGCGCGTACGAGACGCGCAGTTCCTTGAGGCGTTCGTTGTACTGCTTCCAGGACCGCGCCTTGCCGGCCTGGTACTTGACGGAGCGGAGGCGGCGGTCGACCTCCTGGAAGATGTCGTCGAGGCGGAGGAGGTTCTGCTCGGTGCGGGCGAGTTTGCGTTCGGCCTCTTTGCGTTTGGCCTTGTACTTGGAGATGCCGGCGGCCTCCTCGAAGATGAGCCGCCGTTCCTGCGGGTTGGACTGGAGCAGGACGTCCACCTTGCCCTGCTCGATGAGGCTGTAAGCGTCGACGCCGACGCCGGTGTCCATGAAGAGTTCGCGGATGTCGCGCAGGCGACACGGCCGGCGGTTCAGGAGGTACTCGGATTCGCCGGACCGGTAGAGGCGCCGGCCGACCTCGACCTCGGCCAGGTCCACCGGCAGCACGCCGCGCGTGTTGTCGAACGTGAGGGTGGCTTCGGCGAAACCGAGGCTCTTTCGGCTTTCGGAGCCGGCGAAGATGATGTCGGCCATGTCGCGGCCGCGAAGGCTCTTGGCGCTCTGTTCGCCCAGGACCCACTTGACGGCATCGACCACGTTCGATTTGCCGCACCCGTTCGGCCCGACGATGACGGTGATGCCCGAGTCGAAGTCGAACCGGGTGCGGTCGGCGAACGATTTGAAGCCGAAGACTTCCAGGCGTTTCAGTTCCACGCGATCAGCACTCCCCTGGGCGACGGGCTCGGCGCTACGTCCCGCGCGGCATAGGTTTCTTCCGTCAGCACGCAGGCCGGGACGAAGTCCCGGCGATACATAAATTGCCGCGGCTCCGCCACGGCCTACATGGGCGCCCCGGCGCGGCATACGCCGCGCGCCTGGGCGGCGTTACGGCTCCTCGTCGGGCGACCCGATGGGCCGCGGCTCCGGCCGAGGCCGAAGCACGCGGTACTCCAGCGGCTGAAGGAGCACCGGCCCCGTCAGGGCGCCCTTGCGGTCCAACTCGTGCAGCAGGCCCACGACGTCGCTGTAGCCGAGGTCCAGGCCGATGACCGTGTTCGAGCGGTCGCCCTCGGCGGTGAGGGGGCCGGCCATGGCCGTGATGATGTCGCGGACGGCCAAGCCCGCCTCCAGGTGCAGGTCGTGTTCGCGGCGACGGGCGATGAGGGTGAGCGCCGAGTTGTCCTCGCGGACCGTCGCGGTGACGCGGCGGATCTCGGCCAGGACGGGCGGACGGACGTGCACCTCGCCGAAGATGGCAATCTCGGGCTCCAGCGTCCGCGAAACGTAGACAAACGGCTCGGAGCGCGTGGCCACCATGTGCAGGTCGAACTTGTCCCGGAACCGCCGGACCAGGAAGGTGCGCGGCGTAAGGTGGGCCATCGCCTGCCACGCCGCCAGACGGACCCGGGCGCTCTTGGTGCCCAGGGCGCGGCTGAGGACGCCCAGGCCCAGGCCGCTGCGCAGCTGGCCCAGGGCCCGCACCGCGTCTTCCTGGAACTCCGCGGCATCGTCCATGACCAGCGGCTCGAGGACGTGGACCGCCCGGGCGTCCTGGAGGCGAGCCAGAATCCGGCCGGCGTGGAAGCGGACAGCCGGGTTCGACGACTCGCCCAGCGGATACAGGTGCGGCGCCACGGCCGCCCCGAACGCCTCCAGGCACAGCGCCACCCGGTCCATGTCCTCGCCCTTCGCAAGCGTCTCCAGCAGCAGCCGGACCCGCTGGTCGCGGGCGCCGGGCATCTCGCGCATATACAGCGACCCGATGAGGTCCAGGAACCGGCTCTTGTCGTCCTGGAACTCGGCCGGCACGGTCAGGTCGATGCGGGCGGGGTCGCGGCTGCCCTTGGCGGCGTCGGGAAAGCGGGCGTTGACGAGGCGGACCACCTGGTCCGCGGTCCGGACCGACGGCGTGACCAGGACGAGGCGGAACTCGCGGTCCTTCAGGGCCCGGCCACCGGCGAGGATGCGACCGGCGGTCGGCCCGGCTGGCACCGCCGTCTCGTCCTCCTCGGCGAACGGCGCGACGAAGATGCCGCCCTCGCCGAGGGCGAGGATTTCGCTCCGGGCCTCTACGCCGCGCGACATCTGGACCCGCCGAAGTTCGCACGCCAGCACGAACCCGCCCTCCAGGCTCGTCGTCTCGGTGCCCGGCACCACGCGGACGCCCAGGTCGAACCGCTCGCCCGCCCGGGCGCCCGGCGGCACCTGGCCGAACACCGACACCACCGCCGTGTCGCGGCTCGCCAGAATCTGCTCCGCGTCGGGCACCTTGTTGCGGTGCATGACCTCCAGGATTTGCCGGCGGATGCCCGGCGGCATGACGGTCGTCCCCGTGCCGTCCAGGCTCGTCACGAAACCGAACCCCTGGACGACGAGCGCCTCGCGGCCGGCGAACCGGGCCACCTCGCCCACCGTGTCCTTCAGGTACTCGGGCACCTCGATGTCGCGCGGCGTGCGCGGCGGCGTCGGCTCGGGCGCCTTCGCGCACCCGTGCCCCAGCGCAAGGACCAGCCCCGCCGCCAGGGCCAGCGCTCGCCCAGCCCGTGCGCCAAACGGCTGGCGTGGCCATGGGGCGATCAGGCCAACCATCTGTGTGGCCCGGCCGGCTTGTCCTTGTTTGGTGAGGACCCGTCTGGGTCCGGCCGGGGTGGCATGGCCACGCTGGCGTGGCCATGGGGAAACGGACCCAGGCCGCCGCGCGCGGACGGCGTCCACCGTCCCCGCGCAGACGGGGTCGGGCGGGCCGACAATCGGCTTGCCTTTCAGGCGCATACGACCCCCGCTCTCGAATGGGAAATGTATCGGCTTCTCCGGTTATCGGACTTTAGCCAAAGCGGCCGGCCTGTCCTTGTTCCGTAAGGACCCGCATGGGCCCGGCCAGGGCGGACGGCGATTTTCGGGCATCCGC
>JADHXV010000066.1 GCA_016782785.1 Planctomycetota bacterium | reverse complement strand
CAGCCGGACGCTGGACCAGGGGAAACTGCCGCTGATGCACTACAACGGGCGGCTCGTCGGCTCGAAGTTCGCCGAGCAGCAGATCTCCTACGTCTTGCCGCACGAGTTCGCCTACGACGTCTTCCTCCGTCGCAACCTGCTGCTGCAATTGATTCGCAGCCTCGGCGAGAAGGAGCCGGAGATCACGAGGCCGCTCGTCGTGCCGGACGAAACGCCCCGCACGCCCGGCGGCTGAGGCGCCCGGCGGGGTGCCGGTCGAGCCGCGCCGGTCGAGCCGCGACCGTAAGGTCGCGGGTACGCAAGAATGGCGAAGGGGGCTCGCGCTGCCGATCAAACGTACCCGCGTGCTTACGCACGCGGCTCGAAAGGTATTCATGCCTGCCCAGGATCTGCGACAGTTCATCGCCCGCCTCGAGGCCGCGGGGCAACTGCGCCGCGTGACGGCCCCCGTGTCGGCCCGCCTGGAGATTGCCGAGATCGCCTCGCGGCTGGTGGCCCGCGACGGCCCGGCCGCCCTCTTCGAGAACGTCCAGGGGCACACGATGCCCGTCCTGGTGGGGGCGTTTGCGTCGATGCAGCGGATGGCGTGGGCCCTGGGCGGCGAGGACCTGGACGCCATCGCCGAGCGCCTGTCGGCCCTGGTGCGTCCGCCCGCGGCCGACGCCGGGTTCGTCGAGAAACTCAAGGCCGCCCCGCGGCTCCTCAAGGCCGTCGGCGCCGCCCCCAAGACCGTCCGGTCCGGGCCGTGCCAGGAGGTCGTCCACGAGGGCGACGCGGCGGACCTGGCGCGCCTGCCGGTCCTTACGTGCTGGCCGGGCGACGGCGGACCGTTCCTCACGTTGCCGCAGGTGTACACCGCGGACCCGGACGGCAAAAATCGCAATGTCGGCATGTATCGGCTCCAGGTGTTCGGCCCGCGTCGGCTGGGCCTCCACTGGCACCGCGACCACGACGGGGCCCGCAACTTCGCGGCCTGGGCCGACCGCGGCCGGGCGATGCCCGTCGCCGTCGCCCTGGGGGGCGACCCGGTCCTGACGTACGCGGCCACGGCCCCGCTGCCCTACGGCATGAACGAACTGGTGCTGGCGGGGATTCTGCGCGGCGAGCCGGTTCGGATGGTCCGCTGCCGGACCGTGCCGATGGAGGTCCCCGCCGACGCCGAGATCGTCATCGAGGGCACCGTCGCCCCCGGCGAAACCGAACTCGAAGGCCCCTTCGGCGACCACACCGGCTACTACACGCCGCCCGACACCTACCCTGTGCTGCGGGTGACCGCCGTCACGCACCGCCGCGATGCCATTTACCCCGCCACCGTCGTGGGGCGGTATCCGAAGGAGGACGCGTACCTGGCCAAGGCGACCGAGCGGCTGTTTCTGCCGGTTATCCGGACGCTTGTGCCCGAGGTCGTGGACCTGAACCTGCCGATGTTCGGCGTGTTCCACAACTGGGCGTTCGTCAGTATCCGCAAGACCCATCCGCACCAGGCCCACAAGGTCATGCACGCCCTGTGGGGCATGGGCCAGATGATGTACACGAAGTTCCTCGTGGTGGTCGACGCCGACGTGAACGTGCAGGACGCCCAGGAGGTGTTCTGGCGCGTCGGGGCCGAGGCCGACCCGCGCCGCGACCTGGTCGTCACGACCGGCCCGGCCGACGTGCTGGACCACGCGGCCCCGGCGGGCGGGCCCGCCGGCAAGGTCGGCATCGACGCCACGCGCAAACTGCCGGAAGAGGCCCCCGGCCGGCCGTGGCCCGACGCCATCCGCCAGGACGTGGACGTCGCCGACCGCGTCAGCCGCCGCTGGGCGGAGTACGGCTTTGAGTAACCCGAGCCGGGGCGGGTGCCGTTCGAGCCGCGACCGGAAGGTCGCGGTCACGAGAGAAGGTCGCTGCGATGCGTGCGCGCCGGAGGAACGTGACCCGCCGCTTCCGCGGCGGGCTCGAGGCGGCGGGCTCGCCTCCGCAGGCATGACACGTATGGCCGAGCACAACGATAGCCCCCACCCCACCGCCATCCGCACGATGTTCGCCGGCGTGGCCCGGCGGTACGACCTGCTGAACCACCTCCTGTCGGGCGGCCTGGACCGCCGCTGGCGCCGCCGCGCCGCCGACGCCGTGGCATGTTCGAGCCGCGACCGGAAGGTCGCGGGGACGTATGAAGGGCGATGCGATGCGTGCGCGCCGATCGAACATCCCCCGCCGCTTCCGCGGCGGGCTCGAACAGCGCCGCGCCTGGTGATCGACGTCTGCACCGGCACGGGCGACCTGGCGATGACGGTGCTCCGGCAGTGGCCCCGGTGCCGGGTGGTCGCGTGCGACTTCTGCCGGCCGATGGTCGCCCGCGCCCGCGAGAAGGTCTGCCGGGCGGGCCTCGGGCCGCGGGCAGCCGTGGTCGAGGCCGACGCCCTCGCCCTGCCGCTCGCCGACGCCGTCGCCGACGCCGCCTGCTGCGCCTTCGGCGTCCGGAACCTCGCGGACGAGGCGGCGGGCCTTTCGGAGATGGTCCGGGTGGTCCGCCCGGGCGGGCGGGTGGTGGCCCTGGAGTTCCATCGGCCGCGCGGCCGGGGACCGCTGGCGGCGCTCTTTGGACTTTACTTTCGGCGGATACTGCCTAGGCTGGGAGGGTGGATCTCCGGAGGCCGCCACGGCGGGTACGCGTACCTGGTGCGGTCGATCGAGGCGTTCGGGCCGCCCGAGCGGCTGGCCCGGGCGATGCAGCAGGCCGGGCTCCGGGACGTGACCGTCGAGCCGCTGCCCGGCGGCATCGCGTCGCTGTACGTCGGTACGCGCGGCTGAGGTGCGCCGCCCGAGCCCCGACCGCAAGCCGCGCCGAGCCCCGACCGTAAGCCGCGCCGAGCCCCGACCGTAAGCCGCGCCGAGCCCCGACCGTAAGGTCGGGGGTACGCTTGAAGGGCAGGGGCGTGTGGGCGATGTCATTTCGACCGAGCCCTCGCGCAGCGAGGGCGATCCGACGTTGGACCCGTGTGGGGCGGAGAAATCTCGCTGTTCGAGAACGACGAGATTTCTCGACTCGGCCCGTACGGGCCTCGCTCGAAATGACATTTGCCGCGGCGCGCCGCGGCCTACATGTTCGGCGGCCTCGCTCGAAATGACATTTGCCGCGGCGCGCCGCGGCCTACATGTTCGGCGGCCTCGCTCGAAATGACACGCGCGAGACTGGGTGACCCATGCACTGCGCCAAGTGTTTCTTCTACGAAAGCAACGTCGGCGACGACATCTGCAACCGCTGCGGCCGGGCCTACCTGCCCGAGGCCAACGTCTACCTCGGCCTCCTGATCCTCGTGACGGGCGGCCTGGCGTGGACGCTGCGGCACCTGCTGACGGGCGACCCCGACCCGTTCGTCCGTCCGGCGGTCGACCTGGGCGCCTGGGGCGCCTGGCCGATCTCGATCGTCGACCGACCGGCCTACGGCCTGGTGCTGGGCGGCTGGCTGGGGATGCTGGCGGCCGTTCCCGTCCTGACGGGGGTGATGTACGGCAAACGGGGCGGGTGGCTGGTGACGATCCTGATCGCCCTGCTCGGCCCGAGCCTGGGGCTGGCGGCCGCGGCGGCGGTGGGCGTCTGGATCGCCGCCGGACACACCGTGCGCCTCTCGAGCAAACTGGCCGGCGCCTTGCTGGGGCTCGTTCCGCCCGTCCTGTACCTGTTCGTGGCGACGGCGCTGACCGATTTCAGCAGGGGCGAGGCTGACCCGTCGGCCCCGGCCGCGATGGCGGTGCTGGCGGCGGCCGGCCGGACGCTGCCGCCGGCGCTTCGCGGCCTCATCTATATTCCGCCGGCGACGGCGGCCGTCGTCGCGGCCGCGGCCGTCGCCATGGTGGTTGGCATCGGGGCGGCCGACCGCTGGCACATCCGCTGGCCCGCATCGCTGCTGACGGTGCTGACGGCCGGGCCGGTCCTGGCGCTGCTGGCTTTCGTGGGCGTGGACGAGGTCCGGTACGGGATGACGTTGGCCCCGGCCTCGCCCCTCGTGGCGTGGGCCGGCGCGGGCGCGACCGAGACCGACCGCCTGCGGGCCTTCCTGGGCCATCACCCGAACAGCCCGCGGGCCGGGCAGGTCCGCTCGCGGCTGGCGGTGCGCCTGGCGCACCGGCCGCCGGGCGAGGACGCCGAGCCGCACACCGCCGAGGCCCTCGCCCTCTGGGATGAGGTCTTCCGGCGCCGGCCCGACAGCCCGTACGCCGTCGAGGCCCTCCTGAACCTGGGCGACGCCGACGCCCAGGACGGCCTGTTCGAGAAGGCCGAGACCCGATGGCGGGCCGCCCTGGCCCGGGCCGCCGCCTTCGAGCCCCCCGCCGAGGACCCCCTGGCCGACTTCAGCGTCTTCTGGGACGCCTTCACCGTCGGCCGGCGCCTGCGGGCCCGCGACGAGGCCGAACACCTGGCCGGCCTTCGGCAGGCGGTCCTCGTCCGCATGGCCACCCTTGCCGAGAACCGGGCCGACACCCAGGAGAGCCGCCGGGCCCTGGCCCTCTATTTCCGCGCCATGACCCTCAAGGGCAGCAACCCGCACCGGCAGGCCCTGCTGGCGGCCCAGGAGGCCGACCCCCAGGGTCCCCTGGCCGACAACATCGCCTACGACCTGGCCCTGTTGGAGCCGTACGACGCCAAACGCATCGAGCACCTCTCGACCGTGGCCGAACAATGGCCCGACCGCGACGGCGCCATGCTGGCCGATATCCGGGCCGCCCAGAACCTCGTCGGCCGGGCCGGCGCCGACCCCGGGGCCTTGCGGGCCGCCCGGGCCCACCTCCTCCGCGCCCAGAACAGTCTGTCCGCCCGAAAACGCCGCGACCCGGGCGACCCGTACGTGGCGGCGTTCGGCGACCGGGTCGAAAAGGAACTCGTGTATGTCCAGGCCCAACTCCGGACGCCGGCCTCGGAAGGCTGACCCGCGGGCCGGCCCGGCGGACCCGCCGCTGGTCGTCGGCGTCACCGGCGCCTCGGGCGCCGCCTACGCGGTGCGGCTGGTCGAATGCGCGGCCGCGGCGGGGCGGCGCGTGTGGCTCATCGTCAGCCGGCCCGGCCGGATGGTCCTGGCCGACGAGGCCGGCATGGGCGGCTCGGTCGACGCGCCCGACCTTTCGACCCTCTGGCCGGCCGAGGTCCTGGACCGCGTCCGGTATGTGCCCGCCGAGGTGCTCGACGCCCCGCCGGCGTCCGGCTCGTTCGGCGCGGGGGCCACCGTGGTCATTCCGTGCTCGATGAACACGCTGGCGGCGCTCGCGCACGGCCTGACGCAGAACCTGGTGCACCGGGCCGCCCACGTGGCCCTGAAGGAGGGCCGGCCCCTGGTCGTCGTCCCGCGCGAGATGCCCGTCACCCGTATCGACCTGGAGAACATGGCCCGTCTGGCGGCCGCGGGGGCCGTCGTCATGCCCGCCATGCCGGCCTTCTACCATCGGCCGCGGTCCGTGGCCGACGTGGTGGACTTCGTGGTCGCGAAGGTGCTGGACCGGTTGGGCGTCCCGCACGACCTGGACGTGGTCTGGCCGGGCGCCCAGTGATGGCGACGTTCCTCGCACAACTGGTCGCGTTCGCCCGGACCATCCGTCTGAGCCACAGCCTCTTTGCGCTGCCGTTCGCGCTCGGGACGGCCCTGGTGGCCGAGCCGCCCATCCCCGCCGCGGGGGCCCTGGCGCTCCTTGTGGCGTGCATGGTGGCGGCGCGGACGGCGGCCATGGGGATGAACCGCGTGGCCGACGCCGCCCTGGACGCCCGGAACCCGCGGACCCGCGACCGGGCCATCCCGGCCGGCCGGCTGTCGCGGCGGGCGGCCCTCGGCCTGACGCTTGCCAGCGGGGCCGCGTTCGTCGTCCTGGCGTGGGGATTCTGGCTGCTGCGCGGCAACGCGTGGCCGGGCCTGTTGGCGGTGCCGTTCCTGGCGGTCCTCTTCGGCTACTCGTGGACCAAGCGGGTGACCGTGCTGACGCACTGGGTGCTGGGCCTGGCGCTGGGCCTGGCGCCGGTGGGGGCGTGGATGGCGCTTCGCGGCGAGGCGGGCGGCGTGGCGGTGCTCGTCGGGGCCGCCGTCCTCTTCTGGACCGCAGGATTCGATATCCTCTACGCCTTTCAGGACGCGGAGGTGGACCGCCGCGAGGGGCTGCACAGCGTGCCGGCCCGCCTGGGGCCGCGGGCCGCCCGCTGGGTGGCCATCGCGTGCCACGCCGTGATGGTCGTCCTGCTGGCCCTCGCGATTCTGTACGACAACCAGCCGGGCATCCCGGGCGAGGGGGCGCGGCGGGCCGTCCTGGGCGAGGGCAGCGAGGTGGCCCTGGAGGTCATCGCGCTGGCGCTCGTGATTCAGCACGTGCGGCTCAGGCGGGCGACGGCCGACCGCATCGCCGCCGCGTTCCTGCCGATGAATGCGGGAGTGAGCCTGATTTGGCTGGGCGGCGTGATATACGATGTGGTGGCGTGGCGCGGCGCGGCGGGGTAAGATGCGGCCTCTCGAGCCCCCCGGCCGCGCCACACGGCGCGCCCGGGTTAGCGGCCGGGTTTGTGCGGTCGCAAGTACCCGTCCGGGCGAGGCGCGCCGTGAAGCACGGCCGGGCAAGACCGGCCGTGGCACATGGTGGGACGCATAGTTAGCCGCCGCGCTTGTCCTTGTTCTGTACGGATCCGTATGGGCGCGGCGCGTGTTGTTTGGTATAATATGACCACATTGCTCGATACTATCGCCGCCAAACTCGACGCCGGCGAGCGCCTCTCGCGCAGCGACGGCCTGGCCCTCTTCGAGGCCGACGACCTGCTCGCCCTCGGGGCCCTGGCCGACCGCGTCCGCCGGTCCCGCCACGGACGCCGGGCCTACTATATCGCCAACGCGCACGTCAACAACACGAACATATGCGTGAATCGGTGCGGCCTGTGCGCGTTCTGGGCGGCCCCGGAGGACTCGGGCGCCTATCTTCTCGCGCCCGAGGAGGTGGTCGAGCGGGCCCGGCCCGACGTCGAGGCCGGCGCCACCGAAATCCACGTCGTCGGCGGGTGTCATCCGGACCTCGACCTCGTGTACTGCGTGGACCTGGTGCGCGGGTTGCGGCAGGCGTTCCCGGCGGTGTGCATCCAGGCGCTGACGGCGGTGGAGGTGGCCCATGCCGCCCGGCGGTCCGGCGTGCCGGTCGAGGCGGCGCTCGCGCAACTGAAAGAGGCCGGCCTGACGGGCCTGCCCGGCGGCGGGGCCGAGATCTTCGACCCCAAGGTCCGCGCCAGAATCTGCGCCAGCAAGATCTCGGGCGACGAGTGGCTGGCCGTCCACCGCACCGCCCATCGCCTGGGCATCCCCACCAACGCCACCATGCTCTACGGCCACGTCGAGACGCCGGCCGACCGCGTCGACCACATGCTGCGCCTCAGGGACCTCCAGGACGACACGGGAGGCATCCTGGCGTTCATCGCGCTGCCGTTTCATCCCGAGGGGACCGCGCTGGCCGACCTCCCCGGTCCGACGGCCGTCGACGACCTGAAGACGATGGCCGTGGCCCGGCTTCTCCTGGACAACGTGCCGCACATGAAAGCGTTCTGGATCATGCTCGGGCCGGACTTGGCTCAAGTGGCCCTCCGGTTCGGCGCCGATGATATCAACGGGACCGTGGTGCGGGAGGAGATTACGCACGCGGCCGGGGCCCGGACGCCGGAGGGCCTGACGGCCCGGGACCTGGCGGCGCTCGTGCGCGGGGCCGGCTGCGAGCCGGTCGAGCGCGACACGCTCTATCGGCGCATCGCGCGCGGGCCCCAGCGTCATCAATGGAGAAGGATATCCGAATGAGTCGAGCAATCGTGCTTCTGGCGGCGGCGGGGGTGGCGGGGGCGATCCTGGCGGCCGGGTGCGGCGACGAGCCGGCCGGGACGGAGACCGCCGCGCCGCCCGAGCCGCAGACTGTCCGGGCCGTCGGGCCGGCCCCCATGGCCCGCCAGGTCAGCCGGCGGCCGGAGTTCCGCTGGAAACTGCCGAAACAGTTGGCCCAGCCGACGCTCGTCACGTTTGTCCTGGCCGAGGCGGGCGCGGGCGACGAGCCCGCCACCGACGAGGCCGACCAGCGCCGCATCGCGACGGCCACGGGCCTGGCCGACGCCGGCCCCGAGTCGATCAACCTCTGGGACCCGCCCGCCGGTTGCGTCCTGACGGGCGACATCCGAGACATGCCGCAACTCGCCCCGGAAACGTGGTACCGCTGGACGGTCCGGGTGGTGACGCCGGGCGGGGGAGGGCACGCCGACTTCTACTTCCGCACGCGGGCCGAGTCGGCCGTGCCGGGCGAGTGAGGCCCCCGGGCGGCGTCCGCGACGGCCTTTCACCGCAGCCTGATAAGGCACGGCCAGGGAGAACGCAGCCTGATAAGGCACGGCCAGGGAGAACGCAGAGAACAGCGAGAGACCGGGCGCGCCGGAGGCGCGGGACTCACATCGCGGCCCCGGGCAGCGTGGTGACGGGGGAACACCACGGCGCCGACGTGCGTCCAAGTCGACGGACAAGCAGGCGGATGGTTCCTCTGCATCGGGAGGTGCACGATGAGGCGCAAAGCATGGCTGGCGATGCCGGTCCTTGTGTCGCTGCTGCTGGCGGCGACCGTGTGCGGCGCGGCGGACCCCGCGGTGCCGCCCATCCGGGCGATCGAGGGTGTGGCGCCCCAGGCGAGCGTCTTCAAGAGCGCCGCCTGGGACAAGCCGATCGTCATCCGGTCGGAGGCGGACGCCGCCCCGCACTTCGGCGACGAGGCCCTGGCAGCGCTTCGGAAGCAGGTCGATTTCGCGCAGCAGATCGTGCTCGTGTTTGCGTGGCGCGGCTCGGGCCAGGACCGGCTTGACTACGCGGTCATGGAATCCTATCCGGAGCAGGTGGCCTTCCGCCTGAAGCCCGGCCGCACGCGCGACCTCCGGCCGCACGTGCACGTGTACGCGCTGCGTGCGAACGTGGCGTGGAGCGTGGCGGGCGGCCGCGGCCGGCCGGGGCCGGGCGCCGACACGCCTGTGTCGTCCGACGACGACGCGCTCGCCGCCGCAAGAAAACATCCACACTATCGCGATATCTACGATGCCAAGAACGTCCTTATCGCCACGCTCGATAAGGCCAAGGCGGGCTCGGTCGCCATGTCGTACCCGCCCATCTGGGGGTTCGACCTGACGCTCACGGTCCGCGAGACGCTCCGCGGGCCGCTCCAGGTGGGGCAGGAGGTCCGGTGCGGGTACAGCAGGATGGCGCCCGAGAAGCCGGCCCTGCCGGTGGGCAAGCGGTGCCTGGTCCTCCTGAGCGTCCGCCGCGGAGGCACGACGGTCCGGCTGCTCGAGGAGGCGACGGACGACCTCGTGCGCGTGGCCCGCCTGGCCGCGGCCGAGGCGAACAAGGTGGACGAGACGCACGCGGCCCTCGCGCGCGACACTCCCCAGAAGCACCCGCTCTACGAGGCGTTCACGAAGGCGGACGGCGTGGTCGTCGCGGAGGCCGACCCCCAGGGCGTGGTCAGCCACGACCGCCGCGGCGTGACGACGCAAAGCCAGGTGTGCGTCGTCGCCATGAAAGGTGCCCTCAAGCAGGGCGACCGGTTCCAGGCCGTGTTCCCGCCTGCGGTGGCTCCCCAGGGCAAGATGCCCGATGCCGACCGGCTCCTCCTGGCGTACCGGCGGGCGGGCGACACGGTCGAAGTCACCTGCGTGGCGGAGGCGTCGGAGGCGAATCTGCTCGTGGCGGCCGCCGCCACCGGCACCCCGCCGCGAACGCCCAAGGACCTGGACGGCCGCGGGCCGCGGTGAGGCCCGCTCAAGATCCGTCCGGTTCGCCGAAACTGGTGCCCACGCCGCGGGCGACGGCCAGCAGCGGGTGGTCCAGGGCGATGTTCCGGCTGCCGCCGGCCACGTCCGCGAGGGCCACGTCGGTCATGCGGCCCTTCTGCCACGAGGCCATGCGGTTCCAGCGTTTCCCGGCCACCAGTCGGGCGGCCTGGAACCCCAGGTGGGTGGCGAAGACGCGGTCGAACGCGCACGGGCTCCCGCCGCGCTGGATGTACCCGAGGTTGGTGGCCCGGGCCTCGACGCGGGTGTTCTGCTCGATGCTGCCGGCCACGAGCCGACCCACGCCGCCCAGCCGGATGGGGTCCGGGCTGCCTTCGACGCGGCGATGGACGACCATCGTGCCGCCCTCCGGCCGGGCGCCCTCGGCCACGCAGATGATCGAGAACCGTTTGCCGCGCTCGTAGCGCTGCCGGCAGACGCCGAAGACGGCCTCCCAGTCGAACGGGATCTCCGGGATGAGGATGACGTCGGCGCCGCCGGCCAGGCCCGCATGGAGGGCCAGCCACCCGGCGTACCGGCCCATGACCTCGGCCACCATCACGCGGTGGTGGGCGCTGGCCGTGGTGTGCAGGCGGTCGAGCGCGTCGGTCGCCACGTTGACGGCCGACTGGAACCCGAACGTCAGTTCCGTGCCCGGCACGTCGTTGTCGATGGTCTTGGGGACGCCGACGACCGACACGCCGCGCTCGGCCAGCTGGCCGGCGATGGCCATCGACCCGTCGCCGCCGATGACCACGAGGCATTCGACCTCGTGTTTCTCCAGGACCGCGAGGGCGTCGTCGGACCGGTCGGACGTGATGATCGTGTCGCCGTCGCGCTCGGACCACGCGAACGGGTTGGCGGTGTTCGAGGTGCCGAGGATGGTCCCCCCCTGCGTCAGGATGTTCGAGACGGCCTCCCAGTCGATGGGCATGGTGCGGTCGGTCACGAGGCCGTCGTAACCGTCCAGGAAGCCGACGATCTCGGCGTCCTGCTCGTGCATGAGGGTCTTGGCGACGGCGCGGATGACGGCGTTGAGGCCGGGGCAGTCGCCCCCGCCCGTCAGGATGCCGATGCGCATGCATGTCTCCTTGCGTGTGGACGCGGGGCCGGGTGCTCCGCGTCGGATTCTAGCACGTCCGGGGCGCCGGCTGCAACGGAAACGCGCCCGTGCGGGCGGCTAAACGGCGCGGGGTATGTTATAATGCCGACCGTCCGCGCGAAGGGGCGACGACCATGACGGTCAAGGGACGCATCACCATCGTCCAGGGCGACCTGACGGAACAGGACGTCGACGCCATCGTCAACGCCGCCAACAACGATCTGCAACTGGGCGGCGGCGTGGCCGGGGCCATCCGGCGAAAAGGCGGACCGGCCATCCAAGAGGAGTGCAACCGCATCGGGCCCATCCCCCTGGGCGAGGCCGCCATCACCACCGGCGGGAACCTCAAGGCCCGCTGCGTCATCCATGCCGCCAGCATGGCCCTGGGCCAGCCCACCACCGAGGCGAACCTGCGGGCCTCCACCCGCGCGAGCCTCCTCCGGGCCAGGGAGAAGGGCCTGGCGACGGTCGCCTTCCCGGCCGTCGGCACGGGCATCGCGGCCTTCCCGATGCGGCGGTGCGCCGAGGTGATGCTGGAAGAGGCGGCCCGGCACCTGGCCGGCGAGACGAGCGTGCGGGAGGTGCGGTTCGTGCTTTACGACAGGGACGCGTACGAGGTGTTCAGGCAGGTGAATGACGAGGGAATGACGAGTTCCGAATGACGAATGACGAATGAATGACGAAATCCGAATAACGAGTGACGAATGGGCGCGGCACCCGTCGTCATTCGGGCTTCGTCATTCGTCATTGATTCGTCATTCGGCCTTCGTCATTCGCCATTCTGCCACGAGGCGTCCATGACTATCGACCCATATGAGTACATTCCTCAGCCGAGCGCGGGCGTTCTGTACGAACCCGCCGCCCGTCCCGCGGCCCGCCTGGCCGGCACGACGGCCGTCGTCATCGACGCCATCCGGGCCACGACGACCATTGTGGCGGCCCTGGCGGCCGGGGCGACGGAGGTCGTCGCGTTCGCCACGGACGCCGAGGTCCGGGCCGAGGCCGCCCGCCGGCCCGCCGGGTCGGCCGTCACGTGCGGCGAACGGCTGGGCCGGAAGATCGAGGGCCTCGACCTCAACAACAGCCCCTCGGTCATGACGTCCGAGGCGGTCGGCGGCCGGTCGCTCCTCCTGACCACCACCAACGGTGTGGGGGCGATCCTCGACGCCATGCCCGCCGACACCGTCCTCGTGGCGGCGCTCGCGAACCGCCGGGCCGTGGCCCGGCGCTGCGCGGACCTGGGCCGGCGGATCGTCTTCGTCTCGGCCGGCACCGTGGGCACCGTCTCGTGCGAAGACACGCTCGTGGCCGGGGCGGTCCTGGAGGCCATGACCGAGACGCCCGCCGGGGCGGCGTTCACGCTGGAGGACTCGGGCCTGGTGGCCCTGGCGGCCTGGCGCGGCGCGAAGGACCGCCTGGCCGAGACGTTCGCCGCCACCTGGGGCGGGGCGTTCACCCGCCGCCTGGGCCTGCATGACGACCTGGAAGCGTGTACTCAGGTCGATACGACCGACGTGGTCCCCGCCGCCCGCGGCCTGCCGCCGGTCATCACGGCCGCGGGGGAGTGACCATTTCCGGGCCGCGACCATGAGGCAGCGGCATCACGGGCCTGCTACTTCTCCAGCGGGACCGACAGTGCCCGGCAGATCTTGGCAGCCAGGCGGTCGGCAATCTCGGCGTGGCGCGGCACGGCTTCCATCCGGCCGGTTTCCGGGTTGACCCACAGCGAGTGGGACCGGCCTTCCCGCTTCAGGTAGCATCCATGTCGGCGAAGCCGTTTCAGGAGGGCCTGGCGTTTCATCCGAGGGTCACGGTGTCCTGGATGGCGTCGTCGGGCACGCCGCGGAGGGCGTCCTGGCGGCGCTGGTCGAGGATGAGGCGGATCGCCTCGGCCAGGTTGGCCCGGCACTCGTCCTTCGTCCGGCCCTGGCCGTTCGCGCCCGGAATTTCCGGGCACCAGGCGATGTACCAGTCGCCGTCCTTCTCGATGACGGCGGTGAATTCGTTGTGCATGGCACGGGCCTCCCGGCGACCTGTTGGCCGATTGTATCCGGCCGAGGCGTTCCGGTCCAGCGTTCTTCAGGGACGGCACCGGGCCGGCTGAGCGTGCGTGCCTCCCGCTTTTGCGTGGCACGCTGCGCCCCGCGGCCCTATCATCACCCGTATGGGCCGACCCGCGGAAACCGAACCCGTCAAACTCGTCGTGGGCATGCTGTCGGCGTACCCCGGGGCGTTTGCCGAGGCCGAGAACCGCCTGGCCGACCCGCTGGGGCC
>JADHXV010000065.1 GCA_016782785.1 Planctomycetota bacterium | reverse complement strand
GCGAGGCCGGCGACGGTGTCGAGGGCGGCGTCGGCGGTGGCGATTTGCACCAGGCCCGCCCCGCCCCGCAGCGCCGCGTTGCCGACTAGCGCCGCCGCGCCGGCCATGCCTCGGCTCCCGGCCACGACGAGGACGAGGCCAGCGGTGCCCTTGTGGGCGTCGGCGGGACGGGTCGGCGGCTTGGGGATGTCGGTGACGCAGTCCATGGTACCGCCCGTGTGGCCCGGCCGGCTTGTCCGGCCGGGGCGTTGTCATGGCCCCTCACACCTCGTGCATCTATAGGTTGTCGAACAACACGCGCCGGGCAAGCCCGGCGGCTAACTGTGTTGCGCGCCAAGGCGCTGTTCGGCCCACATGCGAGGCACCTACGTGCCGGCGGCCGGCGGCAGGGCCGCCTTCCAGCCCGCCTTCAGGAGCCGGGCGTGCTCGGCCCGGACGCCGGCCAGGGCCGGGTCGTCGGCCCGGTTGACCTGCTCGAGCGGGTCCTCCTGGAGGTCGTACAACTCCACCGCCCCGTCCCGCTCCCATTCGGTATACCGGTACCGCTCGGTCCGGACCGAGCGGGCCTTGCCCGTGTGGTGGGCCGTGAAGGCGGCCTTCTTCCAGGGACGGGCCGGGTCGGCGGTAAGCGGGGCGAAACTCATGCCCTCCACCCGCTCGGGGACCGGGATGTTCCAGAAGTCGGCCAGCGTCGGCAGCAGGTCCACCATCTCCACGATGCGGCGGCACACCTGGCCGTTGCCCGCGGCGCCCGGCACGCGGACCAGGAGCGGCACCCGCGTGACCTGCTCGAACAGCGTGTACTTGCTCCAGCAGCCGTGCTCGCCCAGATGGAAGCCGTGGTCGCCGAAGAAGATGACGATGGTGTTGTCGGCCAAACCAGTCTCTTCGAGGGCGTCGAGCACCAGGCCGACCTGGGCGTCGACGAACGAGGCGCAGGCGTAATACGAGGCGATGAGTTTGGCCGCGCCGTGGCCGGCGTCGACGTCGGCCACACCCTTGGCGAACTTCGGGATGCCGCGGTCCTCGGCGGGCGGGGCCTTGGGCGGCGGCATGCCGTCCGGGTCGTACATATCGACGTACTTCTTCGGCGCAATGAGCGGCGTGTGCGGCCGCGAGAAGCCGACCGACAGGAAAAACTGCTTGTCGGTCTCGGCAAACTCGCGGAGCATTTGGGCAGCCAGGCGGGCCTTCTGGCCGTCGGCCTCGCGCTCCTCGACCTTGCCCGAGTCGCCCACACACCGCTTGCTGACCTCCCACCCGAGCCGGCGGGTCACCGTCCATCGTTCGAGCGGCGGCAGGCCCTTGGCCTTCTCATTGAGTTCCTTGCGCAGGGCGTGCAGTTGCTTCTCGACCTCCGGGTCCGGCGAGTAGGTGAAGTTGCCGGAGTTGGGCGGCGTGCCGGGCGGAATCCGGTAGCCCTTCGTCACGCCCTTGTAGCCGCTCGGCGGGTCGCAGAACTCGAGGCGGTCGAACGGGCGCAGTTGCTTCTCGGCCCACGACGTAAGGTGGTACAACTTGCCGATGTTCGCGGTGTAAACATCCTTCGTTTCGAGCAGTTCGGCCAGGCTGACGGCCCAGTCGGGCAGGTGCTCGTTCATGGCGTCGCTGTTGCCGTACACGCCCGTCGTCTCGGGCCTGAGGCCCGTCCAGAATGACGTTCGCGACGGGTTGCAGCACGGGGCCTGGATGTAGGCGCGATCGAAGCGGACGCCGGTGGCAGCCAGGCGGTCGAGGTGGGGCGTCTTGACGATGGGATTGCCGTAACAGCCGACGGCCTCGGCGGTGAAGTCTTCGTTGTCGAAGACGAGGATGTTCATGCGCGAGGTGTCGGGCGGACCGGCGCTGGTCGCGGCGGCGCGGGCATGTCGTCCGGCCAGGTGACCGGCGGCGCCGGCCGCCATGGCCGCCAGGAAGTGTCTGCGGTCCAGTGTGGGCATGGGCCCCTCCGTAAGTGACGCGCCGGACAAGCCCGGCGGCTAAGTATCGCCGCGCGATACCCCGCTACGCGCGTTCGGCACAGCGGGCGATGAGGGCCGCCAGGTAGCCGCCGCCGAAGCCGTTATCGATGTTCACGACGCCCACGCCGGCGGCGCACGAGTTCAGCATCGTCAGGAGCGGCGCGAGGCCGTGGAAACTGGCCCCGTATCCGATGCTGGTCGGGACAGCGATGACCGGGGCGTCGACCATGCCGCCGACCACGCTCGCCAGGGCCCCCTCCATGCCGGCCACGACGACCACGACGGCGGCCCGGCTGATGGCCTCGCTGTGGGCGAGCAGCCGGTGCAGCCCCGCCACGCCCACGTCGTAGAACGTCTCGACGCGGCAGCCCATGACCTCGGCCGTGACGCGGGCCTCCTCGGCCACGGGCTGGTCGCTGGTGCCGGCCGAGATGACGGCCACGGTGCCGGCTGCCAAGGGGCACGGCTCGCCGGCGGCGATGACGATAGCGCGGGCGGCCTCGTTGTACGCGGCCGACGGGTGGACCGCGCGGACGGCCTCGTACACCTCGGGCCCGGCCCGCGTGGCCAGGACCGTGCTGCCGCACTCCACCAGCCGCTCGACGATGGCCAGCACCTGGTCCACAGTCTTGCCCTGGCAGAAGATGACCTCCGGGAACCCGCACCGGAGGGCCCGGTGATGGTCGACCTTGGCGAAGCCGAGGTCCTCGAACGGCATGTGGCGGAGGCGCTGGGCGGCGTCCTGGGGGGAGAGGCCGCCCGAGCGGACGGCCTCCAGAAGTTCCAGCAGTCGGCGCGGGTCCATGGTTACTCGCCTTGTGCTACGACATCTCGTTCGGGTCGGCCTCGTCGACGTAGTCGAGGCGGTGGACCGGCGCCACGACGGCGGTGGCGATGTTCGAGAGGTGGGCGCCGATGCGTTTGATGTGCCGGGCCAGGAGCGAATACGCCACCCCCTCGTCGGTGGGCACGTGGTCGCGCTGCTGGAGGAGGTCCTGGATGAGCCGGTCGCACTCCTTGCCGAGGCCCCTGAACTGCTTGATGACACGGTAGGCCTTGTCGCCGTCGCTGGCGCCGAAGGCCTCCGTCGTCAGGGTGAACATTTCATCCACCTGGGCCCGCATGCGTTCCAGGGGCTCGATGTACCGCTTGGTGGTGAACTCGCGGGTGTAGAACTTGCCGACCTCGAAGATGTTCTTGCAGTAGTCGCCGATGCGTTCGGCGTCCTTGACAACGCTCATCAGGACGAGGCAGGCGGCGAGGTTGGTCTGCGGCTGGATGGTCAGGTGTTTGACGATCTGGGCCCGGATGGAGCGCTCGAACTTGTTGACCTTCTTGTCGCGTTCGTAGATGGGGTCCTGGAACGCCTGCCAGTCGACGCGGCTGAAGAAGACCTCGACGGCGCGCTGGAACATCCAGTGCGTTTCGTCGAGCATCTGGTCGAACTCTTCGAACATGCGCGTCAGTGCGTCCCGCCCCCGCCAGGCGGCGAGCAATTCCCTCAGCATGGCTGCCTCTCCCTGTTCAGCGGCGTAACCATTCTACCAGAATAACGGACACCGGCAGAATGAAGAAGAACACGATAATGTGAATCACGGCATAGCGCTTCGACTTCGACGCCACCCGGGCCCACCACGTGGCCAACCCGATCGGCACCCACCGCCCCGGGTACCACACCCCGGCCCCGATGATGTTGAAGAGCATGTGGCTGAACGCCAGCGCCACACCCACGCGGGCCTGGTCCGGCGTGTCGGCGCTGGTCGCGAAACTCGCGATCAGGGCCGTGAACGTGGTCCCCAGGTTCGCCCCCAGCGTGTACGGAAACACCTGGCGGATCGTCAGGAGCCCCGCCCCCACCAGCGGCACCGCCAGCGACGTCGTGATGCTGGACGACTGGACCACGAACGTCAGCCCGAAGCCGACAATGTACGCCGTGGCGGCGTTCCGGAAAAGCACTTTGTCGAAAAACTGTTCCACCCGGTGCAGGACCAGGCTCCGAAGCGCCTTGGTGATGAGGATAAGGGCCGCGAACAGAATCGCCACGCCCAGGACCGTCAGGACGATGTTGGCGGTCACGCGCTCCAGGCCCAGCCCGTCGGTCAGGCCCCACTCCAGGGCTTCCACGAGCGGCTGGACGGCATCCTTGAGGATGTTGGTGGGCTTCTGGCCCGTGGGCGCCCCCGTGTAGAAAGCCTGCGACATGGTGCTCGCGAGCCGCTCGAGCAGCCCGCGGCCGGTCAGCCGCCACACGGCCCACTCGACCGGGCACAGCACCAGCACCGTCAGGGTGTTGAAAAAATCGTGGACGATGGCCGACCCGTACGCCCGCTCGAACTCCTCGGACCGCCGGATGTGCGTGAACGACACGCCGACGTTCGTCACGCTCGTGCCGATGTTCGCCCCCATGATGATGAAGATCGCCTGGTGCAGCGACAGCGGCGTCGTCACCACCAGCGCCACCGCGAACGACGTGGTGAACGAGGAACTCTGGAAGATGCTGGTGGCCAGGACGCCGACGAACAGGCCCACCAGCGGGTTGTCGGCGTGCCGGAAGATGTCGTAGACCATGTCCCGGTACGGCAGGTTGGCCTCGCCGGCGGGCTGCGACTTGTCGAAGTCCGGGTTCTCGCCCAGGGCCTTCAGGCCGTGGCCCATGGCCTGCATCCCGCCCAGGAAGAAGTACAGCAGAACAAAGACAAGCAGGATCTTCAGGAAGGGCTTCCAGCGCGGTTGGGCCTCGGGGACCCGGTCGCTCCACGTCATGCTCATGGGGCAGTGGGCTTTGTCGGGCTATGGTTCTGTTAGCGGGGCACTCAGACACCATTCAGGCGGATTATAGCGGGACGGCCCCTCGGAGCAAGACCTATCTGGGACCCAAGGCATCCGCCGGGACTTTGTCCCGGCCTACGTTGCCTACGCCCGGGCCTCCAGCGCCAAGCCGTCCACCCGCCCGGCCACGAGGTCGTGGTACGCCAGGCCCGCGACCATGGCGGCGTTGTCGGTGCAGAACCGCATCTCGGGCAGGACCAGGTCCAGGCCGCGGGCCGTAGCCTCCTCCTGAAGGCGGGCCCGCAGCCGGCGGTTCGCCGCCACGCCTCCGCCCACGACCACCCGGTCCAGGCCGCTGGCATCGGCCGCACGCATCGTCTTGCCCACGAGCACGTCGACCACGCACTCCTGGAAACTGGCAGCCACGTCGGCCACCTCCTGGTCCGACAGGCGGGTGGGCCGGTGCTTGGCCTCGGTGCCCTTGCCGCGCACGTGGTACAGAACAGCCGTCTTGACGCCCGAGAAACTGAAGTCGAACGCCTCGCGGTCGAGCCACGGGCGCGAGAAGTGCACCGCCCGCGGCGACCCGACCTCCGCCGCCCGGTCGACGCTCGGGCCGCCCGGGTACGGCAGGCCGAGGATGCTGGCGACCTTGTCGAACGCCTCGCCGGCAGCATCGTCGGTGGTGGCCCCGAGGAGCGTGCGCCGTCGCGGTCCATCGCAGCGGTACAGACTGGTGTGCCCGCCCGAGACGATCAGCGCGACGCACGGAAACGGGAGCGTCTCGCGCTCCAGGCAGGCCGCGTAGATGTGGCTCTCGACGTGGTCGATGCCGATGAGCGGCTTCGCGTGCAGCCACGCCAGCGTCTTCGCCGCCGTCAGGCCCAGCACCAGCGACCCGATAAGGCCCGGCCGATGGACGACCGCCACGGCGTCGACGTCGGCGGCCGCGGTCGCGGCCTGCTCGAGCGCCTCGGTGACGACCGGCACGAGGGCCTCCAGGTGGGCCCGCGAGGCCAGTTCCGGCACCACGCCGCCGTACTTGCGGTGCAGGTCCACCTGGGAGGCGACGACGTTGGAGAGGACGCGCCGGCCGTCCTCGACGACCGCGGCGCAGGTTTCGTCGCACGAGGTTTCGACGCCGAGGATGCGCATGGCCAGCCCCGCCAAACCGCCGAGGGGCACAATGAAGCGCGGCCCGTACGGGCCGCGCACAAATCTTTACCGCCACAGACCTCGCCGAACGCGCCTCGCCCCTCAGGCCGCCTTCAGGTACTTCTCGACGACCTCAATGCTCCGCAGGACGTCCAGCGCCCGTTCCAGTTGCCGGTCGACGAACGGCTCGGGCTTGGCTTGGCCCTCGGCGGGGGCGGCGTCGGGCGAGGGGAACTCGTCGGGCATCGGCGGGGTCGGGCCGGGTTCCGGCTTGCCCTGGTCCTTCCCGGGCGCCTCGCCGTCCGTGCCGTCACCCTCGCCGCCTTCGTTCTTCTTGGAATCGAGGCCGTTCTGGATGATCTCGCTCTGCTGCCGCGCGCGGATCAGGGCGACGTACTCCTCCGGCTTCATGGGGACGACGATGTCGGGCATGACGCCCCACTCGTCCGTGTCGGTCATGTCCTGTTCGCGGTGGATGCACCGCCCGCTGGGCAGATAGTACTTACTGGTCGTCAGTTTCAGGGCGCTCGTTTCGCCCCGCAGCGGAATGACGTTCTGCACGCTCCCCTTGCCGAACGTCCGCTCGCCGATGAGGATCGCCCGGTGATGGTCCTGCAGCGCCCCCGAGACGATCTCGCTGGCGCTGGCGCTGTACTGGTTCACCAGAACGACCATCGGGAAGCGCGGCAGCGTGCCGTCCTTCGTGGCCGTGGCCTCCCAGTACGGCGTGGCCCGGCCCTTGGTCTTGACGATGACGCCGTTGTCAACAAACAGGTCCGTCATCTCGACGGCCGTTTTCAGGATGCCGCCCGGGTCGAACCGCAGGTCCAGGATCAGCCCCTTCAGCCCCTTCTCCAGCATGCTGTCGATGGCCTCGCGCAGGTCGGGCACCGAGTTCTCGACGAAACTGGTCACCCGCACGTACCCGATCTTCTTTTCATCATCAAGCATGTAGATCCACTCGTTGTCGTCGCCGCGGCGGATGCCCTTGATGGTGGGCACCTCGATGATCGCCCGCGTGATGGTGATCGTCTCGGTCTTGCCCGTCACGTGGCGGACCGTGATCGTGACCTTCGTGCCCGCCTCGCCCGTCAGCGTCTTGATCGCGTCGTCCAGCTGGATGCCGTCGGTGCTCTTGCCCTCGATCTCGGTGATGGCGTCGCCGGCCATAACGCCCGCCTGGTACGCCGGCGTGTCCTCGATGGGGCTGATGACCGTCAGCATGCCGTACCGCATGCCGATCTGGATGCCGATGCCGCCGAACTTGCCTCGCGTCGCCTTGTTGAACTCGTTCAACTCGTCTTCCGGGATGAAGTTCGAAAACGGGTCCAGGCCCGCCAGCATGCCGTCGATGGCGTCGCGGAACATCTCCTTCGTGTCCACGTCGTCGACGTACTGCTTCTGCACCAGCCGCAGAATCTCGATGAACCGGTCGGCCTCGCGGAACAGGTCCTCGGTGTTCTCGGCCTCCGGCTTCGGGGCGCCGATCGCCCACACCAGCCATCCGCTCGTCACCAGCACCAGGAGGACCGCCAATAGATTCCGTCGCACCATGCGTGTCTTGCCTCCATATCCCGCCCAGGGGCGTTCGACCCATCCATTGTACCCGCCCGCTCCGCTTTTGCAAGCCCGGCGGACGTGGGTGTCTGGCACCTTCTCCGCTGCCCGGTGTCTGGCACCTTCTCCGCTCTTGGAGAAGGTGCCTGACATCTTTGGCGCCGGGAACCTCCGAAAAAGCCGTGCGGACGCGACGACCGGCGTCCGGCACGTACGCCGTGACAACGTCCCGGCAGATCACACGTGGTGGGCGAGGTGGGAGTCGAACCCACACCGGGCACCGCCCGAGGGGATTTTAAGTCCCCAGCGTCTGCCGTTCCGCCACTCGCCCAACTGGCGTGATTATAAGCACTTACGCCATTCCCCCTCAGCCCCGAAAACCCATTTGGTCAGAGACCGGGCTGCGCACGGCCCCGATTCAGGCCGTCTTTACGCCTGCGATCCGGTCCATCGCCTGCCGGTACACCGGCGAGACATCGCCACTGTAGTGCTTCTCCACCGCGAGCAGCCCCCGCAGGGACGGATTCTCGCACGCCTCAAGCAACTTGGCAAACTCGTTTTCCTCGACGACGCGCACCTGCTTTTCCGGCTCCGGCAGCATGAGGCCCTTCCACCGCAGCAGGGGGTTCGCCCACAGCAGCCCGGCGGGCACCCGGTTGACCTCGATGTACGCTTCAAGGTCGGCGCGGCGGGGTCCGTCAGAGGAAACGGCGGCCATCGGCCGCCGTGGGAAAGTGGCTCCCCGGGCGTGACACCCTTCGGAGAACCCGCGCGGCGGTCTCATTTCCCCGGCGATGCCCACACATGGCATCGCCGGTTGAGCACGACGCCCAACGGCTGTGGTGGGGAACACCCGGTGCCCGAGGCCGTCCACAATCCTACGGCTCAGAGGCGGGGCCGTCGCGAAAGGCTCTAGAACCGCACGCCCACGCCGCCGATGACGGCGTTCGACTCGTCGAGGTTCGAGACGGTGCCTTGCCACCGCAGGTACACCGAGACGTTCTCGTTCAGAAGGACCGAGACGCCGGCCCCGTAATAGGCGCCGTTGCGGCTGAACTCGCGCTCGGTCCGGAACCGCGCCACGCCCTGCGCAAAGTGGGCCTCAAGGCTCTGGTCGCCCAGGAACTCGTGCCACCAGCCGCCGAACGCCTCCGGGCATACCTTGACCGAGTCGCAGGTGAACACGCGCGAGATGCTCAAGCCCAGGCGCGACTGCATCGACTGCGACGTGTCGGGATCGACGTTCAGGTTGGCGGCCCCCGCCCCGGTTTCGGAGAATCCGCGTCGCCGGTACCACGTGTATTGGGCCGAGGCGTGGGGTGTCGCGGACCATCCGCCCAGGTCGATCCGATATCCCCCGCCAAGGTAAGCCGTGATGTCATGACCCAGGTAGTCGCTCTCGGCCGTCCGATTGACCCCGCCGAAGCGGATCCTGCGGTGCATCTCGTTCCGGTGGGCCCCGTACGTAACGGCGGCGTCGACGAACGCGCGATCGTCGAAGAGGCTGGCATACGGCCCGACGCGGAACGTGTCGATGCGGCCGCCGCCCCCACCGCGGGAAACATCGATTTCGGTGTGCCCGTATCCGCCGCTGAGACCCACGAGCACATGCGGCGAGACAAGGCGGTCCATGCCGAACTGGATGCCCCCCGTGTCCGCCCGGTACCCGAGTTGGTTGACCGTTGTGTCCTTCCTGTAGAAATCGCCGAAAGGCTGGGCAAAGAAGTACGTCGTGGCTTCCGGTGCCAACGGCTCTTCGGGCTGCTGCCGCGCGCGATCGACGACCTGCGCGAGCAGGAACGGGTCATAGGCCGCGTCGACCAGCATAAGCGACGGGTCCGGGCCACGAGCCGCCTGACTTGGCAGCATCGGGCCGCCGGCGCGTCGGCCGCTCAGATAGTTCGTCAGCACGCCCGTGGTCTGCGAGGAGGAAGCGAAGACGGCCTCTCCGGAGGCCATGTGGGCCTGGCCGCCCAGTTGCGCCAGGGCCGGGTCCATCTGGCCGGCGGGGAGGAACAGCAGGTTGTTGATGAGCGTGCCGTAATCGCCCGAGGCCGCGGGCGAGTCGGCGTCGATCGCCGACGCCACGCTGACGTTGTTGCCCCCGGCCGCGGCCGCCGCCGGCGAGGCCGTCGAACTTCCGATGACGCTCGGAACCAAGGGTCTGATCGTCGATCCGATCCCGTCGGGCGGCGGGATTATCAATGGCGGCGCGAGGCTGGTTTTCGATTCGCAGCAGCGCCCGATGATCGCGTACCACAAGTCCGACGCGAATGGGAACATGCAGTTTTACGTGGCCCGCTTTGGCGAAGGCGAGTGGACGCGGCGCGTGATTACCGCGTGGAACAAGCCGGTGAAGTTTTCCGGGTTCGGGGCCATGCCGTTCATCGGCATTAAGATTTCCGCGCCCCAACGCGTCGAGGACGACGTGTGGGCGGTGGGCTATCGGCATCGCGATTATGGGGCGGGCATGGTCGCGTTCCGCGAGACGACGCTTGAGCCGGTGGCGGCGAAGTTCACCCCGCCGCCGAAGGAGTTGCCCCCCGAGATGAATCGCCCCGAGATCCAGTTCAAGGGCATCGGCGTGCGGACCGCCGGCGACCTCGGCGAATCGGGCGACCCGAACGTGCGCTACATCCTGAAGTGGGACGTCCTGCCGCCCAATCACGACCGAAAATTGCAGACCCCGCGCCCCCCGCCGGCGATGCTGCACGTATTCCAACTCGTCCGCGACAAGTAGCCCGACGCAACCGGCAAGCCGACCGGGATGCCGAATCTGCGCCCTACCGCCCAGCACCAGACCACCCATGGCGCAAGACCTTCAACCGGACATTTCTACTTTGCGTGGACAGTTTTTTTCCCTGCTATTGTGCGGGGGGTGGGGCGTATATACTACTGATCAGGCCCATCGGGAGCCGACCGGCCGTAGAACGGTGAACGGTTACAACTGTCGGGAAACCAGTACCATGAAAAACTTATCCCTGGCGTGTGCGATATCCCTTCTTGTCCTGCTGTGCGGCGCCGGCAAGTGCCTGGCGGCGATTCCGACGGCCAAGAAAGCCCCAGCGCCGCTGACGGATGAGCAGAAGCAGGCGATCCAGAAACTGACGGACGAGTTCCGAGACGCCAAGACCCCGGCCCAGCGGCTCGCCCCGCTCAAGCGAATCGTGGGCATGGGGCCGGAGGCGGCAGGAATGGCCAACGCGGCCGTCGACGAACTGCTGGCCGTCTGCCAGAAACAGTACTTCGAGGTGCTGGACAAGTACGTCCGCAACGCCTACCTCAAGCGCCTGACGATGCTGAACGACGGGCACATTCGCAAGGTTCAGTACATGCGCCGGCTGTGGAAAGACTACCTGGAGCACACCTCCGACCAGCACGAGTTCCAGGACAACTTCCTGAAGCCCGTCTGGGACGTGGCGGAATTCCTCATCCTCAAGCCGGAACAGATGACCGAGCCGGAGATCGTCCAGGCACGCCAACGGCTGTTCGAACTGGCCGAGTACCAGGAAGCGTGCCGCAAGGCCGCGGGCATCGGCCAAGACCCCACCGCGGCCAGGAAGTCCCCGACGGGCATCGCTATTCCGAACCTCGATCAGCCGCAGACGCTGGCCGACTACGTATCCTTCCTGGACCGCACGATGGCCCTGGCCGGTTCGTTCGCTCCCGAGGGAGGCAAGAAGGTCCTTTACGAGGGCATCGAAGTCTCCAGGCTCATCGACGTCCAGGAATCCGAGTTCATCCTGTACTGCGAAACGGTCCGGATGCTGGTCGGCAGCGTCGCCTGGGTGGGCAACGAACTGGTCTGCGCCGCAACACGCGACCACTCGACCGACCGCAAGGAAGGCCGGGCCAGCGGGCACATGTCCACCGTGCCCGGAAAAAAAGGCTTCACCGACCGCCTGCGGCGAATGGGAGCCCCCTTCTGCGGCGCCGAGGGCGCCGGCGGCGGCCGCAGCGGCCCGGGCTATGCCTACAACCTGAGCTACGGCGGCGGACACACGCACCCCCTTTACTCCATCAAGCGCAACTTCACCGGCGTCGGGCGCCGCGGCGAGGTCTACACGAGCAACTACGGAACCAACAAGGAATGGCTCCATCCATGCCCGGTTACGGAGAAAGAGCTGTTCATGCCGCCGGGTATCACCAAGGACGACATCCAGACGCCTGAGCTTCTGGAGATTTACAAGTCGCTCCAGGAGGAAAACTTCGCCCAGGCCTACACCCAGATCGCCGCAACGAAGGTCAAGGCCGATTTCGACAAGATGATCCTGCGGTTCTTCTCCGCGGCCGTCACGGCCGAACTGGACTGGTTCTTCGAGGGCGTCGTCGCCATCGACCAGGTAGGCGACTACTACGATGTCAAACTTCGCCTCGAAGGGACCCGCAAGAAGTTCACCGGCATACCGCTGTTCGACAAGCGAGCGGCCACGCTGGACAAGCACCTTTCCGGCAAACAGATGGAGAAGGAACTCGAAGCCGGCAAGGCCTATCGCCCCATCGCCACGGCAATAATCAAAGACCTCCGGGCCAACAAACTCAACGAGGACGCCGCACACAGGCAACTCGTCGATTTCGCCGTCCAGTACCCCAAAACGGTCTGCGCCGAAGCGGCCCTGTTTCACCCGCCCGCCGATAAGCGAGGACGCGGGGGGGCGGTCAACCCCATTGCCTACTTCTTCAACAAGAACCCCTCCCTAGCCAAGTACGCCTACTACACCTACGGCCTGGAGGTCTCCGACGAATGGCCGCCACCACGACGCTAGGGCAGCGGCTTGGCGTTGGGCTCTGGGAGCCGGCAGCCCGTAGCCGGAGAAGACCCAACTGCGGACCCCGAAACCTGTAACGCGTGGTTCTGGTTTGAGAGGCCTTGGAAGCAAAGCCATCGGCCGGCGCCCTGCCGCCCGGTCCCGTCGCCGCTCGCTCAGCGGCGGTTTTACGGATTCCTCTTGCTCTGGGGCCGGCACGCCTGATAAGTTCTTTCCCCCCGCCCACCGGCTGGCCGCGGGGGCGGGCCCCGTTGGAGGTGCCCGCAGAAAAAACGGAGGACATGATGCCTCAGACCAAGATTCTCCTCGACGAAAACGACATGCCGCGACAGTGGTACAACCTTGCTGCGGATCTGCCTTCCCCACCCCCGCCGCCGCTGGGCCCCGATGGCAAGCCCGTGACACCCGACATGCTTTCCCCGGTTTTCCCGATGAACCTCATCGAACAGGAGGTCTCCACGGAGCGCTGGATCGACATTCCGGAAGAGATTCTCGAAATTCTGACCCTTTGGCGGCCGGCGCCACTCTATCGGGCCCTGCGGCTCGAGCGGCACCTGGGCACCCCTGCCCGGATTTACTACAAGAACGAGGGCGTGTCACCTCCGGGGAGCCACAAGCCGAACACCGCCATCCCGCAGGCGTGGTACAACAAGCAGTTCGGCATCGAGCGGCTGACGACCGAGACGGGCGCGGGCCAATGGGGCAGCGCGTTGGCGTTCGCGTGCGCCCTGGTGGGCCTGGAATGCAAGGTCTACATGGTCCGGATCAGTTTCGACCAGAAGCCGTTCCGCCGCCTGATGATGGAGACGTGGGGCGCCGAATGCGTGCCCAGCCCGTCCCAGGAAACCAAGGCCGGCCGCGATATCCTCGCCAAGATGCCCGACACGCCCGGCTCGCTGGGCATCGCCATCAGCGAGGCCATCGAGGCGGCCGTCACCGATCCCTCCGGCAAGACCCGCTACAGCCTGGGCAGCGTGCTGAACCACGTGCTGCTGCACCAGACGATCATCGGCCTGGAGGCCAAGAAGCAACTGGCCGTCCTGGGCGAAAAGAAGGTGGACGTTATCATC
>JADHXV010000064.1 GCA_016782785.1 Planctomycetota bacterium | reverse complement strand
GGCGCCGCTAGCGTTCCTCTTGATTGCGGGGAGCATGGCGCTCGTGATCCTGGGCGCGCCGGCGGCGTGGCTGGGCGACCTCCTGGCGGCCGTGCCCGACGGCATGGCCCGGGCCATCGTCCGCGTCGTCGACGCCATGGCCCGAATCCCGGGCGGACATTTCTACATGGCCGAGTATTCGGGCGGATGGTTGCTCGTCACGTACGGCCTGCTGGGGGCCTGGGTCTGGCGCGAGCGGCTGAGCATTCCGCGCCGCCGGCTGGCCATCGCCGTGCTCGCGGCGGCGGCCGTCTTCCTCTGGACGAGCGGCCACCGCGCGCCCGCCAGCGTCCGGGCCACGTTCCTGTCGGTCGGCAGCGCGAACACGAACCTGCTGGAACTGCCGAACGGGCGAACGCTGCTGTACGACGCCGGCTCGTCGCTCTCGTACGCCCGGGCCGGCGAAGGGACCATCGCCCCGGCCCTCTGGTCGCGCGGCGTGGAGCGGATCGACGCCGTCTTCCTCAGCCACGCCCACTTCGACCATTTCAAGGACGTGCTGCCGCTCGTGGAACGGTTCGGCGTGCGGCAGGTGTTCGTGCCGCCTACGTTCCTCCGGCGACGGCTAAACATCGACGACGCCGTCATCCTGGCCCTGCTGGCCCGCGGCATCGAGGTCACGTACTTCTCCGCGGGCGACACGCTGGCCGGCACGGGCGACGTGACCGTGCGCGGCGTGTGGCCGCGCGGTGAGGTGGGGCTGGACGACGATATCAACAACGGGTCGCTTGTGCTCGAGGTGGCCGACCGCGGCCGACGGCTGCTGCTGACGGGCGACATCGAGGGGCCGGCCATCGCGGCCCTCATCGCAGCCGAGCCCGACCTGCGGGCCGACGCACTTCTCTGGCCGCACCACGGCCAAGCGTCGGACGAGGTGCGTACGCTGGTCCACCACGCGGGGGCGAAAGTGGCGGTGATCTCAGCTGCCGGTGGCTGGGACTTGCCGGCGCTGCCCGCGTGGCTCGCCGCCGACGGCGTATCGTGCTACCACACGGGCCGCGATGGGGCCGTGACGGTGGAGTTGTTGCCGGAGGGCGTCCGGGCCGAAGCGTTCGGCGGCCAAGCGCAAGCCGCGGCGGATGCTCAGGCCCAACGCGCAAGCGCGATAGGCCTACGTGACCCGCTCAGCCCGTGACGACCAGGTTATCGGCATGAATGACTTCGTCGTACGGCCGGTCGCCGAGGACCTTCTTGAACTGGCTGGACTTCAGGCCCTGGATCTTCGCCACGTCCTCCGCGCCGTAGTTGGTCAGGCCCTGGGCCACGGTGCGGCCGTCGGGGCCGACGACGGCCACCACGTCGCCGCGGGCGAACGCGCCCTCGACGCCCACGATGCCGGACGCGAGGAGACTCTTTCGGGCGCAGACGGCGCGGACGGCCCCCTCGTCAATCCGCAGGGTGCCGCTGGGCCGGCGCGTAAGGCCGATCCACCGTCGCCGCGCGGCCATCTTGTCGGCCTTCGGAACGAAGAGCGTGCCGACGGATTCGCCGGCCAGCAGGTCCTTGAGAACATTCGGCCGGCGGCCGTTGGCGATGACGGCCATCTCGCCGGCGGCCAGGACGCGGCCGGCCGCGTCGAGTTTCGTCGGCATCCCGCCCGTGCCCAGCGACGAGCGGGTGCCGTCGACGGCGGCCAGGACCTCGGCCATGTCGTGGACCACGTCGAACCGGTCGCGGCGGTCGGCGTCGCGGAAGACGCCGTCCACGGTCGTCAGCAGGACCAGCAGGTCGGCCCGCAGGAGGTTGGCGACCATGGCGGCCAGGACGTCGTTCTCGCCGAAACGGATCTCGTCGACGCTGACGGTGTCGTTCTCGTTGACGATGGGCACAGCCCCGTACGCCTGGAGGGCCCAGATGCAGTTGCGGATGTTGAGGTAGCGGGTGCGGTCCTCCACGTCTTCGCGCACCAGGAGAATCTGTGCGGCGTGCCGGCCGCGGGCCCGCAGGGCGGCGTCGAACCGCATCATGAGTTTGGCCTGGCCGACGGCGGCGCACGCCTGGAGGCGGGGCAGATCGTCGGGCCGCTGGTGGAGGTCCATCTCGCCCACGCCGGCGGCGATGGCGCCGCTCGAGACGACCGCCACGCGGAGGCCGGCGTCTTTCAGGTCGGCCACCTGGTTGGCGATGGCCTCGATCTGGGCCTGGTCCAGCAGCCCCGACTCGTCGCACAGGACGTTGCTGCCGAGTTTGACGACGACCGAGCGGACCCGCTGCATCAGGTCGCGTCGCTGGGAGGTCATGGTGGTTCCTTTGAGCGGCGGCGAAGCCAGCGCGTCTATCGCCCTTCGCCGAGAATCTCGCGGACCAGGGCGATGGTGCGGGCGGTGGCGCCCTGCATCGAGCGGATGGTCGCCCGGGCCGCCTCGCCCATTTGACGCCTCTTTTCGGGGTGCGTCAAGAGGTCGGCGACCGCAGCGGCCAGGTCGTCGGCGTTCGCGACGACCCGGGCGGCGCCGGCGGCGACCATCGCGGGCGCCTCGACGGGGAAGTTGAACATCTCCGGGCCCCACAGCATCGGCTTGGCCAGAGAGCCGGGCTCCATCGGGTTCGACCCGCCTATGGGCACAAGGCTGCGGCCGACGAAGACCACGTCGGCCAGGGTGTACCACGCCATGAGTTCGCCCATGGTGTCGCCGAGGATGACGGGCGGTTCGCCTTCGGCGTCGACGCCGGCTGTACCGGTCAACTGGCTGGAGCGGCGAAAGAGCGGCAGGCCGGCCTGCCGGACGGCCTCGGCGGTGGCGCTGAAACTTTCCGGCCGGCGCGGCACGATGACCAGCCGCAGGCCCGGATGCGCGCGGCGCACCCGCTTGTAGGCATCGAGAAGCGTAACCTCTTCGCCCGGCCCCGTGCTGCCGGCCACGAGGACGCTGTCCTCCGGCGCGATGCCCATCTCGCGGGCGAGGGCGTCGGCCCCGGCCACGGTGTCCGCAAAGGTCACGCCGTCGTGTTTCATCTGGCCCGTCACGCGGATGCGCCGCGGGTCGGCCCCGAGGGCGGCCAGGCGGTCGCGGTACAGGTCGGCCTGGACGCCTATCCCTGAGCAGCAGTTGAACACCCGCCGCATGATGGGGCGGATGTGGGCGTAGCCGCGGGCCCCGTGCTCCGTCAGGCGGACGTTGACGCAGACGACCGGGATGCCGCGCCGGGCGGCCGCGAAGAAAAAGTTCGGCCACCACTCCGATTCCACCTGGATGACCGCCGTTGGCTTTACCCGCCGAAGGGCCGAGGCCACGCACGGCCACAGGTCCAGCGGAAAGTGGAACACGGGCAGCCCGGGGAAGCGCTTCTCGGCCCGCTCGCGGCCGGTCAGGGTGGTGGTCGAAAAGACGATCTCGGCCTCCGGGTACGCCTCTTGGAGGGCAGGGACGAAGGTGCGGGCGGCCTCGACCTCGCCCACGCTGATGGCATGGACCCAGAACCGCTGCCGGCCCGGCTCGAAACGCGGCACGCGGCCCCAGCGTTCGGCCAGGTGGACGCGGTACTTCCGCTGCGTGGCCAGGAGGTAGAGATAGTATGGCCATCCGACGGTCGCCGCCGCGGCGTACGCCGTGTTCACGACCAGGGACCATCCCATGCCGGGAGTTTCGGGCTCCATAGAAGCGGGATGGTACCACGGCGGGCCGCGTTTGACGAGAGTTCTCTACGGACGCGGGGGGCGCGTCGCCCGCCGGCCGTTTTGCCTTGCAAGCCCGCTGCGCGCCTGCTAGAGTCGATGATTGGCGAGGGATGAGGCCGGACCGAGGAGCAGGTCGAACGGCGCATGGACGAAAGCACGCTGGCAGCGGGGGCCTCGGGCACGGTCGGGTTTCTGATTGCCCTCGTGGCCGGGGCGGCCGAGGCGCCCAAGGCCGTGCCGCTGGTCGAGACATGGCCGGTCGGCGTCTTCGTCACGCTGCTGGGCCTGTGTGTCGGCAGTTTCCTGAACGTGGTGATCCATCGGTTGCCGGCCGGCAAGAGCATCGTCTGGCCACCGTCGCACTGCCCGTTGTGCCTGGCGCTCATTGCGTGGTACGATAACCTGCCGGTTATCAGTTACTTCGTGTTGCGCGGCCGGTGTCGGCGCTGCGGTTCGCGGTTCTCGGTGGGGTACATGCTGGTGGAGGCGGCCACGGGGCTCGCCTTTCTGGGCTACTGGCTGGCGTACTTCCGGCTGGGTCTCCGCGACGGGGCCGACCACCTGGCCGTCTATGCGGTGCACATGGTGCTGGCGGCGGCGCTCGTGGCGTCCGGCGTTATTGACTACGAGCGGAAGGAGATTTACACCTCGGTCACGAACCTGGCGCTGGCCGTGGGGCTGGTCGGCTCTTTTCTCTGGCCCGACGTGCAGCGGGTGGGCGCGTTCGACCACCGCCTGCCCGACTGGACGGGCTGGGCCCGGGCCGACGCCGTGCTCCTGGCCCTCGTGGGGGCGGCCGTAGGCGCCGGCGTCATCTACGTGACGCGGTTCCTCGGAAGCCTGGCGTTCCGCAAAGAGGCCATGGGCATGGGCGACGTGTACCTGATGGCCGCCGTCGGCGGATGCCTGGGGTGGGAGGCGGCCGTCCTGATCTTCTTCATGGCGCCGTTTCTGGGGCTGGTGTACGGCCTGTGGCACCTGGTGCGGAAGCGCGATAGCGAGGTGCCGTACGGGCCGTTCCTGGGGCTGGCGGCCGGCATCGTGATGCTGGTCCAGGACCCGCTGATCGCGTATTTTCGCCCGGGTATCCAGGCGATATTCTTCCAGTAGTGGACGGCTGGCAGCGCCAGCCATCGTGGCGGACTGGGCGTGGAAAGGAGAGAGCCATGCGACAAGGAAGACGAACCTGGCAACCGGCGGTCCGGGGGCTCCTGGTGCTGGCCATCGGCGCGCTGGCGGCGGCGAGCGTCGGGTGCCAACAGCAGCAACTCGAAGAACGCAACGCCGCCCTACAGAAGCAACTGGAACAGGCCATCGTCAGGAACGCCGACCTCCAGGCCGAAAACGATCGCCTCCAGGGCGAGAACCAGCAGATGCTGAGCGACGTGGCCCAGGCCCGGCAGGCGGCCCAGCAGGCCAAGGCCGAGCCGCAGCCCGCCAAGAAGCCCGACTTCGGCGAGGGCATCGACGTCAGCGTGGCGGGCGGTGTCACGACTGTCACGTTGCCCGACACGATCCTCTTCGACTCGGGCAAGGCCACGCTCAAGTCCTCCTCGCAGCGTGTCCTGGACAAGATCGCCAGCGTGCTGAACCGCGATTACTCCAGTCAGACCATCCGGGTGGAGGGGCACACCGACAACGAGCCCATCCGCAAGAGCAAGAACCTGTGGCAGGACAACTGGGACCTGGCGTGCAACCGCGCCATGGCCGTCGTCCGGTACCTGACCTCGAAGGGTATCGACGCGAAGCGCATCTATGCGTCGGGCTTCAGTTACTACAAGCCCGTGGCGTCGAACCAGACGGACGCTGGCCGCAGCCGGAACCGGCGCGTCGCGATCGTCGTTTCGCCGTACTAGCGCGAGCCTTGCAACGGGAGGCGGGCCGGCTCGGCCGCCTCCCGTTTGTCCGCCGGAAGGGACGTGGCGGGTGATTGTCATCGTCGATTATGGCATGGGCAACCTCCGCAGCGTCCAGAAGGCGGTGGAGCGTATCGGCAGCGCGGCCGAGGTGTCGGACCGGCCCGACGTGGTGGCCGGGGCCGACCGCCTCATCGTGCCGGGCGTCGGCGCGTTCGGCGACGCCATGGCGGCGCTCAGGCAGCGGGGCCTGGTCGAGGCCATCCGCGACGTCATCGCCAAGGGCCGGCCGTTCCTGGGCATCTGCCTCGGCCTCCAGTTCCTCTTTGAGGAAAGCGAAGAGGTGGCCGAGGCCCCCGTGGACGTGGCCGCCCTTGGGCAGACGCCGCTGCCGAAGGGCCTGGGCGTCCTGCCGGGCCGCGTGGTCCGCTTCAGCCCGTCGCTGGCCGAGCGCGGCCTGAAGGTCCCTCACATGGGCTGGAACCGGGCCGAGCCCGCCGGCGAATGCCCGCTGTTCGCCGGGATGGAGCGGGAGGGGGTTTACTTCTACTTCGCGCATTCCTATTATGCGGCCCCACGGGACGAGTCGGTTGTGGCGGCCCGCACGGATTACGACGAACCGTTCGCCAGCGCCGTGGCCTCCGGCAACGTGTATGCCACGCAGTTTCATCCGGAGAAGAGCCAGGCGGCGGGCCTGATGCTTCTGGAGAATTTTGTCCAGCGGACCTGATACGCCGAAGTGCATCCCAAGCCGCACCCGACCATCATGCTGATTCTACCAGCCATCGACCTCCGCGGCGGCCGCTGCGTGCGGCTCGAGCAGGGCGACTACGCGCGCGAGACCGTTTTCGACGAAGACCCTGTGGCCGTGGCGCGCGGCTTCGAGGCGGCGGGGGCGCGCTGGCTTCACGTAGTGGACCTCGACGGCGCCCGCGAGGGCGAGCCCAGAAACCTCGACGCCGTCGCGCGTATCGTCGAAGCCGTCGGCCTGAAGGTGGAACTGGGCGGCGGCATCCGCGACAGCCGAACCGTCCAGAAGGCGCTCGGCCTGGGCCTGGCCCGGGTCATCGTGGGCACGCGGGCCGTCCGCGAGCCCGCGTGGCTGGCCGAGATTGCCCGGGCCCATCCCGGCCGGGTGGTCCTGGGCCTCGACGCCCGCCGCGGCGACGTGGCCGTCGAGGGCTGGAAGACCGGGGCGGGCCGGTCCGTCGCCGACATGCTGGAAGCGGCCAAAGGGCTGCCTTTGGCGGCGATTATCTATACGGACATCGCCCGAGATGGTATGATGTCCGGCCCGAACGCCGAGGCGACGGCCGACCTGGCCCGGCGAACCGACGTGCCGGTCATCGCCTCGGGCGGCGTAACGACCGTGGATGACGTCAAACGCCTCCGGGCGACGGGGGTCATTCACGGGGCGATCATCGGCCGGGCGCTCTACGAGGGCACGTTGACGGTCGAAGAGGCCATCGAGGCCGCCGGCGATCAGACTGCCGACTGAGCCACCGCGGCGGCAAAGAGGAGGGACCTCACGGCTGGCTGGCGCCCGCGGGCCCACGCTGGCCTGCGCAGCGAACAGAAGGCAGAAAACCACGAGCCTTTGGAGGAACCTATGGCAGCCGTCACAACCGAATCGATCCGCAACGTTGTGCTCATCGGCAACACCGGGACCGGCAAGACCCAACTGGCCGAGGCCATGCTCCACAAGGCCGGGGTGATCAACCGTCTGGGCACCCCGGACGAGGGGAACACCGTCAGCGATTTCGAGCCCGAGGAGAAGGAGCGCGGCTCCAGCATCACGACCAGCATCATGCACCTGACGCACAAGGGCGTCCACGTCAACCTGTTGGACACGCCGGGCTACTCGGACTTCATCGGGGCGGCGCTTCGGGGGCTGTCGGCGACCGACGCGGCCGTTCTGGTCGTCGGCGCCGCCACGGGCGTCGACATTCACTCGCGGCGGCTGTTCAACGTGGCGTCGGAGGCCGGCCTGGCGCGGTTCGTCGTCGTGAACAAGGCGGATGCCGAGAACATCGACCTGGCGTCGCTCGTGGGCCAGATTCAGGAGGGCCTCGGGCCTCAGTGCCGGCCGCTGACCATCCCCGTGGGGCAGGGGGCCGACTTCAAGAGCGTCGTGGACGCCTTCGCGACGGCCGCGTCGGCCGACGGCCTCATGGACGTGGCCGCCGCCCACGGCGAACTCGTCGAATCGATCATCGAGGCCGACGAATCGCTCATGGAGCGGTACCTCGGCGACGAGACGATTAGCGAGGAGGAACTGGCGGCCGCCTTCACAAAGGCCCTGACCAGCGGCACGCTCATCCCTATCCTCTTCACCAGCGCCCGCCAGGAAATCGGCGTCGAGGAACTGCTGGACCACCTCGTCCAAAGCGCCCCCAACCCCCGCCAGGCCGTGGCGCGCACCGCCCGCAAGGGCACGGCCGAAGACGCCGAGGAGGTGACGCTTGAGGCCGACCCGAACGCGCCGTTCTGCGCCCAGGTCTTCAAAATCGTGAGCGACCCGTTCGTCGGCAAGATTGCCTTTCTGCGGGTGTACCGAGGGCGGCTGGAGGCCGACAGTTCGGCCCGCATCAACGACGAGCGGCGCGAGACGAAGTTCAGCCAACTGCTGCGAAGCCAGGGCAAGGAGAACCATCCCATCGAGGCCGCCGTGGCGGGCGACATCGTCGGCGCGCCCAAGGTCGAGGGGCTGAAGATCGGCGACACGGTCACCACCGGCCCCGACGCGCTCATCATGCCGCCCATCCGGGTGCCCGTCCCGATGTTCGCGCTGGCGCTTCAGCCCAAGAGCCGGGGCGACGAACAGAAGATTTCCGAGTCGCTCAGCAAGATGCTCGACGAGGACAGCACCCTCAAGACCACCCGCGACCGGCAGACCAACGAACTGGTCGTCAACGGCCTGGGCGACATCCACCTCATGGTCCTGCTGGAACGCATGAAACGCCGGTACCAGGTCGACGTCGACACCAAGCCGCCCAAGATTCCGTACCGCGAGACCATCACGAGCAAGGCCGAAGGCCATTACCGCCACAAGAAGCAGACGGGCGGGGCGGGCCAGTTCGGCGAGGTGTACCTGCGGGTCGAGCCGCTCGGCCGAGACGAGGGGTTTGAGTTCGTCGACGCCATCTTCGGCGGGTCGATTCCGAGGCAGTTCCTGCCCGCCATCGAGAAGGGCGTCCGCGAGGCCATGGAGGAGGGCGTCGTCGCGGGGTGCCCGTTTCAGGACGCACGCGTGAGCGTCTACGACGGCAAACATCACGCGGTGGACTCGAAGGAAGTGGCGTTCAAGATCGCCGGCCGCAACGCCTTCCGCGACGCCGTCCAGAAGGCCAAGCCCGCCATTCTCGAGCCGCACGTCAACATGGCCATCACCGTGCCCGACGAGTTCCTGGGCTCGATTACGGGCGACCTGAACAGCCGCCGCGGCCGCATCATGGGCATGCAGGCGGGCCCCGGCGGCACGCAGACCATCACGGTGCAGGTCCCCCTGGCCGAGGTGGCCCAGTACAACACGCAGTTGCGGAGCATTACGGGCGGCCAGGGCAGTTACACGATGGAGTTCTCGCACTACGAGGCCGTGCCGGCGAACGTCCAGCAGCAGATCATCGAGCACGCCGCCAAGGCGAAGCAAGAGGAAGAGTAGCACCGGGCGGGCGGCGCGGCAGGAAGGCCCGCTTTTCGTCCCAACCGATTTGCCGCCAGGGCCTGCGTAGGCTATAATCACACATCATCTCTCGGTTGACAATGGGGCGGCCGATGCCTGCAGAGAGCAACCCGGATCGCGGCATCCCCGAGATCATCGACGACATCGTCCAGACGTACGACGCCATCTCGAGAATCAATCACCTGGGCCGCCGGGCGCTGCCCTCGCGCGAGGCGGTCGGCGAGGTTCTCGACGGCCTGCGCGAAATCCTCTACCCCGGCTACTTCGGCCGGCGCAACTTCACCCGAGAGAATATCCGGTTCCACATCGGCGACCGCATCTGGCAGGTGCACCGCCTGCTCGGCGAGCAGGTCTACCTGAGCATCGTCCACGGGTGCCGGCACACGTCGGGCCAGTGCCACACCTGTGCCGACGTGGCCACCGACCTGGCCACCGAGTTCCTTCGCCGCATCCCCCGGCTGCGGGAACTCCTGGAGGGCGACGTCCAGGCCCTGTACGACGGCGACCCGGCGGCCAAGGGCCTGGAAGAGATCATCTTCTCGTATCCAGGCCTTGAGGCGGTGACGGTGTACCGCATCGCCCACGAGTTGTGGGAGATGCGGGTGCCGCTCCTGCCGCGCATCATGACCGAGATGGCCCACAGCGCCACCGGCATCGACATCCATCCCGGGGCCCGCATCGGCCGGCGGTTCTTCATCGACCACGGCACGGGGGTCGTTGTCGGCGAGACCACCGAGATTGGCGACAACGTCAAGATGTACCAGGGCGTTACCCTGGGGGCCCTGAGTTTCCCCAAGGACGAGAAGGGCGAGTTGATCCGAGGCCGCAAGAGGCACCCCACCGTCGGCGACAACGTGACCATCTACTCCGGGGCTACGCTCCTGGGCGGCGAGACGGTGGTCGGGGCCGGCAGCACGATCGGCGGCAACGTCTGGCTCACCCACTCGGTGCCGCCCAACGCGGTCGTCATGATCGAGGAGCCGGCCCTGCTCGTGTCGGACAAAGCGGCGAAAACGCACCCGAAAGACAGGCTGGGCGGCGGCTGACCGGCCCGTCTGGGGCGACCGGGTTTTTTCCTTGCGGCCTCGTAAGCGCCGGTCTAGCATGAAGTTGCCGTTCTCGGGCGCGCGGAAACACCGGTCTGTCGCATGCTTTTCTGCCCGGTTGCGAGAGGCGCCCAACGGCTGGCGCGGCGGCCCTTTTGCCGGTGGGCGGGACAAGTCACATAACCGTTCGGACAACGCACGCGAACCCTGGAACGCCGAGAAGGGTCACCTATGAGGACCGTCACCAAGAAGGAACTGACGGACCGGATCGCCGATGGCCTGGGCGCCAAACGCACCCTTGTCAAAGAGGTGGTCCAACGCTTGCTCGACGAGATCATCCAGGAACTTGCCGCCGGAAACCGCCTGGAGTTCCGCGATTTCGGCGTCTTCGAGGTTCGCACCCGCAAACCGCGCATGGCCCAGAACCCGCGCACCCTGGAACGCGTGCCGGTGCCCCTGAAGGCCACCGTCAAGTTCAAGGTCGGCCGACGGATGAAACGCGCCGTCGGCGCCGCCACCGCGAACCCCAAGGCCGGCGCCTCCAAGCCCCAGCCGCGCCCCCAGGCCGCCGCCGCCACCGACAGGCCCCGGCCCGACACGTGAGTCTTTCTCGCCTGGTCGGCGAGGCGGAACGGCCGACCCCCGGCCGGCGCACGGAGATGGGCGTGACCAAACGAGACGATGCCATCCAGCAACTCGCCCTCCAGATGTTCGAACTTACGCGCCGGACCTGGTTTGAGTCCCAGCGCGAGAAGTTCAAGGGCGGGTACGACCTCTCCGAGTCGGAATTCCTGGCCCTCGACGCCCTCGAAGACGTAACGTCGATGTCCGTCGGCGAACTGCGCAAACACGTCGGCGTCCTGCCCGCCCAGATGTCGCGCGTCCTGAAGGCCCTTGAGCAACGCTACGAAGAGAAACTCGTCATCTGCTCCATCAACCCGGAGGACAAACGCAAGATCGACGTCTCCATCACCCCCAAGGGACGTCGGGCCGTCAACGCATACCGGCGCAGCAAGATCAAGACCAGCATCGAAGCCTTGCATTCCCTGAGCGATCAGGACCTGGTGTGCCTCTCCGAGATTATGACCAAGATTGAGCGCGCCTACGACCGCCCGAAGTCCGGAAGGCGCTGACCCGCTTGACCTGAACCGCCGCCGGACGGGCCCTGGGACCACTCGCGGAGAACTTCCACGTGCACGTTGCGCTGGCCGGGCTCCCGCTCTCCGGGAAGACGTGCCTCTTTACCGCGCTCTCGGAAGGCGCGGTCGATTCCGCTGCGCACCCCGCCCGCGCCGACCACCCCAACGCCGCCTCGGTAGCCGTGCCGGATGTGCGGCTTGACTGGCTTCACGAGCACTACCAGACGCCCAGGAAGGTGGCCGTCCACATCGAGTGGCTCGACCTGCCGGGCTTGGCGCCCGGCCGGCCGGACCTGGCGTCGCAGAACACCGCCATTGTCGAGCACCTGCGGCGGGCGGACGCCCTGGTGTGTGTCCTCCGGGCGTTCGAGTCCGACCGCGTGCCCGGCCGGGTCGACCCGCAGGCCGACCGCGACGCCCTCTTCGGCGAGTTCCTCCTGGCCGACCTCGACGTTATCCTGCGCCGCATCGAGAAGGTGGAGGGCCAACTCACCAAGCCGCTGCCGAACCGCGATGCCCTCCAGCACGAACTCGACTTCCTCCAGCGGTGCCGCCAGGCCCTGGAGGCCGAAGCGCCGCTCCAGGGCGTCCCGCAGACCGAGGCCGAGCGGAACATCCTCCGCAACTTCGCGGCCCTCACCCTCAAGCCCGTCCTGAACGTGCTGAACGTCGGCGAGGACCACGCCGACCGGCCCGCCGAGGTCATCGGCTCGTATCCGGACCTGCCGCGGCCGGTCTTCGCGCTGTGCGCGTCGCTGGAATCCGAGATCGAACAACTCGCTCCCGACGAGCGCGGCCCGTTCCTGGCGGAACTCGGCCTGGACCGGTTCCACGCGCCCGACGTGCCCGCGGCCGTCCACGGCGCCCTCGACCGCATCACCTTCTACACCACCGGCGACAAGGAGGTGGCGGCCCGCAGCCTGCCCCGCGGCGCCAATGCCGTCGAGGCCGCCGCCGACGTCCACACCGACATGGCCCACGGCTTCATCCGGGCCGAGGTCGTCGGCTTCGACGACCTCAAGGCCGCCGGCGACCTCAAGCACGCCCGGGCCGAGGGCCACGTCCGCCTCGAAGGCCGCGACTACGTCGTCCGCGACGGCGACGTCATCCTGTTCCACTTCAGCCGATAGGGGAGGCCGTGCGCGCCGTCATCTTCAGCATCGGGACCGAACTCGTGCGCGGCCTTCGGCTCGATACGCACTCGGCCCACGTGGCCCGGGCCCTCGGCACGCTGGGCATCCAGGTGGTCCGCCACGAGACCCTGGACGACCTCGCGCCGGCCATCGCCGACGCCTTCCGCCGTGCCGGCGCCGACGCCGACCTCATCGTCGCCACAGGCGGCCTCGGTCCCACGCAGGATGACTGCACCCGCCATGCCCTGGCCCAGGCGATGGGTGTCCCGCTCGAGGAGCATCCCGAGGCGGCCGCCCATCTCCAGGCCTGGGCCGACGCCCGCGGCCGGCCCGTCAGCGCCACTAACCGTGTGCAGGCCCTCCTGCCGCGCGGCGCCGACGTGCTGCCCAACCCCGTCGGCACGGCCGTCGGCATGGCGGCCCGAGTGGGCACCGCGCGGGTATTCTGCATCCCGGGCGTCCCGGCCGAGATGCGGACGATGCTTGACAGCGAGGTCCTGCCGCGGATCCGCGAGGTTGCCCCAGGCCGCGTCACGCTCGTGCGAACGGTCCGGACGTTCGGCCTCCGCGAGTCGGAGGTGGCCGAGGTCCTGGCCGACCTGATGCAACCCGGCCGCCGGCCGCAGGTCGGCACAGCCGTCCACGCTGGCGTCATCGATATCCACGTCCACGCCTCCGGCAACCCGGACGAGGTTGGCTGCCTCTTGGGCGCCGACGCCGCCACCGTGTGCAGTCGGCTCGGTCGGGCCGTCTTCGGCGAAGGCGACAAGGGGCTTGAAAAC